>NZ_JBNHES010000007.1:0-214065 GCF_050591105.1 Methylobacterium endophyticum
GCTGGGCGTGCCGTGGCGCAGGGCCAGCACTTCGCGGAACTCCGCCTCGTGGGCGGAGGCGAAGTCGGCGATCTCGACGCAGGTCTTCTCGCCGCACACCAGCCCGCACAGAGCCAGGAACAGCAACTCCCCCAAGTCGTGGCGGGCCGTGAAGTCACGCGGATCGCGCACTTCACGCAGGATGACGAGCAGATCCTCCACCACAGCCAGGCCCCTCACAGAGAAAAGCTTGGTCAGAATCGATCAAACTCAAAAACGCAACGCCAACGATACTCATATGCGATTCCCCTGCCGCAGAGGGGGAGGGAAGAGCATCGGGCTCTTCGACGCCGCGAAAACTACTCGCTGACGATCTTGTAGCGCTCGCCGATCTTGAGCGACGCGCCGCGTTCCAGACCGTTGAGCACGAGGAAGCGCTCCAGCGCCTTGTCCGGCACCGCCATGCGGCGGGCGAGCTCGTCGGCGGCGGCGCTCTCCGCCGTCACCACCTCGATCCGCAAGGGGCGCAGGGAGCGCGCCTCCTCCGGCGTCACCGCCGAGAGGCTCGCCGTCCAGCGCCGGAAGGCGGGATCGGGATCGACGGCGCCCTTGGCCGCCATGATCATGCGGAAGGTCGCGTCGCCGACGCGGATGGCGGCGAGCCGGAAGGTCCAGTCCTTCCCGCGCGACAGGGCGACCGCCGCCGGGTGCCCGCCGATGGGGCGCGTCTCGACCGAGTTCGTCTCGATGGCGTCGTTCCAGGTGGCTTTCAGCACGTCGCCGAGCTCCTGGCCGTCCTTGGCTTCCACCTGATCGAACAGCAGGCGCCGGCTACCCTCGTTGGTGGTGCCGAGCACAGCGTTGCGGGTGTTCTCGATGGAGAAGGCGTCGGGCACCTCGAAGGCGATGCCGAGGCCCGGATGGATGAAGCGGCGCCCGCGCACGGCGCCTTCCGCCGGGTTGTCGCCATAGGCGATGCCGTCCACCGCCGCGAGGTAGCGCGCCCGGTCGTCGGCGCCGAGGCCCGGCGCGCCGATGAGACGCGCCGCGCGGGTGACGAGGGCGATGCGCTCGCCCGTCGCGGGATGGGTGGCGAGCATGTCGGGCTCGGCCTGGCCGCCGCCGGACTTGAGCGCGGAGGTGCGGTTGAGGGCGGTCAGGAAGCGGGCCGCGCCGAACGGGTCGTAGCCGGCACGCGCCAGGGTCTTCACCCCGGCCGCGTCCGCCTCGAACTCCTGCTCGCGCGAGAACTTGGCCAGCGCGAAGCGGGACTGGCTCTGCAACTGCATGCCGGTGGCCGGATCGTTCAACACGTCGGCCACCACCTTGCTGACGAGCTGGGCGCGCAGCTCCAGCTCGGTGCGGGCGTTGGCGTGGGCGAGCGTCACATGGGCGATCTCGTGGGCGAGCACCGCCGCCATCTCGGAGGTGTCGGCGGCGAGCGCGACGAGGCCGCGCGTGGCGTAGAGCCGCCCGTTCGGCAGCGCGAAGGCATTGACCACGGGCGAGTCGAGAAGCGTCACGGCATAGGTCTGGTCCGGCCGCTCGCCGGCCTTGACCAGCTTGTCCGTGACCTCGGTGAGGAGCCGCAGCGTCGCCGGCGCCCTGTACTCGCCCCCGAAGGCTGCGACGAGCTTGGCATGGTCGGCATCCGAGCCGCGCTCGCGGGCGGTGGTGGTGCGCGGGGCCTCCGGCGGCACCGTCACCGCCGCCGGCACGATCACCGAGCCCGTGCGGTCGCCCGCGCAGCCGGCGAGCCCGAGCAGCGCGGCGGCCAGCGCGGGCAGCACCGCGCGCGGCATCGCATGCGGCGATCGGCGCCCCGCGCCCCGCCGATCCCCCTCGCGGCCGATGAAAAGCTCCCTGCCCATCCCGATCAGCGCCGCGGCGCCCGCTCCCCTTCCGCTTCCCCGCCCTCCGGCGCCGCCCGGACGCCCGCGGGGTCCCTGTCGTCCAGAACCTGAATCGCCTCCGCGCTGGCGATGTCGAGGGTCGGCCCGCGCCGGATCTCGACGATGCCGCGCGCGCGCACGGTTCGGCCTGTCAGCCCGGCGGCAGTCAAACCACGTTCCAGCAAACGACGCCAAGTGCGTTTCGACACGATGACGGTCAGCCCGTCCTCGCCCCGTCGCGCGAAGTCGAGATAGATGCGCGCGCGCCGCTCTCCGACATGCAGCAGCCGCCCCGAGACGACGGTGAAGCGGCCGGCCCGCCCCCGCAGCGCCGGCCCGTCGCCGGCGGCGGCGACCGGCTCCGCCCAGACGCCGGTTCCGGCGGCTCTCGGGGCGTCCTCGAGGGAGAGCAGCGTCGGGCGGCAGAGCACGTCGCCCTCGTCGGCTTCCGCGAAGGCGAGCCCCGCCGCGACGAGCCCTTCCGCGAGGTCGGCCTCCGCCGCGCCGTCCCCGCCCGAGAGCCGCGCGTCGATGCGCCGGCGCCCCCAGCGGTCCGGCTCGCCGCGCGCCGTCACGACGAGGGGCCGCCCCCGGAACTCCGCCAGGAAGCGATAGGCCGCCGCCGCCATCGCGGGCTCGTCGGGCCAGCGGACCGAGCCGAGCACGGCCTTGCCGCCCGAGGAAAGCCGCATCTCGCCGCGCGCCCCGACCGAGGCGATGGAATCGCCCGTCGGCGGGGCGGTCCGGCATTCCGCCGGTCCGGGCGCCGGGGCCGCCAAGGCGGGCCATGCCGCGACTGCCAGGACGGCCGCCGACACCATCCGGCGGGCGCCGCGCGAAGATCTCGCCCCGATCGGACCCGTCGACACGGCCGCTTCTCCCGCTTCGCCCCCCGCATCATGCCGGACATCGGGGGCGGATTCTGCCCCGCCGCGCCGCTTGCCGGCGGGCCGCGACCGGAAGACCACAGCGCGTCGCCGATCCTGTTGGCCTTCGCCTGCGCGCGGTGCTAGGAACGGCGCCGGTCAGTCTCCGTAGCTCAGCTGGACAGAGCACAGGTTTCCTAAAAGACGTGAATTGGGCGCCGCGACCGGGAAACCGCGCGGCGGATCCGCTCAAATTCGGGGAACGCTCCCGGCGCCGCGAGGCGCCCTGCCGATCCCGAGCCAAGCCCGTCCGGCCACGGACGGGAAGGTGTAGAGACTAGACGGGCGGCACCTAAAGGCCCTCTGCCGGAGAGCCCAGGGTGAAGGGATAGTCCAGGCCACGAACGCTCCGCATGCGGGGCGGCGGCGAAAGCCGAAGTGGTATGAAACCTGGGGTCGCAGGTTCGAGCCCTGCCGGGGACGCCATCATTCATGGTCGAGGGGGCTGCCTCCCCTTCGCCGGGCGCGGGAACAGGACCGCGCCGCCGAGGACTCCCATGAGCGCGGCGAGAGCCCATCCGAGCCGGCGCGGCCGGTTGCGTCGGCTCGCCATCGTTCCTCCTCGCGCGTTTCCTCGAAAAAGCTTCAACGTCCCGCGTGCGGTCCGCGTTGCCTCGCGGGCGGGCGGCGGCCTATAACCCGCTCCCTCCCGACGCCTTTTTAGCGACCGATCGCACGCCATGGCCGGCCATTCCCAGTTCAAGAACATCATGCACCGCAAGGGCCGGGTGGACGCCGTCCGCTCGAAGCTCTTCGGCAAGCTCGCCCGCGAGATCACGGTCGCGGCCAAGCTCGGCACCCCCGATCCGGCGATGAACCCGCGCCTGCGCGCGGCGGTGCTCGCGGCGCGGGCCGAGAACATGCCCAAGGACAACATCGAGCGCGCCATCAAGAAGGCGACCGGCGGCGAGGGCGAGAACTACGAGGAGATCCGCTACGAGGGCTACGGCCCCGGCGGCGCGGCGCTGATCGTCGAGGCGCAGACCGACAATCGCAACCGCACGGCCTCCGACGTGCGCTCGGCCTTCACCAAGTCCGGCGGGAGCCTCGCCGAGACCGGCGCCGTCGCCTTCCTATTCGACCGCGTCGGCGTCATCGCCTACCCGGCCGCCGTGGCGAATGACGACGCGATGCTGGAGGCCGCCATCGAGGCCGGCGCCGACGACGTGCGCTCCGACGAGGAGGGCCACGAGGTCACTTGCGCGCAGGACGCCTTCGGCGAGGTCTCGAAGGCGCTGGAGGCCCGCTTCGGCGAGCCGAGCCGCACGGGGCTGGTCTGGAAGGCCCAGAACACCATCGACGTCGACGACGAGACCGGCGAGAAGCTGGTGCGGCTGGTCGAGGTGATCGAGGATCAGGACGACGTCCAGAACGTCTATGTCAACTTCGCCCTCTCCGAGGCGTTGATGGCGAAGCTCGACGCCTGACCTGAGCGGGGCCTCCGCGGGCGGTTTTCGCCCCGCGGAGATCGCCGATGTCAGCTCTTGAAATCGAACAGCAGCGCCGAACTCTGCTGGCCGTAGGCGTTGCTGGAGCCGCTGCCGGTGTAGCCGGCGGCGCTCGACTGGCTCGCCTGCACCTGCGCGATGAAGCTTTTCAGCAGGTCGCTCACCGAATCCGTGCCGGAATCGCTCGACGCGGAACTCGTCGCCGAGGATGAGCCGTCGGCGGCATCGTCGCTCGGCGGCGGTCCGGGCGGCGGCCCCCTGTGGCCGTGGCCGACGCGGCCCGTGCCGCCGCCCGAACCCGTCGCGTCGATGCCGAAGCCGTCCTGATCGTCGCCGCCGGACTGCTGGCCCTGCTGCTGGCCGGGGCCTTGCGCGGAAAAGATCTGCTTCAGGGTGTCGGCCTGGGCGCTGGTGAGCGTGCCGCTCGTGACCTGATCGGCGATCAGGCCGTCGATGCGGTCCTTGATCTTGGACGGGTCGAGGCGGCTGTCCGAGCCCGAGGAGGCGGGGGTCGCCGAGGACGAGCTCTGCGCCGAGGCGCGGTCGGCCGACAGGCTCGAATCGATGGAATCGAGGGCGCTCGTCAGCGCGGTGGCGTCGGTGGCGCTGATCTGGCCGGAGGCGGCCTCAGACTGGATGGCGTCGGAGACGCGGGTCTTGCCGCCGGAGGGCGGCGGCGGTCTCTGGGCGGCGAAGAGCTGGGACAGGTTGGTGCTGGAGATCGAGGTCATCGAACGGCTCAGGGCTCGGGGTCGGCCGGCTGCGCCCGGCGGCGGGTCCGCTGACGAGTGAGCGTCGATCGTGGTTAAGCGCGGGTTTCCGGCCCGGTGCCCCTCGGTATCGCCGCGTTGCGGAACGGGCGCCGGAAACGTTCGGATACCGAATTCCCGGCGCGCGCGGCGCTATTCCGCCGCCTGAGCCAGCGCCGGGGCGTCCTCGCCCGGCTGCGGCGGCGTCCCCTGCGCCGCGAGCGGCAGCTCGATGCGGGCGCGCAGGCCCCCTTCCGGCCGGTTCGAGAGCAGCAGGCGGCCGTGATGCGCCTCCACGATGGCGAGCACGATGGAGAGCCCGAGCCCGAAGCCGCTGGCGCCGTTGAGGTTGCGCGCCCGGTCGCCGCGCACGAAGGGCTGGAGCATCACCTCGCGCTCCTCCTCCGGGATGCCGGGGCCGGAATCGCAGACCTCCACGAAGACCGTGCGCGGGCCAGCGCTCATGGTCAGCTCGGCGCGGCCGCCGTACTTGACGGCGTTGTCGACGAGGTTCGTCACCGCCCGCTGCAACTCGTCCGGCCGGCCCCGCACCAGGATGTGCCGGCTCTCGCCCACGCGCACGTCCGCGCCCATGTCGACGAAGCCGTCGCAGACCGTCTGCACCACGGAGGCGAGGTCGAACAGCGTGGTGCCGCCGGAGGCCCCCCCCTGGCCGTCGCGCACGAAGGAGAGGGCCGCCTCGACCAGCGCGTTCATCTGGTCGAGGTCGCGTAGCGTCAGGGTGCGGACATGTTCGTCCTCGATGAACTCGGCCCGCAGGCGCAGCCGCGTGATCGGCGTGCGCAGGTCGTGGCTGATGGCGGCGAGCATCTGGGTGCGGTCGTCGATGAGCCGGCGGACGCGCTCGCGCATCCGGTCGAGGGCGCGGGAGACGGCGAGCACCTCCTTCGGGCCGCGCCGGGGGGGCGCCACCGGATCGCTCCGCGTGCCGAACGCTTCCGCCGAGCGGGCGAGCCGGGCGAGCGGCGCCGTCAGGGCGCGGGCGGCCCACATGGTGAGCAGCGACAGGGTCAGGCCCAGGAACACCACCGAGAAGAGGATGGCGCCCTGGCGCGGCGGCCCGAGGAACTCGTCGGGCAGGCTCGCCTGGAGGGAGGCGCCGCGCGGCGAGGTCACGCCGATGCGCAGGTGGCTCGCGCTCTCGGCGAGGTTGGTGACGGTGATCGGCCGGCCGGCGCCGTCGCGCATGCGCTGGACCACCGGATGGTCCGACAGGTCCGCCGGGACGGGAGCGCCGCTGCCGTCCCAGGCGGCGATGTGCAGGAACGGCAGGGCGGCGGCGGCGTGGCGCAGCAGCGCGGGGCGCTCCTCGGGCGGGGCCTCGTCGAGGAGGCGGACGATCACGGCGAGACGGTTGGCGGCGACCCCCGGATGATCGTCCGGCCGCCAGGGCTCGCGCAGCAGCACGAAGGCGATGGTCGCCACCGCGTGCGCCACCACGATGGCCGCGACGACGAGCAGCGCGATCTGGCCGGCGATGCTGCGCGGGCGCAGCCGGGCGAAGAGCGCGGCGAGGAAGCGGGGCCGACTCACGAGCGCGTCACCTCCGGCGTGAACAGGTAGCCGCCGGACCGGATCGTACGGATGATCTCGGGGTTGCGCGAGTCCCGCTCGATCTTCTGGCGGATCCGGCTGATGAGCACGTCGATGCTGCGCTCGAAGGGGCCGGCGGCGCGGCCCTGCGTGAGGTCGAGGAGCTGGTCGCGCGAGAGCACCCGGCCCGGCCGCAGGCAGAGCGCGTGGAGCAGGTCGAACTCCGCCCCCGTCACCGCGATGCGCGCCCCCTCGGGGCTGAGCACCTGCCGCAGGGACACGTCCAGCGTCCAGCCGACGAAGTGGAGCCGGCGCGCGCCCTCGTCCCCCGGAGGCTCGGCGGACGCGCGCCGCAGCACCGCCCGGATGCGGGCGAGCAGCTCGCGCGGGTTGAAGGGCTTGGCGAGATAGTCGTCCGCGCCGAGCTCGAGCCCGACGATGCGGTCGATCTCCTCGGATTTCGCCGTCAGCATCAGGATCGGGATGGAGGAGGCCGAGCGCAGGCGCCGGCACAGGCTCAATCCGTCCTCGCCCGGCAGCATCAGGTCGAGCACGATGAGGTCGACGGAGGCGTCGGAGAGGACGCGGTCCATCTCGCGGCCGTCGCCCGCGAGGCTGACCCGGCAGTCGTTGGCGCGCAGGTAGCGGGCCACGAGGCTCGAGATCTCGCGGTCGTCCTCGACGAGCAGGATGTGGGGGGTCGGAGAGGTGGTCATCGGCGGTTTCGCGTGAGGGACGCGATCCTTATGCCCGTTCGCGCGCAGGCGTCGAAGGGCGTTCCCGAAGGGGATTTGTAAGGCTGTGTTTCCGCTCCGCGCCCGGAAACCTCCCGCAATCCCTTGCGGGGAGGTGCCTTCGGCCGGCGCGGCATGTGGATGAGGCGCCGGGCGGCCCCGCCGCCGGGCCGTCACGCATTGCCCTGGACTCCGCCGATTCCTATGTCGGCACGCATGGGCCCGCATGACGGCGCGCCCCGCCATCGGAGTGCATCATGCCGCCCTCGAACCGCATCCTCGACGAGTTCGCCCGCATCGTGACCGACGCGGCCGGCGCCGCGCAGGGCGTGCGGCGCGAGGCCGGCACCCTGGTCAAGGGACAGGTCGAGCGCGTGATCCGCGATCTCGACGTCGCCACCCGCGAGGAGGTCGAGGTGCTGCGCGACCTCGTGGCGGCGCTGCGCGCCCAGAACGAGGCGCTCGCCGTCCGCGTCGCCGCGCTGGAGGCGAAGGCGGGGACGCAGGCCGGGCCGGCGGCCGGCGCCACCGAGATCGCCTGAGGCGTTTTCGGGGCGTTTCGCGCCTCCTCGGCGGGCCGAGGCGGGCGCGAAGAGGCTGTTTGTGCACAGGAAGCCGCGAGTCCCGTGCGTTTTCTTGTTCACCGGAGCGAAGGAACGCTTTGAACCGCGAGTCCTGCGCGGTTTATAGTCGGTGAGGCACTGATTCGTCTCACCCCCGGTGGAGCCGGCAACACCTAAGCTTTCCCGTCGAGACGCCGAACCTTTCCGGGGCGGCCCTGTCCTTGATGCGGGGCGCTGCGACGCCGCGTTTACTGCTTATCCCAATCAAGCTTCGGGCCGCATGGCCCGCGAGCCCGGAATCCCATGACCCAGTTGCACGTCGACATCGAAGTTCACGACCGGCCGGAGCATCCGCTCGACGTGGTGGAGCGCCTCGCCTCCCTGCGCGACTGGATCTTCGACCGCGCCGAAACCGACGAGATGTCGGTGGAGGTGGCCGGGCGCTGGGCGGACTACCACGTCGCCTTCACCTGGATCGAGGACGTGGAGGCCCTGCACGTCGCCTGCGCCTTCGACATCAAGGTGCCGGAGCGTCGCCGCCCGGAAGTGCTCAAGCTCGTCTCGATGATCAACGAGCAGCTCTGGATCGGCCATTTCGACCTGTGGTCGACGGACAGCGTGGTGATGTTCCGCCATTCGCTCGTGCTCGCGGGGGGCGCCGTGCCCACCGCGCCGCAATGCGCGATGATGCTGAAATCCGCCGTCGAGGCCTGCGAGCGCTACTATCAGGGCTTCCAGTTCGTGCTCTGGGCCGGCAAGCCCGCCCGAGAGGCCATGGACGCGGTGCTGTTCGAGACCGAGGGCGAGGCCTGAGCCGGTGACGGGGAGCGGGACGCCGGGCCGCCTGCCCGGATCGCTGACCCTCGTCGGCGCGGGCAAGATGGGCGGCGCCATGCTCTCGGGCTGGCTCGCCGGCGGGCTCGACCCCGCCCGGACCGTGATCCTCGATCCGGCGCCCTCGCCCGAGATCGCCGCCCTCTGCGCGGCCCGCGGCATCCGGCTGAACCCGAAGGCGGCCCCCGTCTCCGACGCCCTCGTGCTGGCGATCAAGCCGCAGGGGCTGGACGCCGCCGCCGGGGCGCTGGCCCCGCTCGCCGGGCCCGAGACCCTCGTCGTCTCGATCCTGGCGGGAAAGACCGTCGCCGACCTGCGCCGTCGGCTTCCGCAAGCCCGCGCCGTGGTGCGCGCCATGCCGAACCTCCCCGCCAGCATCGGGCGCGGGGCCACGGGCGCCGTCGCCAGCCCCGAGACGACGCCGAACCAGCGCGCCTCGGCCGATGCCCTGCTCGCCGCCGCCGGGCTCGTCGAATGGCTCGACGACGAGGCGCTCATCGACGCGCTCACCGCCGTCTCCGGCTCGGGGCCGGCCTATGTCTTCCTGCTGGCCGAGGCGCTCGCAGAGGCTGGCGTCGCGGCGGGGCTTCCCGCCGAGATGGCGGCCCGGCTGGCGCGCTCCACCGTGGCGGGGGCCGGCGCGCTCCTCGACGCCAGCCCGATCGAGGCGGGGCAGCTGCGCCGCGACGTGACCTCGCCCGGCGGCACCACGGCGGCGGCGCTCGCCGTGCTCATGCGCGAAGGGGGGCTGCCGGACCTCCTCGAGGAGGCCGTCGCCGCCGCCGCCGCCCGCGCCGCCGCCCTCTCGGGCTAAGCGGACGGGCTGCCGGATCGCGGGCGAGGCCCTACATGGGAGGCGGCGGGATACGCCTCACCCCGGACCACGGAGCTCGAAGCGCCATGACGCGTCCCACGGACGAGACCACCGGCACGGCCGCCCCTGCGGAGACCCCGAAGGCCCATCCCCGCGAGGCGGCGGTGGAGGCGCTCATGCGGCTCGCCGCCGAGCAGCCCTGGAACGACATCGAGGTCGGCGACATCGCCCGCGAGGCGAACCTGAGCCTGGCGGACCTGCGCGACCTCTTTCCCTCGAAGGGCGCCGTGCTCGGCGGCCTCGCCCGGATGCTCGACCGCAAGGTGCTGGAGGGCGACACGTCCGACCTCGCCGACGAGCCCACCCGCGAGCGCCTGTTCGACGTGCTGATGCGGCGCCTCGACGCCATGGCACCCTACAAGCCGGCGCTCCGGCGCATCGCCTTCGCGATGAAGGGCGACCCGCTCTCGATGCTGGCCCTGAACGGCGTGGCGCTGAACTCGCACCGCTACATGCTCGCCGCGGCCGGCATCGACACCGAGGGCCCCCTCGGACGGCTGAAGCTCCAGGGCTCGGTGGTGGCCTTCGCGCGCGTGGTCGAGACCTGGCTCGACGACGACGATCCGGCGCTCGCCCGTACCATGGCGCGGCTCGACAAGGAGATCCGCAAGGGCGAGAACGTGATGGAGCGGGCCGACGACCTGCGCCGCCTCACCGCGCCGCTGCGCGCCCTCGGCAGGGCCGCCCTGGAGCGCCGTCCCCGTCGCGAGCGCCGCGACGAGGGCGATTCCGCAGCTGTGCTCTGAGGAAAGGCGCCGATGCTCCTCCCGACCGCCCTTCCCGTCGAGCGCCGCTACGGCGCCGTCGCCCAAGCGCTGCACTGGATCACCGCCGCGCTCGTCGCCGCCGTCCTGCCGCTCGCCTGGGTCGCGGCGAGCCTCGCGCGCGACGCGCCGGCCAAGGGCACCTACTTCACGCTCCACAAATCGGTGGGGATCACCATCTTCGCGCTGGTGGTCGGGCGCATCGTCTGGCGGATGCTGCGCCCGGCGCCCCCCGATCCGGCGACGCCTCGCGGCCTCGCGCTTCTGGCACGCGTCAACCACTGGCTGCTCTACGCGATCTTCCTGATCATGCCGGTGAGCGGCTACCTGCTCTCCGCCTTCCGGGGCCGCGCGACGCCGTATTTCTGGCTGTTCGACATTCCCGGACTGCCCAAGAACGACGCGCTGCACGAGGTCTTCGAGAGCGTCCATCTCGTCGGGCAATGGGCAGTCTACGCGCTGGTGATCCTGCATGTCGCCGGCACCGTCTGGCACGTCGCCATCCGCAAGGACGGCGTGCACGAGCGCATGCTGCCGGCGCAGGCGCCCCGTTAAAGGCGGTTCAGGGTTCGATCCGGCGCAGCACGAAGGTCGTGCCGGTCTCGGGCTCGCGCCGCCAGGCCCCCTCGCCCATGGGGACGAGCTCGACCGTGTGGCCGCGCCGGGCGTTGAGCGTCAGGCGGCCCTTCGCGAAGCTCCAGGATACGGGGTCGAACACCGCGAGCCCGCTGTCGCGGCAGCCCTCCAGGATCCGCGCCGGGGCGGGGGCGGCCCCGGCGGCGAGGTCGATCCGGCAGACGTCCTTCTCGCGGTAGCGGTCGAGGGCGTAGACCCCCGGCCGGCCCGGCATCGGCCCGGCCTCCTTCGGCGAGGCCGCCGGGGGCACGGTCCCCGTCGTCGCCCCGTCGAGGGGCGGCGCGGTGGGCGCGTCGAATTCCGGGGTGGACCTCAACGCGGCGGAGTCGGGGGCAGCGGCGTCGGGAGCGGCGGCCTCTCCGGCGGGCTTCGGCGGCGCCATCGCCACGATATCGAGGGGCACGAGGCTGTAGGTCTCGCCGGTCTGGGCCAGGGCGAGCAGGCTGCGCTGGTCGGGCCGGCGGCCGAACATCAGGATCGGGCGCAGGTCCTTGTCCACGAGGCGCAGCCCCGCGTCGGTGAAGAGCCAGCCGGCGACGGCGCCGAGGATCGGCAGGGCGCGGCGGCAGCCGGCCGGGTAGCGCAGGCGGCGCCCGGCGGGGCCGGATTCCTCGGCCAGCGTCATCACGCAGCGCCGGAGCGAGCCGTCGCGCGACAGGTCCCAGGTGCCCGGCACCCCCGAGACGGTCTTCGGCAGGCTCGGGACGAAGAGCGCCTCCGTCGCGGGCGGGAGCGGGGCGGCCGCGTCCTGCGCGCCGGCCGGGCCTGTCGCGGCGCCGAGCGCCAGCGCGAGAAGGGCACCGGCGGTCCGTCCCGTCCGAGCGGACGGACGCGGCAGGGAGCGGCACGCGGGCAGGTGGGAACTGGACACGATGACGACGGCTCCCTGTCCGACCGGAAACGGCCCCGCCGGAAGCGGTTCCGGGGGGATGCCGGCGGCGGCGGATCATGGTCGCCGGCTCGCCGGGCGGCAAGCGCCTCGGGCGTCGCGGATGCGGCCTCGGGAAGACCCGCGCCGCGAGGCGCCCGCGCCGCCGCCACTTCCGAAATGGCGCCGCCGCCATTACTAAAGGGTCACGCCCTTCACTTCCGGCGGCGACTCCGATCGCCCGGCATCGCAGAAAACCGAACCCATGACGGCCCCGCGCACCCTCTACGACAAGATCTGGGACGACCATGTCGTCGACGTCGAGCCGGACGGCTCCACGCTCCTCTATATCGACCGCCACCTCGTCCACGAGGTCACGAGCCCGCAGGCCTTCGAGGGCCTGCGCGTGGCCGGCCGCACGGTGCGCCATCCCGAGAAGACCCTCGCCGTCGTCGATCACAACGTGCAGACCTCGGACCGCTCCAAGGGCATCGAGGACCCGGACAGCCGCGTCCAGCTGGAGACGCTGGCCCAGAACGTGCGCGACTTCGGCATCGAGTTCTACGACGCCCTCGACCGGCGCCAGGGCATCGTCCACATCATCGGGCCGGAGCAGGGCTTCACCCTGCCGGGCCAGACCATCGTCTGCGGCGACAGCCACACCTCGACGCACGGCGCCTTCGGGGCGCTGGCGCACGGCATCGGCACCTCGGAGGTCGAGCACGTCCTCGCCACCCAGACGCTGCTCCAGCGCAAGGCGAGGAACATGCGCGTGACCGTCGACGGCCGTTTGCCGGCCGGCGTCAGCGCCAAGGACATCGTGCTCGCGATCATCGGCGAGATCGGCACGGCGGGCGGCACCGGCCACGTCATCGAGTACGCGGGCGAGGCCATCCGCTCCCTCTCGATGGAGGGGCGCATGACCGTCTGCAACATGTCCATCGAGGGCGGCGCGCGCGCCGGTTTGGTGGCACCGGACGAGACCACCTACGCCTATGTGAAGGACCGTCCGAAGGCGCCGAAGGGGGCGGCCTTCGACGCGGCGCGGCGCTACTGGGAGAGCCTGCCCACCGACGAGGGCGCCCATTTCGACCGCGAGATCCGGCTCGATGCCGCCAACCTCCCGCCGCTGGTGAGCTGGGGCACGAGCCCCGAGGACGTGGTCTCGGTGGCGGGCAGCGTGCCCGATCCGGCGGGGATCGCCGACGAGAACGTGCGCCAGTCGAAGGAGCAGGCCCTCGCCTATATGGGCCTGACGCCGGGCATGCGGATGACCGACATCGCGCTGGACCGGGTCTTCATCGGCTCCTGCACCAACGGGCGCATCGAGGACCTGCGGATCGTCGCCAGGATGGTCGAGGGCCGCAAGGTCCATGACGGCGTCTCCGCCATGGTGGTGCCGGGCTCCGGCCTCGTGAAGGCGCAGGCCGAGGCGGAAGGGCTCGACCGCATCCTCAAGGCCGCCGGGTTCGACTGGCGCGAGCCGGGCTGCTCCATGTGCCTCGGCATGAACCCGGACAAGCTGCGGCCGCAGGAGCGCTGCGCCTCCACCTCGAACCGCAATTTCGAGGGCCGCCAGGGGCCGCGCGGGCGCACCCATCTGGTGTCCCCGGCGATGGCGGCGGCGGCGGCGGTCGCCGGCCGCTTCGTCGACATCCGCGAGTGGCCGCAGGGCTGAGCCCGGCGCTCATTTCGGCGGCAGGGAGCCGGCGAAGGCGAGGGCGGCGGCGATGAGCCGCTCCCGCAGGGCGTCGTCGCCGAAGGCGTCGGCGGTGGCGCGCACCCAGCCGCGCATCGCCCGTTCGCCGGAGGTCATCACGGCGATGCCCGGCAGCGCCAGGGCCCAGCCGTCGCGGTCCCGGCCGAGTCTCGCCAGCATCCCGTCGTCGCGCGCGCCGCAGACCAGATGGCCGTGGAGGAGCCAGGCGCGGCCGCCGAACATCGTCGTCTCGACGATGCCGGGCATCCCGTCCAGGCGCTCCCGGATCAGCTCCTCCAGCCCCCTGTCGCGCGCCATGCCGATCTCCCTTCTCGCCGGGAGGATGCCGGAGGGTGCCGTGACTGCAAGTCGAGACCGTCTGGCTTTCGCCGCGTAGCCCCTATCGCCGCCTGCCACCGGTGATAGACTCGCGCGCGGTATTTCCGAGTTGCGCGCCCAGCGCGTCGCGTAGATGGCCCGAGCCGCATCGCATGCACGACGTCGAGCCCGCGCCGGTCCTGCCGACCCTCGCCACCGCCTGCGCCACGCCCGTGCAGCGCCGTTTCGCGGTCTTCGTCTGCGCGCTGTTCTCCGCCGCCACCCTCGCGCTGCTGCCCGTGGCGAGCCGGCCGATGCCGCCGATGCCGGGCTTCGTGCCGGTCTACCAGTCGGCGCTGCTGACGGTCTACGCCGTCACGACCTGCCTGCTCTTCACGCAATATCGGCGCACGCGCTCGGCGGGCCTGCTGATGCTCGGCGCCGGCAGCCTCGCCACGGCGCTGATCGTGCTGGCGCAGCTTTTGTCCTTCCCGAACGGGCTGGCGCCGGGGCGCATCCTCGGCAGCGGGCCCGAGACGACGATCTGGCTGTGGGTGCTCTGGCATGTGGCGCCGCCGCTCTTCGCGCTGCCCTATGCGATCATGGAGGGCGGCGGCCGCAGCCGGCTCGTGCCTTCCGCCTCCGTGACGGCGGCGGAGGGCCTGTCGATCCTGGCGACGGCGGCGGCCGTGGGCCTGCTGACCTTCGGCGTCTCCGGCTACGCCCATCTCCTGCCGAAGGCGGTGGAGGGCGACGACTACTGGCTGCTGACCACCTCCGGGATCGGGCCGGCTGTGGTCGCGCTCACCGTGCTGGCGCTCGTCACGCTCTGCTGGACCACCCGCCTGCGCACGGTGCTCCAGCTCTGGCTGGCGGTGGCGCTGTTCCTGCTCGTGCTCGACAACCTCGTCACCCTGCCCGGCGCCGCGCGCGGCACGGTGGGCTGGTTCGCCGGGAGGCTGGAGGCGCTGATCGCCGGCATCGTGCTGCTCGGCGTCTATCTGCGCGAGGTCGATTTCCTCTACGGTCATGCGGAGCGGACCGCCGTCGCCACCGAGCGCCAGCGGGCCGAGCTTCAGCGCGCCCGCGACAACCTCGCCATCGCGCTGGACGCGTCCTGCATGGGGGATTGGGAGCTCGACCTCGCCACCGGCGTCTCGCGCCGCTCCCCGCGCCACGACCGGATCTTCGGCTACGACACCCTCCAGCCCCGCTGGGGCGTCGCGGAGTTCCGCGCGCATGTGCTGCCCGAGGACAGGCCGTCCGTCGACACCGCCTTGAAGGAGGCGCTGGAGCAGGGGGCGTTCGAGGCGGAGTTCCGCATCCGGCGGGCCGGCGACGACGCCCTCCGCTGGGTGGCGGTCCGCGGCAAGGCCCATCGCGACGCGGCCGGCGAGCCGCTGAGCCTCGCCGGCATCGTGATGGACACCACGGACCGGCGGCAGGCCCAGGAGCGCGCCGCCCAGGCCCAGAAGATGGAGGCCATCGGCCAGCTCACGGGCGGCGTGGCGCACGACTTCAACAACCTGCTCACCATCGTGGTGGGCAATCTCGACATGATCATGCGCCGGCCCGAGGACAGGGGGCGGGTCGAGCGGCTGGCGGGTTCCGCGATGACGGCGGCGCGGCGCGGCGCCGAGGTGACGGAGAAGCTGCTCTCCTTCTCGCGCCGGCAGGTGCTGCGGCCCGAGACCGTCAACCCCAACCGCCTGCTCACGGATTTCCGCACCCTGCTGCGCCGCGCGGTCGGCGAGACCGTTTCGGTGGAGTTCGACCTCGATCCGGCCCTCGATCCCGTCCGGCTCGATCCGGGCCAGTTCGAGAGCGCCGTGCTCAACCTCGCCGTCAACGCGCGCGACGCCATGCCGGGGGGCGGCACGCTCGCCATCGCCACCGCCAATGTCGTCGTGCCCGATCCCGAGCGGCCGGCCCCGCCCGAGCTCGCGCCCGGCGCCTATGTGCTCGTCTGCGTGAGCGATACCGGCGTCGGCATGGACGCGCAGACGGCGGCGCAGGCCTTCGAGCCGTTCTTCACCACCAAGGACGTCGGCAAGGGCACCGGGCTCGGCCTCAGCCAGGTCTACGGCTTCGCCAAGCAGGGCGGCGGCCATGTCGCCCTCGCCAGCGCGCCGGGGCGAGGCACGACGATCCGCATCTACCTGCCGCGCTCCTCCGAGCGGGCGGCGGAGGTCCGGCCCGAGGGCGGCATGCCCCTGCGCCGCGCGTCGGACGGCGAGGTCGTGCTCGTGGTGGAGGACGAGCCGGGGGTGCTCGAGATGGCCGTCGAGAGCCTGGCCGAGCTCGGCTACCGCACCCTGACCGCGACCCACGCCGTCGCCGCCCTGGACCGGCTCAAGGGCCCCGAGCGCATCGACATCCTGTTCTCCGACGTGGTCATGCCCGGCGGCACCAACGGCGTGCAGCTCGCCGTGGAGGCGCGGCGCCACCGGCCGGGCCTGCGGGTGCTACTGACTTCGGGCTATACCGGCTCGGCGCTCGGCGAGCACGGCGTCCCGGCGGATCAGCCGCTGCTCAGCAAGCCCTATCTGCGCGAGGATCTGGCCGAGAAGCTGCGCGTGGTGATGGGCCGGCACTGAGCCGGCACCGCCCGCGAACGAAGAGGGGCGGCGCTCCCGCGCCGCCCCTTCGGTCCCGTTCCGTCCCGCCTACCGCGTCGTCGGCAGCAGCAGGTCCGGCAGCCACAGGGCGATGCCCGGCATGAGGCAGAGCAGCAGGATCGCCACCGCCATCAGCATCACGAAGGGCAGCGTGCCCCAGATGATGTCCTTGAGCGGAATGTCGGGCGCGATGTTCTTGATGACGAAGATGTTGAGGCCCACCGGCGGGTGGATCAGGCCCATCTCCATGGTGATGGTCATCACCACGCCGAACCAGACGAGGTCGAAGCCGGCGGCCTTCAAGGGCGGCAGGATGATCGGCGCCGTCATCAGGATGATCGAGACCGGCGGCAGGAAGAAGCCGAGCAGGATCACGAGCCCGAGGATCGTCACCAGCAGCACCCAGGGCGAGAGCTGCATCGCCACGATGGCCGAGGCCGCCGATTGCGAGATGTGCAGGTAGCTCATCACGTAGGCGTAGAGCAGCGACATGCCGATGATGAGCATCAGCATGGTCGACTCCCGCAGCGTCGCGGTGAGGATCGGGCTGATGCCGCTCGGCCGCCAGACCCCGTAGATCACCGCGATCAGCGCCAGCGCCAGCAGCCCGCCGAGGCCCGCCGTCTCGGAGGGCGTGGCGTAGCCGCCGTAGAGCGCCACCATCACGCCGGTGAGCAGGATGACGAAGGGCATCACCCGTGGCAGCGTCGAGAAGCGCTCGCGCATGCTGTAGGCATCCTCCTTGAGGATCGCCGACTGCGTGCCGGAGCGTTCGTAGGCGGCCTTGGCGGCGGCGTATTCCGAGCGGAACCGGAACATGGCCCAGCCGGCGAACAGCGCCACCAGCAGGAAGCCCGGCCCGATGCCCGCGAGGAACAGCCGCCCCAGCGACTGCTCGGCCGCCACCGCGTAGAGGATCATGGTGATCGAGGGCGGCAGCAGGATGCCGAGCGTGCCACCGGCCGCGATGATGCCGGCCGCGAAACCCGGCGAGTAGCCGCGCTTCCTCATCTCCGGGATGCCCGCCGAGCCGATGGCCGAGCAGGTGGCGGGCGAGGACCCCGCCATGGCCGCGAACAGCGCGCAGGCGAAGACGTTGGCGATGCCGAGCCCGCCGGGGATGCGGTGCATCCAGGCATGCATGGCCGAGTAGAGATCCTGGCCGGCCCGTGAGCGCCCGATCGCGGCGCCTTTCAGGATGAAGAGCGGGATCGAGAGCAGGGTGATCGAGGCCATCTCCTCGTAGACGTTCTGGGCCACCGTATCGAGGGAGGCGGCGGGCATGAACGCGAACATGAAGGCCAGCGCCACGAAGCCCAGCGCGAAGGCGATGGGGATGCCCGCGAGCATCGCCGAGAGCGTCGCCCCGGCATAGAGGAAGCCGATCGCGGCGGTGCTCATGAGCGGGGTCCCATCACGTCGGGGCCTTTCGGGGTCACGTCCGGGCGGCCGTGCATGTCTGCGTTCACGTCGGCGCCGACGCCGATCTTCGGCTTGTCGAAGCCGGCCGCCTTCGGGCCGTGGAGGACGGCTTCCGCGATCTGGAGGAGGAGCTGGAGCCCGAGCAGGCTCATGCCCGCCGCCATCAGCGCGTAGGGGATCCACAGCGGCGGCCCCCAGCTCGATTGCGAGACCTGCCCGTCGACCCAGGCTTCGTGGAAGAGCGACCAGCTCTTCCAGGCGAAGAACGTCACGAAGACGAAGCTGATCGCGTCCGCCATCAGCAGGCGGGCGCGGTTGACGCCCGGCGAGAGCAGCCCCGTCAGCGCCTCGATGGCGACGTGCCCGCGCTTCGACTGCACGGCGGCGGCCGAGAAGAAGGTCGCCCCGACGATGAGGAACACCGCCATCTCGTCCTGCCAGTCGGTGGGCTGGTGGAGCACGTAGCGCACCACCACGCTGTAGCTGAGCACCAGGCAGGCGCAGACCAGGGCCACGCCGCCCAGGAGCATGATGGCGTGGTTCAGGCCGCGCACGGCCCGGTCGATGCTCCCGAGGACGCCCGGCAGGCGGGTCGTCTCGGGGGGGCGGCCGGCATCCGCCGCCGCCGAGGCCGCGTCGAAGGCGTGGCTCACGCGGCCTGCTCGGCGAGCTTGAGGAGATCGGCGCAGGAGGCGCTCTTGTTGGCGAAGTCCTTCCAGGCGGTATCGCGGGCGATGTCGCGCCATTTGCCCAACGTCGCCTCGTCCATGGACTGGACCTTGGCGCCGGCCTTGCCGAAGACCTCCTCGACCTTGGTGTCGTCGGCCTTGGCGCCGGCCTGCCCGAAGGATTCGAGCTCCGCGCCGACGCTCATGATGAGATCCTGCTGGTCCTTCGGCAGGCCGGAGAAGACGATCTTCGACATCATGATCGGCTCGAGCATGAACCAGTAGGAGCGCTCGCGGCCCGAGGTCAGGGCCTTCGACAGCTCCTCCAGGCGGAACGAGATCAGGCTGGTGGAGGAGGTGATGACGGCATCGCACGCGCCCGTCTGCATGGCGGCATAGGATTCGTTCGAGGGGATCGAGAGGGTCGCGGCGCCCGCCTGCTTCATCATCAGGTCCATCTCGCGCGAGCCGCCGCGGACCTTCATGCCCTTGGCGTCGTCGGGAACGAGCAGGGGCCGCTCGCGGCTCGCGACGCCGCCCGCCTGCCAGACCCAGGAGACGAGCACGATGCCCTTGGAATCGAGGATCTCGGTGAGCTTCCGGCCGACCGGGGCGGCCTTCCAGGCGACGGCCTGCGCGTAGGACGTCACCAGCGCCGGCATCAGGCCGATGTTCAGCTCGGGCACCTCGCCGCCGGCATAGGGCGAGGGATAGAGCGACATGTCGAGCGCGCCCTTGCGCATGGCGCCGAACTGGGCGTTCGTCTTCATCAGCGACGAGCCCGGATAGACCTGCACCTCCATCGCGCCCTTCGAGCGCTCGGCGACGGCCGCCGCGAACTTGCGGCACATGCGGTCGCGGAAGTCGCCTTCCTCGATGGTGCCGCCGGGGAACTGGTGGGAGAGCTTCAGGGTGGTCGCGGCCCGCGCGCCGCCGAGGCCCAGGCCGAGGATGGCGGGGGCGGCGAGGCCCGTGGCGAGGAGGCTGCGTCGTGTCACAGGCATGGCGTCTCTCTCCCGTGTCCGCCGGTGCGGCGGTTATTGTGCAGTGCAATATTTTATACGCAATGCACTATCTGTTATGAAGAAAGCCAGTTCTTGTATATTTTGTCAACGCTCTTGCATAATTTTGCGTGAGGGAAGAGGTTTGCCGGGAACGGGCCGGCGCGAACGGCCGGGAGGACGGCCATGAACCACGCCAAGCGCCTCAAGCAGGCGATCGAGGACGAGATCGTCGAGGGGCGTCTCGCGCTCGGTTCGCGCCTCGACGAGGTGCAGCTCGCCGAGCGGTTCGGGGTGTCGCGCACGCCGATCCGGGAGGCGCTGATCCAGCTCGCCATGACCGGGCTCGTCGAGACCAAGCCCCGGCGCGGCGCCATCGTCAGCGCGCCGGAGCCGCAGCACCTGCTGGCGATGTTCGAGACCATGGCGGAGCTGGAGGCGGCCTGCGGACGGCTCGCGTCGCGCCGGCTCGTGGCGGAGGACGAGGCGGCGCTCAAGGCGGCGCTCGCCGCCTGCACCCTCGCCGCCGAAGACGAGGACCCGGAGCGCTACTACCAGGAGAACTATGTCTTCCACGCGGTGGTCTACCGGGCCTGCCGCAATCCCTTTCTGTGCGAACAGGCGCGCACCCTGCATCGGCGGCTCGCGCCCTATCGCCGGCTCCAGCTCAGGGCCCGGCACCGGCTCGGCCAGTCGCTCGCCGAGCACGCGGCGATCGTCGAGGCGATCCTGTCGGGGGACGAGCTGCGCGCGGCGGATGTGCTGCGCGCGCATGTGGTGGTGCAGGGCGACCGCTTCACCGACCTCGTGGCCAACCTGCGCTCGCTCAACGACGCGGCGTGAGGGTGCCTCACGCCTCGACGGCGGCGTCTCCGAAATTCTCGGCGATGACGGTCTTCTTGCCGCGGATGTGCTCGCGCATCAGGCGGGAGAGGGCGGCGCCGTCGCGGGCGTGCAGGAGCGCGATCATCTGCTCGTGCTCGGAGACGGCGCGGGCCCATTGCGCGGCGGTCTGGTGGGCGGTGTAGCGCGAGCGCTGGATGCGGCCGGACAGGCTCGTGTAGATGCCGGTCAGGGTCGTGTTGCGGGCCGCCGCCATCAGCGCCTCGTGGATGAGGCGGTTGAGCCGGAAATACTCCCCCTCGTCGCCCCGCTTGAAGGCGACGACCATCTCGTCGTGGTCGGCCTCGATGGTCGCGATCTCGGCGTCGCTGACGGTGCGGCAGGCGATGTCGGCGGCGGTCGCCTCCAGGCCGGCGATGACCTCGAGCATCTCCTCGATCTCGACCTGCGAGATGCTGGCGACGCGCGCCCCGCGATTCGGCAGCAGCTCCAGCAGCCCCTCGGTGGCGAGGATCTTGATCGCCTCGCGCAAGGGGGTGCGCGAGATGCCGAAGCGCTCGGTCAGCTCGCCCTCGTTGACGCGGGCCTTCGGCTCCATCTCGCCGGACTGGATCAGCTCGCGCATCCGGTCCGCGACCTCGTCGTGGAGGTAGCGCCGGTTGATGCCGAGGCCGGGCTCAATCTTGTTCATGTGTCAACGATGTCGAACGGCGGAAAAGCGATATCCTGCAACGTTTAGGCCCGAGCGTATTCAGTGTCGAGACGTCATGGCGCGATCGAGTGTTCTGGCCACATGTTCCGCCTCGCGGCCGAGCCCGTCATGGATCTGGTGGCGGCAGGAGGTGCCGTCGGCGACGACGAGATCGTCGGGACCGGCCTCGCGGAGCGCCGGAAACAGCGACAGCTCGGCCATGGCGAACGAGGCGTCGATGGTGGCGGCGCCGTAGCCGAAGGCGCCGGCCATGCCGCAGCAGCTCGACTCGATGACCCTGACGTCGAGGCCCGGCACCCGGCGCAGCACGCTCTCCACCGCCCCCATCGCGCCGAAGGACTTCTGGTGGCAATGGCCGTGCAGATGCGCCACCCGGCCGCCCTGGTCGGCGAGCGGCAGCGCGATGCGCCCCGCCGCGAGATCGGCCGCCAGCAGCTCCTCGAAGAGCAGGCTGCCGCCCGCCAGGATCGCGGCGTCCTCGCCAGGCAGCAGCGCGGCGAACTCGTCGCGGAAGGTGAGGAGGCAGGAGGGCTCCAGCCCTACGATCCGCGCGCCGGCCTTCACGAAGGGCACCAGCGCGTCGAGGGTGCGCCTGGCCTCGGCGCGGGCCCTGTCGGTCTGGCCGGAGGCGAGATAGGTCCGCCCGCAGCAGAGCGGACGCCGCCCGCTCGCCGGGAAGACCCGGTGCAGGCGGTAGCCGGCGGCGATCAGCACGCGCTCGGCCGCCTCCAGGTTCTCGCGCTCGAAAGCGCGGTTGAAGGTGTCGCCGAACAGGACGACGTCGCGCAGGTCGCCGGCGACGTCCTGCGGATGGGCCGGCTCGCCGGTCTCGGCCCAGGGCCGGCGCCAGCGCGGCAGGCTGCGCCGCGCCGAGAGCCCGGCCACCCGCTCGGACAGGCGCGCGAGGGCGGGGATGCGGTCGCGCAGGTTCAGGAGAGGCGCGAGCAGCGCCGCGACGCCAGCATAGCGCGGGAGTTCGCCGACGAGCCGCTCCTTCAGCGGCAGCCCGTGCCGCGCGTGGTAGTGGTGCAGGAACTCGATCTTCATCCGGGCCATGTCGACGCCGGTGGGGCATTCCCGCCGGCAGGCCTTGCAGGAGACGCACAGGTCGAGGGCGCGCTTCATCTCGTGGCCGGTGAAGGCGTCCTCGCCGAGCTGGCCGGAGAGGGCGAGCCGGAGCGCGTTCGCGCGGCCTCGGGTGAGATGCTGCTCGTCGCGCGTGGCGCGGTAGGAGGGGCACATGGCGCCGCCCGCGAGCTTCCGGCAGGTGCCGTTGTTGTTGCACATCTCGACGGCGCCGCCGAGCCCGCCCCAGTCCGACCAGTCGAGGGCGGTGGCCACGGGCGCCACCGCGTAATCCGGCTTGAAGCGGAACAGCGCGCGGTCGTCCATCCTCAGCGGGCGGACGATCTTGTTGGGATTCAGGTGGTTGTCGGGGTCGAACCCGTCCTTCACCGCCTCGAAGGCGCGGGTCAGCCGGGCCCCGAACAGCGGCTCCACGAATTCCGAGCGCGAGATGCCGTCGCCGTGCTCGCCGGAATAGGAGCCGTGATAGCGCCGCACCAGCTCCGAGGTCTCCTCGGCGATGGCGCGCATCCTGGTGACGTCGCCGCCGTCCTTCATGTTCAGGATCGGGCGGACATGCAGGCAGCCGACGGAGGCGTGCGCGTACCAGGTGCCGCGCGTGCCGTGCCGGGAAAACACCTCGGTGACGGCGTCTGTGTAGTCGGCGAGGTGTTCGAGGGGGACCGCGCAGTCCTCGATGAAGGAGATCGGCTTGGCGTCGCCCTTCATCGACATCATGATGTTGAGGCAGGCTTCCCGGACCTCCCAGACCGATCGCTGCCGGGCGGGCTCGACCACCTCCACCACCGCGTCGGGAAAGCCGTGATCGGCCATGCAGGCATCGAGGCGCTTGAGGTCCGCGTCGAGCGCGGCGCGGTCGTCGCCGGCGAACTCGGTGAGCAGCAGGCAGTTCGGGCGGCCACGGGTGATGTCGGCGAGGGTCGCGCGGAAGAGCGGGATGTCGGCGCCGAGCACCAGCACGTTGTTGTCGACGAGCTCCACCGCCACCGGGTTCAGCCCGACGATGTGGCGCGTCGTCTCCATGGCGTCGCGGAAGCTCGGGAAATGACACACGCCCATCACCCGGTGCGCCGGCAGGCGCGAGAGCCTCAAGGTCACGGAGGTGGTCGCGGCGAGCGTGCCCTCGGAGCCGACGAGGAGATGCGCGAGGTTCGGGCGCGGCTCGATCAGGCTGTCGAGATTGTAGCCGCCGACCCGGCGCTGCACCTTCGGATACATCCGCTCGATCTCGGCGCGTTCGGAGGCCGCGAGCGCCAGCATCCGCCGGGCGAGGTCTTCCGCGCGCGCGGAGCCGGTGGCGCCGCTGGCATCGTTGCCTGTCAGGCCGAAGCCGAAGGGCTCGCCGTCGTGGAACAGCGCCTCCATGGCGAGGACGTTGTCGCTCATCTTGCCGTAGCGCAGGGAGCGGGCGCCGCAGGAGTTGTTGCCGGCCATGCCGCCGATGGTGCAGCGGGTCGCCGTCGAGGGCTCGACGGGGAAGAACCAGCCATCGGCCTTCACGCGGCTGTTCAGCCGCTCCAGCACCATGCCCGGCGCGACGGTGACGGTGCCGCCCTCGGGATCGTAGGCGAGGACGTCGTTGAAGTGGCGCGAGCAGTCGACCACCAGACCCGAGCCGATGGGCTGGCCGTTCTGCGAGGTGCCGCCGCCGCGCATGATGACGGGCACCTCGTGCTCGGCGGCGATCGTCAGGGTCGCGGCGATGTCGGCGGCGGTCCTCGGCAGCACGACGCCGGCCGGCATGATCTGGTAGATCGAGGCGTCGGTGGCGTAGCGCCCACGCGTGAAGGCGTCGAAGCGAACCTCGCCCTGGAGGGCTTCCGCCAGCCGCCGGGGCAGACCCGCGGCCGCGCGTGCCGTGGCGCGCGGGCTGGCCTTGGGCGAGCCGGCCCCGGTCGCATCGGCTTTGGGCACGCCGCCCTCGGGCTGCGCTGTCGCTGCCATCGTGTCGTTCTCTCCCGAAGGCGCCGTGCCTCGTTGGACCCGTTCAAATTGAATGCATAATGCAAAATTCAATTGGAATGAAGGCGCTTTCGGCGCTTATAGACCGATGACGGCGGAAAGGCTCGCGGGACCGTGCCGGCGGCCCGGAGCCCGCGCGATCCGCACCGGCCAGTCCGTCCTCAGGCAAGGCGAGCGAGCGACCCGTGACCATCGATCTGTTCAGCGACACCCAGACCCGCCCGACGCCGGGCATGCGCGCGGCGATGGCGAGCGCGGTCGTCGGCGACGAGCAGTCGGATTCCGACCCGACCACGCTGGCGCTGTGCGAGCGCGTCGCGGCGCTGCTCGGCAAGGAGGCGGGGGTGTTCATGCCGTCGGGCACGATGTGCAACCTCACCTCCGTCCTGGTGCAGACGCGGGCCGGCGACGAGATCATCGTCGACGACCAGTCCCACATCTACAACACGGAAGCGGCCGGGGCGGCGGCCATCGGCGGCGTCTCGGTGGCGCCGCTGAAGACGCGGGCCGGCGTCTACACGCCCGAGCAGTTCGAGGCGGCGATCCGCGCCCCCGGACGCACGGCCCCGAAATCCGCCCTCGTCTCCGTCGAGCAGACGACGAGCTTCTCCGGCGGCTCGGTCTGGACGCTCGAGGACATGCGCCGCATCCGCGACATCGCCCATGCCAGGGGCATGAAGGCCCATATCGACGGGGCGCGGCTCCTCAACGCCGTCGTCGCCACGGACATCCCGGCCAAGGACTACGCGGAGGGGTTCGACAGCGTCTGGCTCGATCTCTCGAAGGGGCTCGGCTGCCCGGTCGGCGCGGTGCTCTGCGGGTCGAAGGATTTCGTGAGCCAAGCCTGGCAGTGGAAGTACCGGCTCGGCGGCGCCATGCGCCAGTCGGGGGTGCTCGCGGCCGCCGGGATCTACGCCCTCGACCATCATGTCGAGCAATTGCGCGCCGACAACGCCAACCTCAAGCGCATCCATGAGGCCATCGCCGACATCCCCGGCCTCGGCTTCGACGAGACGGCGGGGCAGTCGAACATCCTGTGCTTCACCGTGGCTGGCTTAGGAGTCACGGCGCCCGATTTCGCCGCCGCCTGCCTGACGCATGATGTCCGTATCCGCGCCATCGGCTCGGTGATCCGGGTGACGACCCATCTCGACGTCAGCGAGGCGGATTGCGTCCGCGCGGCGGAGGTGATCCGGGCGGTGGCCCTGGCCTTCGCCGGGAAGCGCGCGTAGCTCGGGCGGGACGCCTCACGGGAGAGCCGCATGGACGCCTACGCCGCCCTGGAACGCAGCTTCGCGCGCCTGCACGCCTTGCAGGACGCCTCCGGCATCCTCGGCTGGGACGCGCAGACGCTGATGCCCGAGGGCGCCGCCGACACCCGCGCCGACCAGCTCGCGGTGCTGAAGGGGCTCGCCCACGACATCCTCACGGCGCCCGAGACCGCCGACCGGATCGACGCGGCGGCGCGGGCCGGCGGGCTCGACGGCTGGCGGGCGGCGAACCTCGCCGAGATGCGCCGCGCCCATCTCCACGCTTGCGCCGTGCCGCGCGACCTCGTGGAGGCCGAGGCGCGCGCCACCTCCCGCTCGGAGATGACCTGGCGGCAGGCCCGGCGCGATAACGACTTCGCGCTGCTCGCCCCTGATCTCGCCGAGGTGCTGCGCCTGGAGCGCGAGATCGGGCAGGCCAAGGGCGAGGCGCTGGGGCTGTCCCCCTACGACGCGCTCCTCGACAGCTACGATCCGGGCCTGCGCGGGGACGCCATCGATCCGCTCTTCGCCGAATTGCGCGCGGTGCTGCCGGGGCTCGTCGCGCAGGCGCGCGACAGGCAGGCGGCCGAGCCGGCGCCGCTGCCCCTCGACGGGCCCTTTCCGGTGGAGACGCAGCGCGCGATCGGGCTCGCGCTGATGGAGGCGGTGGGCTTCGATTTCAGGCGCGGGCGGCTCGATGTCAGCCTGCACCCGTTCTGCGGGGGCGCCACGGACGATGTCCGCATCACCACCCGCTACGACGAGACGGACGTGCTGCGCGCGCTGATGGGCGTGCTGCACGAGACCGGCCACGCCCTCTACGAGCAGGGCCGCCCGGCCGCGTGGCGCAGCCAGCCGGTGGGATCGGCGCGCGGCATGAGCCTGCACGAGAGCCAGTCGCTCATCGTCGAGATGCAGGCCTGCCGCACGCCGGAATTCGCCGAATACCTCGCCCCGCTGCTGCGCGACGCCTTCGGGCGCGACGGCGCCGCCTGGAGCGCGCGGAACCTGCACCGCCTGCACACGCGGGTGGAGCCGGGCCTGATCCGGGTCGATGCCGACGAGGCGACCTATCCGGCCCATATCCTGCTGCGCTACGGCCTGGAGACGGCGATGATCGCGGGCGATCTTCAGGTCGCCGACCTGCCGGGCGCCTTCGACGAGGGCATGCGCGACCTGCTCGGCCTCGCCGTGCCGGAGGACCGCCTCGGCTGCCTCCAGGACATCCACTGGCCGAGCGGCGCCTTCGGCTATTTCCCGACCTATACGCTCGGCGCGGTCGCGGCGGCGCAGCTCTTCGCGGCGGCGACGGGGGCGGATGCCTGCATCCGGCCCGGACTGGCGCGGGGCGACTTCTCCGGCCTGCGCGGCTGGCTGCGCGCCAACGTGCACGAGAAGGGGAGCCGGCTCGATACCAACGCCCTGCTCGCGGAGGCGACAGGCGCCCCGCTCTCCGCCGGGCCGTATCTCGCGCATCTGAAGGCGCGCTACCTCGACGCCTGAGCCTACAGCGCCAGCACCTCCACCGCCCCACCGAGACGCGCCCGCGCGATCTCGGCGACATGCGCGTGGTGGGTGAACAGGATCGGCTGGATCGCGCCCCCCAGGGAGGCCAGCGCCTCGATCCCGTGGCCGGTGCGGGCGTCGTCGAAGGTGAGGAAGAGGTCGTCCCCGACGAAGGGCGCCGGCTCGCTGCGCGTCGCGTAGTCCTCCAGATAGGCGAGGCGCAGCGCCAGGTAGAGCTGGTCGCGGGTGCCCTCGCTCATCTCCTCCACCGTGATGGTGCCACCCGAGGCCCGGCGCCCGGCGATGCGGGGGCTGTCCGCCTCGTCGTAATCCTGGGCGAGCCCGGCGAAGGCGCCTCCGGTGAGCCCGGAGAACAGAACGCCCGCGCGCGCCACCAGCGGATCCTGCTGCCCCGCCCGGTGCCGGCTGATGGCGCTGCCGAGCATCAGGCCGGCGATTCTGAGCACCGCCCAGTCCCGCGCCGCCGCCGCCATCTCGGCCTCCGCCGCCTTGCGCTGCGCGAGGGCGAGCTCCGAGCCCATGCCGGTCTCGAGCTGAAGGCGCTGCCGCTCGCAGGCGTCGCGCTCGGCATGCGTCCGCTGGCCGCGCTCCACCGCCTCCTCCTCCTCGACCGCGAGCCGGGCGAGAGCGGCCTCGATCTCGTCGGCCGAGACGGCGCCGAGTTCCTCCCGGAGCGCCGCCTCCGGCAGGCCGTCCGCGTTGCGTGCCAGCGCGTCGCGCCGCAGCGCGAGTTCCGCGCGCAGCGTGCGGCGGGCGGACAGCCGCTCGTGCAGGTCCGCCGGCGCGAAGGCCGCGGCGGCGGGGCCGGCGGCGAGAAGATGATCCGCGAGGTCGCGGCGCGCGGCCTGCGCCGCCGCCACGGCCGCCGCATGGGCCGCCTGCGCCGCGTCGCGGAACCGGCCGAGCTCGTCGCGCCGCGTCGCGTCGCCGATGGCGGCGCGCAGCCGGGCGTGAAGGGTCTTGACCGCCGCTTCCGGCGGCAGGGCCGACAGCTCGGGATCGAGGCCCTCGGTGACGCGGGCGACCTTCCGCAGATAGGCGTCCCGGTCCCGGCGGATGCCGTCGGCGCGGCTGCGCCGGTTGTCGCGCTCCCCCAGCGCGTTCGGGACGGCGCTCCAGGCGGCCAGCGCGCTCGCCGCCTCCTCCGGCGTCGCCGTGCCGGGAAGGCCGATGGCCGCCACCGCGTCCGCCCACAGGGAGGCCCAGGCGGCCTGTCTCGCCCGCGCCTCGGCGATGTCGCCTTCCGTGCGCGCGACCTGCTCGGCGGCGGCGCGGATGGCGCCTTGGGCCGCGCGCGCCGCTTCCCAGGCATCGGCGAGAGCGGTGAGACGCATCTCGATCCGGTCGAGGATCGATCCGACGTCGAGCCCGTCGAGATCCGCCAGACCGGCGCGCCGGCTGAGGTCGAGCAGGGGCACGCGCCGGCTCTCGATCCGGGCGGCCAGCGCGGCGTGGTTCCGGCGTTCGGCGGCGACGGCCTGCTGCGCCTCGATCAGCGCGTCGACCTCCGTGCGCCAGACCGCCATCTCGGCCGGATGCGTCGGCAGGATACCCGCTCCGTCCCAGGCCCCGCGCCAGTCGCGGGCGGCCGCCTCGCCGCGCTCCTCCGCCTCCTCCGCCGCGATCCCGGCCGTCCGCGCTGTCTCCTCGTCGAGGGCGAGCTTGCGCAGGTCCGCCGCGTGCTCGGCGGCGCGTTCGGCATCCGCCGCGAGATCGTCCGCCGCCCTGTCGGCCGCCGTCATCGCCGTCTCGAAACGCGGCAGAAGGTCCCCCGGCGCCGCTTCGCCGGAGAGGAGCGACGGCCGCAGGGCGGCGAGCAGCCCGTCGCGTTCCGCCCGCAGCGCGGTAAGATCCTCCTGCGTCCGGATCGGGCGTCCGCCCTCGCGCCGCCGCAGTCGCTCGCGGGTCTCGGCGACGGTCCGCCCTGCGAGCAGCATCGCGTCGCGGGCCTTCTCGCGCTCGCGTTCCAGGCTCTCGCCGTCGCGCCGGAAGCGGGCGATGGTCTCGTGGGAGGGTAGCGGGCTGCGCTCCAGGGCGGCGATGTCCGCCACGGGGGGAAACAGCCGCGCCGCCTGGGCCAGCACCGGCTCGGCCTGCCGCCGGATCGCCTCCTCATGCGCGTCGAGCCGCAGGAGATCGGCTTTCAGGGGCGCGAAGGTCTTCAGGTCGAGGCGCAGGGGGGCCGGGTCGAGGGCGGGCGCCGCGCCGGCCTCGGCGCGCGCGAGCCGGGCGGCCTCCTCCCTGCGTCGTTCCAGCTCCTGCCCGAGCCGGGCGAGATCGCCCGCGATGTCGCGCCCGCTCGCGATCAGGCCCTCGATGCGCGCGCGGACGGGGTCCGGGGGCTGGCGGTCGCGCAGGGCGTCGGGCGCCACGCCGATGCGGGCGGCGAGATCGGCCAGCGTGCGGGCGAAGCCGGCTTCCTGGTCCGCGACGCGGGGCAGATCGTCGCCGTCCTTCTCGAAGCGGTCGATGCCGCGATAAGCGTCCGTGATGGCGTCGGCGCGGGCCAGCAGGGGCTCGTCCACGCCGACCGCCTCGAAGGCGCGGGCGGCCTCGACGAGGGCGGCCTCCGATTCGCGCGCGGCCTTCGCGCTGGTCCCCTCGGCCGCGATGCGCCGCTCCAGCCCGTCGATCCAGGCGTCGCCGAGCCCGTCGGGCAGGCCGGCGAGGGCCGTATCCGCCTCCGCCCGTCCCGCGAGGGCGTCGATGGCGGCCACGAGCGGGCCGACGCGCTTCAGCCGCTCCAGCCGCGCCCGCTCGGCGGCCCGTGTCCCGCGCTCCGCCTTGAGCCCGTCGAGCAGGGCGCCGGAGGCCGCGATGCTCTCGTTCAGGGCGCGCCAGGGGCCGTCGCGCAGGGTGCTCTCGGCGGCGGCCCTGCGGGCGTCCTCGTAGCGCCGCAGCGCCTGATAGAAGATGCGGTCCCGGCTGGCGCGCGGGCCGAAGATGGCGTCCGCCTCGCTCTCCAGCCCCTTCTGGAGGGCGGCGTAGCCGCGAAGGCCGGAGGCGGCGGCGGCGAGGCTCGCGCCGACCTCGCCCTCGCTGCGCATCATCTCCTCGCCGCCCTCGCGCAGCTCCTCCGAGCCGAGGCCGAAGGCGTGGCGGAACACCTCGCGGGTCAGGCCGCCGAGGAAGGGCGCGAGGGCGTCGTCGGGCAGCGCCCGGTCGGCGGCGTCGATCAGCGTGTTGCGGTTGCCCTTGCGGCGGCGGAAGGCGAGGCGGCGGCCCTCCCGGTCCTCGATCTCGGCGCCGACGCGCAGGTTCGGCATCTCGTGGACGAAGGCGTGGCGGGTGCGCGCCTCGATCCCGAACAGCAGGTCGGTGACGGCGGACAGCGCCGAGCTCTTGCCGGCCTCGTTGGGGCCCAGCACCACATGCAGCCGCGCGTCCGGCCGGAACGAGAGGCTGCGCCCGGTGAAGGGGCCGTAGGCTTCGAGATCGAGGGAGAGCAGGCGCATCAGCGGGCCTCCCCGGACAGCCGGCCCAGGATCAGTGCCTCGGCCTCCGCGCAGAGCCCGTCGAGATCGCCCGCGAGGAGGCCGCCTTCCGCCGCGAGGGCCGGCGGCATCCTTTTCGCGATCTCGTCCAGGATCCCGGCGGCCTTCTCCCGGAAATCCGCATCGCGCTCGACGGAAGCGAGCAGGGCCGCCGGGTCGATGGAGAGCCCGGCCTCCGGGGTCCGCGTGGCGGAGCGCGGCCGGGTGGTGGCGAGGCTCAGCCGTTCGAGCCAGATGTCCTCGTGGACCCTCTGGGCCGCCGCCTGCACCTCGGCGGCGATGCCGGCGCGGTCGGCGGCGATGCGGTCATGTGCTTCCGTCTCCCCGTGCAGGCGCACGCGGACGGCGAGGAGCCGCCCCTCCGCTTCCGCCGCCAGCGGACGCAGCGCCTCCTCGACGGCGGCGGCCGCTTCCTGCGGGCCGGCGATCCCGGCGAGATCGACGTCGAGCCGGTGGAAGCGGGCATGGTCCACCACGAGGCGGCGGACGGCGCGGACCCGGCCGTCCTCCACGTCGACGGCCACCGCCCCCTTCGGCCCGCATTCGCGCACGCTGCGCCCTTGCAGGTTGCCGGGAAAGACGATCCACGGGTCGGTGGCGAGCTCGGCGTAGTCGTGGACATGACCGAGCGCCCAGTAGTCGTAGCCTCGCGCCGCGAGGTCGGCGACGGAGCAGGGGGCGTAGGTCTCGTGCGCCGCGTGCCCGGCGCAGGAGGTGTGCAGCACGCCGATGTTGAACCAGCCCGGCACGGCGGCGGGGTAGGTGAGCGCGTAGTTCTCGTCCACGGCGCGGTCGGGGAAGCTGCGCCCGTGCAGGGCGACGCGCAGGTGCTCCAGGCGGTGCGTGGCGGCGCGCTGGGTCGGGAAGGTCGTCACCGAGGGCGGCAGGCCGAGCTTCCTGGTGACGACGCTCTCGGCATCGTGGTTGCCCTTCACCATCACCACGGGGATGCCGGCGCGAGCCAGCTTGGCGACCTGCTGGGCGAAGAACAGGCCGATGGTGTGGTCCGGCCAGTCGCCGTCATAGACATCCCCGGCGACGACCATGAAGGCGGCCTGCTCCTCGACGGCGCGGGTGACGAGGTCCTCGAACGCGCGGCGGCCGGCGCCGGCGAATCGCTCGGCGATGGCGGCGTCCTTGGAGGCGAGCCCGGAGAGCGGCGAGCCGAGATGCAGGTCGGCGGCGTGGACGAAGGTGAAACGCGTCATGGGGTCCGGGTGTCGGAGGCCGGCGCCGCCGGTCTCGGCCGGCGATAGCACAGGGCGGGCGGGTTCCGGGAATGGGCCCGGCCGCGCGCCTACCGGATTCGAAAGCGATCCGTTTGCCAGGGCGGCGATGGCGGCGCAGTCTCCGCACGCTCTCGCGAACGTGAGACGCGTGGACGACGCGTTCAGCGCAAGTTCACGCGCCCGATCCTTCGATCGGCGCGTCACCAGGGGAGGTCGCCATGTCCCGATCGCCGTTCCGATCGCTGCCGCGTCTTCCGATGCTGCTGCTCGCCCTGGCCGCGCTCTGCGCCCTGCCGGCGGCGGCCGGGGCCCAGAGCCCGCCGGCCGGATCGCAGAAGCGGATCGCGCTCGTCGTCGGCAACGCCGCCTATGCCGCCGCGCCGCTCTCCACCGCCGCCAACGACGCGGGGCTGGTGGCGCAGACCCTCCAGGCGGCGGGCTTCGACGTGGTCGGCGCGCGTGACCTCGACGAGGATTCCCTGCGCCGGGCGCTGCGCGACTTCGCCGACAAGGCGGCGGCCTCCGGGCCCGACACCGTGTCCTTCGTCTATCTCGCCGGCTACGGCGTTCAGCTCGACGGCGAGAACTACATCGTCCCGGTGGACGCCAGGATCGCCTCGGCCGCCGATGTGCCCACGGCGGCGCTGCGCGTCTCCGACTACACCAAGCGCCTCGCCGCGCTGCCCTTGAAGGCGCGCTTCGTCGTGCTCGACGCAGCGCGTGCCAACCCCTTCGCGAAAGGCGGCGAGCCGCTCGCCGGCGGGCTCGCCCTGACGGAGGCGGATCCGGGCAGCCTCGTCGCCTTCAACGCCGCGCCGGGCACGGTCGGCCCGGTCGAGACCGGCTCCTACGGCGCCTATGCCGAGGCGCTGGTGGAGATGATCCGCGAGGGCGGCCTGCAACCGGCGGAGCTGTTCGACCGGGTGCGCCTGCGCGTCAGCGAACGCACCGGAGGCGGCCTCGTGCCGTGGGACGCGAGCCGCATCGAGGCGCCCTTCGTGTTCTTCGAGCGCGCCCCCGATGCGCCCCCCGCCGGCCGCCCGGCCGAGGTGGCGGCCCTGCGCGCCCGCCCGATCCGCGAGATCGGGGCGCAGGATGCCTTCGCCCTCTGCCTGGAGCGCGACACGCTCCAGGGCTACCAGGACTTCCTCGCCGCCTATCCGCAGGACCCGCTGGCCAAGCGCGTGCGCGCCATCCTCGCGGCGCGGCGCGAGGCGCTCACCTGGCGGCGGACCCTCGTCGCCGGCTCGCCGGAGGCGTTCTGGTCCTATCTCGACCGCTATCCGCGCGGGCCGCATGCCGCCGACGCCCGCCGCCGGCTGTCGCGGCTCGCCGCCGCCCTCGAGCCGCCGCCCTCCTACACGCCGATGGCCTTCGACGTGCCGCCTCCGCCCCCGGAGGAGATCGTCTATGTCGAGCGACCGGCGCTCTATTTCGACGATCCGGTCTACGCCTTCGCGTCGCCTCCGCCGCCGCCGGTGTTCTTCCTGCCGCCGAGGCCGGCCTATATCGTCGCGCTCGCGCCCCCGCCTCCCCCGGACGAATACTACGCCCTGCCGGTGCCGGCCTTCGTGCCGGTGCCGACCTATGTGAGCGCGCCGGTCTACGTGGCGCCGCCGCCGAACGCGGTGCTCTACGAGAACATTCACAACACCACGGTCATCAACCAGATCAACGCCGCCGCGCTCCAGCACGGACCGGCGCTCTCCCCCGGCGTCGCCATCGGCGCGGGGGCGGTGGTCGGGGCGGCTGCGGGATTCGCCGCCGCGCGCGTCGCCCTGCCGCCCTCCGTCGCGCAGAAGGCGGCCTTGCCGCCCGGAGGCGGTCAGCCGGGGCTTGGACAGATCGGACCTGGACAAGCGGGACCCGGACAGGTGTTCCACGGTCATGCGCCGGGCCAAGCCGGGCCGGGCCAAGCCGGGCCGGGGCAGATGGGGCCGGGGCAAGGGGCCCCCGGACAGGTGCAGGGGCCGGCTCAGATCTTCCAGGGGCAGGGCAAGGGCCTCGCTCCGGCTCAGGGGCTGCCCGTGCAGGCCGGGCGCCCCGGCCAGCCGCCGGGACAGGCGCTGCCGGGTTTCAACGGCGGCCAGCCGCTGCCGCAGCAGGCGGGCCGGCCGGGCGCTCCCGGCGCCGCGACGGGTCTCGGAAAGCTCCCGCCGCCCGCCGCCGGCCCCGGACAGATCCCGATGCAGGCGATCGGCCAAGGACCGGGTCAAGCAGCGGGTCAAGGGCTCAAGGGACCGGGCATCGCTACCGGACAGCAGGGCGCGCCCGCGACGGTGCAGGGTGCCGTTCCCCGGCCCGGCCGTGCGCCCGGCCAGCCGGCGGCCGTGTCCGGGCCGGCGAATGCCGCCAAGGTCCCGCCGGCCCCGGCCGGCGATCCGCGACAGGCGGCGCAGCAGCAGAAGCTCCAGGCGGCCCAGGAGCGTCAGCAGGCCATCGCCCAGCAGCGCCAGATGCAGGCGCAGCAGAGACAGCAGCAGATGCAGTCTCAGGCCGCCCAGCAGCAGGCGGCGTCCCAGCGTCAGCAGATGCAGGCGGCCCGGCAGCAGCAACAGATGCAGCAGCAGGCCGCCCGTCAGCAGCAGATGCAACAGCAGCAGGCGGCGCGCCAGCAGCAGATGATGCAGCAGCGTCAGATGCAGATGCAGCAACAGCAGGCGGCCCGCCAGCAGCAGATGCAGGCCCAGGCCGCCGCCCGCCAGCAGCAGATGATGCAGCAACGCCAGATGATGCAGCAGCGCGCCGCCCCCGCGCCGCGCGCGCCTCCGCCCCAGGCCGGCCGCTGCCCGCCGGGACAGCATTGCCGGTAGCGGACCGGGAACGGACCCGTCCGGCGCCTTCCGCGTTGACGTGCCGCCGCCGCGCGCCGAGAGACGGGCGCGAGACGAGGGAGGGGCCGCGACCCGCCGCATGGACGATTCCCGCCTGTTCACCCCGTTCGTGCCCGCGGGCGCGTCCGACGCGCCGATCCACCACGCGACGGTCCCCGCCAGGGCCCGCAAGATCGTCAGCTGGAACCTGCTCCGCCGCACCGGCGCGGCGGTGGAGAACGTCGTCGCCCTGATCGAGCAGGAGGCGCCGGACATCCTGCTGATGCAGGAGGCGACGCGCGGCATCTCGGCGATAAGGGAGCGCGTCGGAGGCGCCTATGCCTGGGCGCCGCTGCCGGGGCGCATCCACGGGCTCGCGATCTGGAGCCGGGTGCCCTGGGCGCATCCGCCGGCCGTGGTGGTGCTGCCCTCGGGCGCCCTCGTCCACCGGGTCTGCCAGGTGCTCGATCTCGGCGATTTCGGCATCGCCAACGTCCATCTCTCGCACGGGCAGGTGCTGAACCGGCGGCAACTGCGCTGCATCGAGCGCTCGCTGCCGAAGCGGGCGGCGGTGCTCGGCGATTACAACATCGTCGGGCCGGCCCTCCTGCCGGGCTTTCGCGACGTCGGCCCGAGGGCGCCGACGCATGCCATGGTGGACGTGCTGCCGCTTCGGCTCGACCGCTGCCTCGTGCGCGGGCTGACCTGCCATGACAGGGGCGTGCTGCCGCGCGGCCCCTCCGACCACCGCCCCATCGTGGTCCATCTCGCGCCCTCGGACGACGACGGCGCCCGCGAGCGGCGCATGGTGCAGCGGGTCAGAGGTATGGCAGCAGCAGTCGGACGGCTGCGTCGCGCAGGCGCACGGGCAGGGCGCGCGCCCTGAGGTCGTGCCGCGTCAGGCGCTTGTGCCGCTTGGCCCGGATGAAGGCGTCGAGATCCCCGGCGAGCGCCGGCTCGTAGAGCTCCACGTTCAATTCGAAGTTCAGGCGGAAGCTGCGCATGTCCCAGTTGGCGCTGCCGACGAAGCACCACGCCTCGTCGACGACGAGCAGCTTCGAGTGGTCGAAGGGCGGCGCGTCGAGCCAGATCGCGACGCCGGCCTCCAGCAGCGGGTCGAAATGGGCGCGGGACGCCCAGTCGATGAAGCGGTGGTCGCTCTTGCCGGGGATGACGACATCCACGGCGATGCCGCGCAGGGCCGCCAGGCAGAGCGCGTTCACCACCATCTCGGCGGGCAGGAAGTAGGGGGTCGCCAGCCGGATGCTGCGGCGGGCGCAGGAGATCGCCTCCAGCACCACGAGCTCGATCTTGCGCACGTCGGCGTCGGGGCCGGAGGTGACGACCCGCGCCGCCGTCGCGCCGGCCGGGGAGAGCGGCGGAAACCAGCGCGGCCCGTCGAGATCCTCGCCCGTGACGAAAGCCCATTCGCGGGCGAAGGCGAGGGCGAGCTGTTCCACCACCGGCCCCCGCAGGCGGAAATGCGTGTCGCGCACCGGATGCGGGGGATCGCGCGCCACGCGGTTGGCGTCGGAGATGTTGATGCCGCCGGTGAAGGCGGTGCGGCCGTCGACGATGAGGATCTTCTTGTGGGTGCGCAGGTTCAGGAACGGCATCCGCCAGGGCAGCGCCGAATGCATGAACAGCCCCGCCGGCACCCCGGCGGCGCGCAGGCGCTTGTAGGCGGCCGGGTTGAAGTAGCCGCCGCCGACCCCGTCGATGAGCACGCGCACCTCCGCGCCGCGCGCCTTGGCCGCCGCCAGCGCCTCGCAGAACGCCCGTCCCGTGTCGTCGTCGCGGAAGATGTAGCTCGACAGGGCGACGCTCTCGCTGGCTTGGCCGATCGCCTCCAGCATGGCGGGATAGGCGGCGTCGCCGTTGCGGAAGAGATCGACCGCGTTGCCGCCGACCAGGGGCAGCCCGGAGATCCGCCGCACCGCGTGCTCCAGCGGCTCGAACCCGTGCACGGCGGCGACGCCCGGTCCGCGCGCGCCCGCCTCGGTCTCCGACGGCTTGGGGCGCAGCTTCTGCGCCCGCCGCGACACCCGGTTGACGCCGAACAGCGCGTAGAGCCCCGAGCCGAAGACCGGCGACAGCCAGGCGAGCCCGATCCAGCCGATGGCGACGCTGACCTCGCGCTTGCGCAGCAGGGCATGCACGGTGACGGCCAGCGTGAGGGCGAACCCGATCCCGCGCAGCACCTCGGCGCGCACGGATGCCGTGGCCTCGATCCAGCGATACAGGACTTCTTCCAACGCGCGCGGCTCGGGCTCTCGGAGAATCAGCCCTGCATAGGCCAGGACGGGGAATGGAGACAGCCGGCGGCCTCGTTTTCCGAAAGCGCCGCCGGCCTCCTCAGTCTCGACGCATTCGTGGCCTCTCGTGAGGGCTCGTCGCCGCATCGGCGCGGTGGCTCGGCGAGGAGACGGACATGCCTGTCATCGGATTGTCGCTGGCGGTGGTGCCGATCGTCGCGATCCTCGCCGTGCGGGCGCTCCTGAAGCTCGCCCTGATGCCGGTGCGCGGCGTCTACGCCTATGCCCGCAACAAGCCCCGGCGGGCGCTTCCGGTGATCGCCCTGTGCGGGCTCGGCCTCCTCGCCGTCTCGCAGGCGGGAAGCGGCGGCGGTGCCTCCGTCACTAAGGCGTTCGCCCTGGTCGCGGCCCGCTAAAGTCTATCCAGGAAAAACGGTTTCCGGTTCTCCGTCCGGATGGACGGCAGACCCTTAGCACCGCTCGCGCTTCGCGACAGGCGGAGCCGCCGCCCGACGCGGCCGCTCATGCGCCCCAGGTCATGCGCCCTCGGTCATCGCGGCACCCGTCGCGGAACCCTTGGCGGCGGTCGTCTCCGGCGGCGCCTTGCGCGACACGTAATAGAGACCGACCGCGTGCCAGAAGGCGCCCTGCTCCTCGCTGGTGCGCCGCTCCAGGGCTGCCTGGAGGACGGCCATCGCCGCCTCGGCGGCCTCGTTGCACTTCACCTCGTCGATGAGGCTGGCAAGAACGTTCATGGCACGCACTCCGGGCTCGGCCTCAGGACGGTCAACCCCCAAGCTCGGGGATCGATCCGTGCGAGGCAAGCCCCATCCGCGCGCCGTCCTGCCGGCGGCCGCGCGAACGAGGGCCGCCTCAGGCGGCGGCGACGTCCACCGCGATGTTGCCGCGCGTGGCATGCGAGTAGGGGCAGACCACATGGGCGCGCGCCACGAGATCGGCCGCCTTGTCCGCGTCGATTCCGGGCAGGGTCGCGCGCAGCGCCACCGTGAGACCGAATCCGGCGCCGTCGTCGCGCTTGCCGATGCCGACGCGGGACTCGACCTTCGCATCGTCGGAGAGCTTCAGCCTGTCCTGCGCCGCCACGAACTTCAGGGCGCCGAGGAAGCAGGCGGCGTAGCCGGCGGCGAAGAGCTGCTCTGGGTTGGTGCCGGGGCCCGCGCCGCCGCCGAGCTCCTGCGGCGTCGAGAGCGTGACCGACAGGCGGTCGTCGTCGCTGGCGGCGGAGCCCTCGCGGCCCCCGGTGGCATGGGCGCTGGCGGTGTAGAGGACTTGCATCATGTATCCTTTCATACGTCCTGTGTCTTGTGCGAAGCAGGTTCGGCCGATACCCGCATCGCGCGGTACGGCCGTTCATAGCAGGGTATATAGATTGCGCACAATCTAGTTTGCCGTTTCCAGTTATCGATTGTGCGTGTTCATCGTGTCGGCTAAAATCCATCTTGACGAGCGTACGGGGCTTTGCGCCGTCGAGCATGCCCCGAGGAGTTCGCCCATGCCGGGCCATGGCAAGACCGAAGAGGTCCGCGACGCGCGGACGGCAGCGACCCCGGCGGGTCTGGACGGCGCCGCCCTCGATCCGCGCAACCCGCAGCTGCTGTCGAACCAGCTCTGCTTCGCGGTCTACGCGGCGGCGCATGCCTTCGGCCGGGCCTATCGCGGCCTGCTCGCCGCGCACGACCTGACCTATCCGCAATATCTCGTGCTGCTCGTGCTGTGGGAGGCCGAGGGGCTGACGGTCAAGGAGATCGGGACGCGGCTCTTCCTCGATTCGGGCACGCTCACGCCCCTGTTGAAGCGGCTCGAGGCGTCCGGCCATGTCCGGCGCACCCGCGACCGGGCGGACGAGCGGCAGGTGAGCATCTTCCTGACGGACAAGGGCCGCTCCCTGCGGGGAGTGATGGCCTGCATCCCCGACGAGGCCGGCGGCATGACGGGGCTCGACCTCGCCGCGCGCGATGCGTTGCTCGACCGGCTCGTCACCCTGCGCGACGGCCTGCACACGGGCGCCGCCTCCGCCGATTGAGGGATCGGGGCGCCGCTTTCCGTCCGCTTCGCCCTTCCCATGAAAAACGGGCCGCCCCCGCGAGGAGGACGGCCCGCCACGACACTTTCGGCAAGGCCTGCGCGCGGCCCCGAGCGGGCGGCGCGCCGGGCCCGTCCGATCAGGACTTCGTCTTGAGATAGGCGATGACGTCCTGGACCTTCTTCTCGTCCTTGATGCCGGGGAAGACCATCTTGGTGCCGGGGACCTTCTTCTTGGGGTCCGTCAGCCACTCCTTGAGGTTCGCCTCGTCCCAGGTGATGCCGGACTTCTTCATCGCGTCGGAGAAGTTGTAGCCATCGGCGCCCTCGCCGGCCTTCGCGCCGACGACGCCCTTGAGGGTCGGGCCGACGCCGTTCTTCTCGAAGCTGTGGCAGGCCTTGCAGGGCGCGAACGCCTTCTCGCCGGCGGCGGCATCGCCCTCGGCATGGGCCGTGAGCGGCAGCAGCGCGAGGGCGGCGCCGAGGATGAGGTGACGCATCATGTTTCCTCCTGAAAGACGGTTCGAACCGCCGATGCTTATAGCCGAGCTTATGCTTTAGAACAGGTCAAGTTCGAATCTGCGATCCGGGAACATAGGGCAACCGCGACGAAAGGAAGCCCCTGCCGGCGGGTTCGGTTCCGGGTGGAGTCTGGAATCGTTTCAGCTACACTTCCCCGATCGCGAGCCGTGGCCCGACCGTCAAGGAGGCTACGCCGCCCCGGCTGAGCGCTGGCTGAAGGGCGGGCGCCGGCCGCGCCAGGGAGACCGTCCATGTCGATCCGCTTTCCCGACCCCGACGCGGCGATCGTCGCCCGCCGCGAGGCGATCATCGAGGGCCTGCGTCCGCTGCTCGCCCCGGAGGCCCTGGTGACGAGCGAGGACGAGCGCCGCGCCTTCGAGACGGACGGGCTCACGGCCTATCGCAAGCTGCCGCTCGCCGTGGCGCTGCCCTCGACCACGGCCGAGGTCTCGGCGGTGATGGCCTATTGCCACGCGAACGGCGTGCGGGTGGTGCCGCGCGGGGCGGGCACGTCGCTCGCCGGCGGCGCCATCGCGCAGGAGGACGCCATCATCCTCGGCGTCGGCAAGATGACCCGCGTCCTGGACATGGATTTCGAGAACCGCACCGCCCGCGTCGAGGCCGGGATCACCAACCTCGCCATCTCCGGCGCGGTGAGCCACGAGGGCTTCTTCTACGCGCCCGATCCGTCGAGCCAGCTCGCCTGCACCATCGCCGGCAACATCGCCATGAACTCGGGCGGCGCGCATTGCCTGAAATACGGCGTCACCACCAACAACCTGCTCGGCGTCACGCTGGTGACGAACGACGGCACCGTGGTCGAGATCGGCGGCGCCCATCTCGACGCGCCCGGCTACGACCTGCTCGGGCTGATCTGCGGCTCGGAAGGGCAGCTCGGCATCGTCACCGAGGCGACGGTGCGGATCCTGCGCGCGGCGGAAGGGGCGCGGCCGGTGCTGGTCGGATTCTCGTCCGTTGAGGACGCGGGCGACTGCGTGGCGGCGATCATCGCCGCCGGCATCATCCCCGTGGCCATCGAGTACATGGACAAGGAAGCGATCCTCATCACCGAGGATTTCGCGAAGGCCGGCTATCCGCGCGACGCCGAGGCGATGCTCATCATCGAGGTCGAGGGGTGCGACGCCGAGTGCGAGGCGATGCTCGCCCGCATCGAGACGATCGCGCAGGGCTTCCGGCCGACGAGCATCCGGGTCTCGAAATCCGAGGCCGAGAGCGCCGCCATCTGGAAGGGCCGGAAATCCGCCTTCGGTGCCACCGGCCGGATCTCGGACTATGTCTGCATGGACGGCACCATCCCCACCGGCCGGCTCGGGCATGTGCTGGAGCGCATCGGCGCCATCTGCGCCGGGCACGGCCTGCGCGTCGCCAACGTCTTCCATGCCGGAGACGGCAACCTGCACCCGCTGATCCTGTTCGACATCAACAGGCCCGGCGAGCTCCAGAAGGCGGAAGCGGCCGGCGACGAGATCCTGAAGCTCTGCGTGGAGGTCGGCGGCTGCCTCACCGGCGAGCACGGCGTCGGCATCGAGAAGCGGGAGCTGATGCGCTTCCAGTACACGCAGGCCGATCTCGACCAGCAGATGCGGGTGCGCAACGTGTTCGATCCCCTCTGGCTGATGAACCCGGCCAAGGTGTTTCCGCTGGAAGGCCGCGTGGCGGCCTGAGCGCGTCGCGTCCGCCGCGATGGCCGCCCCCGCCTTGGCCGCCGCCGGGCCCGCGCGCCCGGCGCCCTCGCCCGTCAGCCTGCGCGAGGCCGTGCCGGTCTGGGCGCGGATCGCGGCGCTCTCCTTCGGGGGACCCGCCGGCCAGATCGCGGTGATGCACCGCGTGCTGGTGGAGGAGCGGCGCTGGATCTCGGAGCGGCGCTTCCTGCACGCGCTCAACGTCTGCACCCTGCTGCCGGGCCCCGAGGCGCAGCAACTCGCCACCTATGTCGGCTGGCTGATGCACGGGACGCGCGGCGGCCTCCTCGCCGGCGGGCTCTTCGTGCTGCCGGGCCTCCTCGCGATCATGGCGCTGAGCTGGCTCTACGCGCTCGCCGGCAACGCGGGCGCCGTCGCCGGGCTGTTCTTCGGGCTGAAGGCGGCGGTGCTCGCCATCGTGCTCCAGGCGGTGCTGCGCATCGGCAGGCGCGCGCTGAAAGGTCCGGCGATGGTCGGGCTCGCGGCGGCGGCCTTCCTCGCGATCTTCCTCTTCGGCGTGCCGTTTCCCCTGATCGTGCTGGCGGCGGGGCTCGTCGGCTTCCTCGGGGCCCGCGCCGGCCTGGCGTGGTTCACGGCCGGCGGCGGCCACGGCGCCGTCGCGTCCGCGGACGACGGACCCTATCTGCTCGGCGACGACGACCTCGCGGCCGAGGTCCCGCGCGGCCGCTCCCTGCGGGTGCTCGCCGTCTGGGGCGGCCTCTGGCTCGCGCCGGTGCTGGCGCTCCTGGCGCTCCTCGGCCCCGACGACGTGTTCGGCCGGATCGCGGTGTTCTTCTCGCAGATGGCGCTCGTCACTTTCGGGGGCGCCTACGCGGTGCTCGCCTATGTCGCGCAGCGGGCGGTGGAGGATTACGGCTGGCTCACGGCCGGCGAGATGCTCGACGGGCTCGGCATGGCCGAGACCACCCCCGGCCCGCTCATCATGGTCACGCAGTTCGTGGGCTTCATGGCGGCCTTCCGCCATCCCGGCGCGCTGCCGGCGCTGGCGGCGGGGACGCTCGGCGGGCTTCTCACCACCTGGGTGACGTTCCTGCCCTGCTTCCTCTGGATCTTCCTGTGCGCGCCCCATGTCGAGCGCCTGCGCGGCGACCGCGTGCTGGCGGGCGCGCTGGCGGCGGTGACGGCGGCGGTGGTCGGGGTGATCCTGAACCTCGCCGTCTGGTTCGCGCTGCACACGCTGTTCGCGCAGGTCCGCCCGCTCCGGGCCGGGCCGCTGCGGCTCGAGCTTCCGGTGCCGGCGAGCCTCGACCCCTACGCCCTGGCGCTCGCCGTGGCGGCGCTGGCGGCGGTTTTTCGCTTCCAGGCCGGCGTGGTGCCGGTGCTGGCGGGATGCGCCGCCGCCGGTCTCGCCCTGCGCCTCGGCGGTCTGGTCTGACGCCTCACTTCACCTGAACGCTGTCGACCACCTCGCGGAACTTCGCGAGCGTGCCGTCGCGCTGGTCCTCGCGCACGACGCCGAGCGCGCGCAGGTAGCCGTCGGGCGCGAAGCGGATGGTCTGCGAGACCACCACCGGCGTGTTCGAGGGCAGGTCCTTGGCCCGCGCCACGATCTCGTGCCAGTCGACGCCGTTCTGGCGGTAGCTCTGGGCGCGTTCGATCACGAAGTCCTTCATGGTCTGGTTGGCGTAGAGCGCCGCGCGGGCGAAGCCGTCGCGCTGGTCGGCGGAGGGCGGCTGCTGGACGGCCTGGGCCAGCACCAGGATCGGCTGCTCCAGATTCGCCATCTGGTCCTTGGGGCCCGAGGTGAGCAGCACCGAGTTGCCGGCCAGCACCCGCACCGGGCGGAAGCCGGCCGCGTCGGTGATGACGAAGGGCAGCGCCTGCACCTGCTGGTCGAGGCTCAGCGCCGGCCGGATGGTCACGCCCGCGAGCATGGCGCGCATGGTCGCCTCGGTCTCGGCGTCGGGCAGGCACTGGGCGACGATGATCCCGGTGACGGTGGGATCGCCCACGAGCAGCAGCCACTTGCGCACGGTCGGCGTGCCCTGGGCCGCGTCGGCGGGCTGCTCGCCGGAGAACAGCATCGCCTCCGCGCCGCCGATCTTGAGGGCGTCGCGCTTCTCGACGATGAAGCCCTGGCTCTTCAGGTTGTCGTCGGTGAAGTTGGCGGCGAGGTCGGGGAAGGCGCCCGGCGGCAGCTCCACCACGGAGACGGTGGCCCCGCCCTCCTTGCGCTCGAACCCAGAAAAGCGCCGCGAGGGAGCCATGTCCGGGGGCGGCTCGAAGCCGAAGCGCGAGCCGGAGGGGTAGACCGGCTCGGCCGCCGGAGCGGCGCCCGCGAGGACGAGGGTCAGGCACAGCCCGGCGAGGGGCGCTGCCAGGGTCCGCACGAGGTCACGCAACCGCATCTCGACCTGTCTCCGCATGCCGCCCCGCCGCGCGCGGGGCCTGTCCGTCCGCTGTCCGATGCGATGGGTCGGCTCGCGCCGGGCACCTGTCAAGCGGAGCGGGGGACGCATGGCGCGGTGACACGGCGCAGCGTCAGGTTGCAGCGCCAGCCGGCGGGCAGGAAGGGCGGTCCGCTCTCCGTCTCCGCCAGCAGGTCCGGCGCGGCGGCGAGGATGCGGTCGATGCCGTGGAAGGCGAGGCGGGAGGGCCCTCCCATCACGATCGCGTCACCGGGCTCCAGCCGGATCGAGCGCGTCGGGTCGGACCGCGACAACCCGCCGTAGCGGAAGCGGGCCGGGGCGCCGAGCGACAGCGACAGGACGGGGGCCGAGAGGTCGGCTTCGTCGCGGTCCTGGTGCAGGCCCATGCGGGCGTCGGGCGCGTAGAGGTTGACGAGGCAGGCCTCCGGCGGGGCGGCATCGGGCGCCAGCGCCGCCCAGGTCTCCAACGCCAGCGGCGGGATCGGCGGCCAGGGGCGTCCCGTCTCCGGGTGCGTCGCCTGATAGCGGTAGCCGGCCTCGTCCGAGACCCAGCCGAGCGGCCCCCCGTTCGACATCCGCACCGAGAACGGCTTTCCCGTGCGCGGCATCCGGGGGATGAAGGGCGGCGCGGCCGCGAGCAGCTCGGCGACCTCCGCCGCGAGCCTTTCGCGGGCGGCGGCGTCGAGCCGGCCGGGATGGTGGATCAGCCCCGGCGCGAGGACGATCGCCGCGGGGCTCACGCGGCGCCTCCCCGGCCCCGATCGGTCCGGCCCGTCGTGGTGTGGTCGATGCTGGACAACGGCAACGCTCTGTTCGACACGGGTATCCGGCTGAGAAACGGCCATGCGCCGACGCGCGATCGACGATTCCGGGCCGGGCGATGACTGCATACGAACCCCTCGAATCCGCCGAGGTTGCGGCCCCGCTGATCCATGACGGCGATCATCTGGTCGTCCGGCGCGAGGAGGGGGGCTCCGACTGGACCCTCGTCACCTTCAACGAGAGTTCGATGGTCGCGTCCGGCGGCCGTTACTGGGCCCAGAGCTTCGCGCGCAGGAACGGCCTCCGCGCGCTGGGCTTCGTCACCAGGGCGCCGAACTGGTTTCCGGTCGCCGGCATGACGACCGCGATCGGGCAGCTTCCGACTGAAGCGGGAGATCGGCGACCCCGGATTCTCTACGGTCATTCGATGGGTGCCTATGCCGCGATCAAGTTCAGCGCCGCCTTGCGGGCGGAGACGGTTCTTGCCTTTTCTCCGCAGTTTTCCATCGCGCCCGAGGATACGGGAGAATTCTCCCTCTATACGCCTTACTATTCTGCCCAAAATTCCGGCATGAAGATCGGGCCTGCGGACGTGTCGGGGCGTGTCTATCTCTTCTACGATCCATGCCTGGATCACGATCGATTCCATGCCGGCCGGATCGCTGACATCCACGACGTCGTGCTGATCCCCGTCAGGCATACGGGCCACGATACGATTCGCTGTTTCGCGTCGTCGTCGGTCGCGTTGCGATTGATCGCCGCCTGCCGATCCGACGATCGCACGAGCCTGCTGCGGCTTGTGGCTGCCCGACGGCGGCTATTTCCGAACCGCTATCGGAACGTGGCTCTCGCCGTGGCGAGACGGCGACCGCATCTTGCCGTCAGGATCATATCCCTCAAGGCCGAGAGCTTGAGGGTCGAAGACATCGCCGGCATCTATGCCGCCGCCGGAGAAGCGTATTTCAAGCGTGGCCGCATCGCGCTGGCGGAGCACTGCATCATGGCCGCGACCGAGTTGAACTCTCGGAACGTGATGCATCTGCTTCTTCGCAGCGCTTTCCTTCTCCACACGAAGCGACAGGAGGAAGCCCTTATCTGGGCCAGGGCGGCCCTGGAGAGGGCTCCCGACAATGCTTTCGCGCGATCGAGAGTGAGGGAGATCGAACAGGTTCTCGCCGATGCCCCGCGGAACTGAACGTAAAAATTATTGTCACTCGGAGGTGACGATGGTCGCCCTGGGCGCAAAAACCTTCGATTTGCTCGGTACGTCGAAGTGAACGACGGCATTCGCGCCGATGGTGACATCGCTGCCGATGGTGATCTTCCCGACGACGACCGCGCCGGTATGGATCGTGACGCGGTCCCCGATGACGGGAATGCCGCTCTTGCCGTCATATCCGATGGTGACGTTCTGGTTCACGAAGAAATCGTTGCCGATCGATTCGGCATGAACGATCGTGCCGTGACCATGGGAAACGATCAGTCCCGGACCGACATTCCGGCAGCCGATGTAAAGCTCCACCGTCCTCGGCAGGTGGTTGTAAACTTTTATTCTGCTTTCGAAGAGTCCGCTCAGATTGATGCGGTAATCCGTGATGGTCCTGAACTCGGCAAAGTTCGTGAGCAGGAAGATGATCGCGGCCTCCATGTTCTCCGGCGTCGGATCGATCGGCTTGCCGCGCCACATCATCCACCGGATCACGTCGCCCCTGTATGGGGAGGCATGGGGCGACGCCAGAAGCGTTTTCACTTCATCAGGGAGAACCATCGGATCGATCCCGAATTCATGGACCCGAACTCATGGATCGCGCGCTGCCGCGATCGCTGGCGGTCGCCCGGCCGATCCTGGCTTGGGGAAACGGATGCGCCTCCCCCTCAGCGCCGTCAGTGCTCGTCGATGTCCCGGTCGAGCACGGTCTTCATCGCGACCGTGGTGTCCGCCTTGAGGCGGTAGACGAGCGGCACGCCGGTGGCGATCTCGACCCCCGCGATGGTGGTCGGCGTCATCCGGTCGAGCACCATCACCAGGGCCCGCAGGGAGTTGCCGTGGGCGGCCACCAGCACCCGCTCGCCCGCCATCACGCGCGGCAGGATGGTCTCGATGTAGTAGGGCAGCACCCGCGCGGCGGTGTCCTTGAGGCTCTCGCCGCCGGGCGGGGGCACGTCGTAGGAGCGGCGCCACTCGTGCACCTGCTCGGCGCCCCAGCGGTCGCGGGCGTCGTCCTTGTTGAGGCCGGAGAGGTCGCCGTAGTCGCGCTCGTTGAGGGCCTGCGCGCGCACCACCTCGATGTCGGCGAGATCCATCTCGCCGAGGATGAGCGAGGCGGTGCGCTGGGCCCGCTTAAGGTTCGAGGTGAAGGCCACGTCGAAGCGGTAGCCCTGGTCCACCAGCCAGCGCCCGGCCTTGCGGGCCTCCTCGACGCCGAGATCGGTGAGGTCCGGGTCGCGCCAGCCCGTGAACAGCTTCTTGAGGTTCCATTCGCTCTGGCCGTGGCGAGCGAGGACGAGCAGGCGCTCCATCGGGATTGGGTTCCTTCGCGACCGGACGAGACTGGGCTGGCCCTTGGCTGTACCTTGGCCGGGCTCCTAGCAGAGGCCGGGCCACCGCCCAACCCGCACCGAAGACGGAGGGGCCGTGCCGGCTACAGTCCGAGCACGTCCGTCATGCCGTAGAGGCCCGGCTTGCGGTCGAAGGCCCAGAGCGCGGCCCGCACGGCGCCGCGCGCGAAGATCTCGCGGTCGGCCGCGTGGTGGCTGAGCGTCAGCTGCTCGCCGGGCCCGGCGAAGATCACGCTGTGGTCTCCCACCACGCTGCCGCCGCGCAGCGTCGCGAAGCCGATGTCCCCCGGCCGGCGCGCGCCGGTATGTCCGTCGCGGATGGAGACCCGCTTGTCCGCGAGCGCCGCGCCGCGCCCCTCGGCCGCCGCCTCGCCGAGCAGCAGCGCCGTCCCCGAGGGCGCATCGACCTTCATGCGGTGGTGCATCTCGACGATCTCGATGTCGAAATCCTCGCCGAGCGCGGCGGCGACCTTGCGCACCAGCCCGGCGAGCAGGTTGACGCCGAGCGACATGTTGCCCGAGCGCACGATGCGGGCGTGGCGCGCGGCGGCGGCAAGGCGCGCCAGTTCCACCTCGCCGAGCCCCGTGGTGCCGACCACATGGACGATGCGGGCCTGCGCGGCGAGCTCGGCGAAGAAGGTGGTGGCGGTGGGTGTGGTGAAGTCGAGCACGCCTTCGGCCGCCGCGAAGACGGGCAGCGGATCGTCGGTGATCGCGACGCCGAGTGGCCCGATGCCGGCGAGCGTGCCGGCATCCTGCCCGAGCGCGGCCGATCCCTCGCGCTCGATGGCGCCGGACAACTCGCAGCCCTCGGTGGCGGCGACCGCGCGCACCAGCATCCGCCCCATGCGCCCCTCGGCGCCGACCACGACCAGCCGCATTCCCGGCCCCCTGTTCATTCGCCAGACGCGGCAGGCGGTACAGGCTCCGGGCGGGGCGGACAAGCGAGGCGGACGAACCGGCGGCCTCCCGGCGGGTTGTCGAAGGACACGGCCCCGCGCGGCCGGTCCGGGAGAGCCTCATGGACATTGCCACCGACACCGTCACCGAGATCATCCTGCGGCTGCGCGCCGTCGAGGTGAAGGAGGGCGCCACCGACCCCGATTCCGGCTCGAACCCCACCGACGACGGCGCGACCGACATCCTCGTCTCGGGCACCGACGAGGCGACGGAGGCGGAGCTGCGCGGTCTCGTCGCGGGCCTCGACGTCGACGAGCGGGCCGATCTCCTGGCGCTCCTCTACGTGGGGCGCGGCGACATGGAGCCGGAGGAATGGGAGGGCGCGGTGCGCTTCGCCCGCGAGCGCGACGCCGCCGGGGAGGGGGGCGCCCGCGCGCTGCTCGCCGTGCCGGACGCCGCCGACTTCCTGGCCGAGGGGCTGGAGCGCATGGGGATCGCGCAGGATGTGGGACAGGGCTGAGCGCCGGCCGCCGGCCCGCGTTATCCGCGCGGATAGACGATGATCGACAGATAGGTCATCGGCGTCTCGACCAGCGACGCCGGGCCGTGCAGCGCCGCCGAATCGAACAGCAGCGCGTCGCCAGGCTCGAGGCGGTAGTCCCGGCCGGCATGCCGGTAGAGCACGATGCCACTGAGCATGTAGATGAATTCAATGCCCGCATGCCGGAAGCCCGTATAGGGCTCGGCATCCTTCTCCAGGGTGATGAGGTAGGGCTCCACCACCACGTCGCCGCGCAGGCCCGCGCCGAGCAACTCGTAGATGTGCCCGGCCTTGGTGCCGCGCCGCTCGATCACCACCCCCTGCCCGCGCCGGACATGGGAGCAGTCGCGGCTCTCCTCGAAGGCCGCGAACAGCGCCGTGATCGGCACGTTGAGGGCGCCGGCCACGGCGTTCAGGGTCGAGAGCGAGGGCGAGATCTGGCCGTTCTCGATCTTCGAGACCATGCCGGACGAGATCCCCGCCGCGCCGCCGAGATCGGCGACCGACAGGTCCCGCTCGCGCCGCAGCGCCCGCACCTGCTGGCCGATGGCCCGCTCCAGGGTGCGCGGTTCCTCGACGGGGGCGTTCGATGCGGTCTCGAGCATGGGGCGTCCGGTCGTTGGGCGCGGGGCGGGCGGCGGCGGCGCCCGGTCGGTGGAGGCTCTTGGTGGCAGGCGGGCCGCTGCCGCGCAATCCCGGTGCGTTCGCGCACGCGAGACGGAGGAGCGCCCGTCCCGTCCGCCGCCCCGAGCCGGCGCCGTGGTAACATCCGGCACATCAGTATTCGGCGGCGGGGGCTATCGCTGTCGAGGTCCGGTGACTGCATTCATCCGCCGGAGACCAGAGGAGGTCATCGCATGAACAGCATCAGGTTGCTCGCCATCGCCGCCGTCACGGCCGCCGCCGGCTTCGTCGGCTCGGCCCAGGCCGCGCCCTTCAGCCCGGCCCCGGTGGCGGTCGTCTCGGAGGAAGCCACCGTCGAGCGCGTCGCCGGGGGCTGCGGCTGGGGCTACCACCCGAACCCGTGGGGCATGTGCCGGCCGAACGGCTACGGCCCGCGCTACGGCTATTACGGCCCCCGGCCGTTCTACCGTCCGTCCGTGTACGGCTACGGCTACCGTTGGCACCGCCGGTTCTTCTGATCCGTCCCGGCGCCCCGCATTCGTCGCGGGGCGCCGTCGTTCTTGGGACCCCATCGCCGCTGCGCGGCGACCGTGACGGGAGAACAGCCATGAAGAATCTCAAGCAGAGCTTTTCGGACCTCGACGCCGAGGGCAGGAGCGTGGTCTTCGCCTATGCCATGATCGGGCTCGGCGTCGCCGTCATCGTCGGCGGCCTGATCGCCCAGTAACGTCTTTCGCGCGGCGTTCAGGCGCCGTGCATCCTCTCGAAATCGAGGGGCGCGGTCTCGATGACGATCTGTGTCCGGGAGATGACCTCGAGCTTTCGGAGGATCTCGGAGACATGGGCCTTGACGGTGGAATCGCCGACCTGGAGCTCGTGGGCGATCTGCTTGTTGAGCTTGCCCTGGCGGATCATCATCAGCACGCGCACCTGCTGGGGGGTGAGGCGGGCGACGCGCTCGGCCAGCGGCGCGCGGCGTCCCGGCGTGCCGCGCGCGGCGGGGTCGGGGGAGCGGCCGGGGGCTTCCGCGCCGGCGGCTCCGTCGACGCCCGGCGGCAGGTAGAGGGCGCCGCCGAGCACGGTGGCGATGGCGGTGGTGAGCGTCGCCTTGTCGACGGCCTTGGGCACGAAGCCGGCCGCCCCGTGATGGAGCGCCTCGCGCATGACGCGGGGGTCCTCGTGGCCGGAGACCACCAGCACCGGCAGGCGGGGGAAGCGGGCGCGCAGCGTCAGCAGGCCCTCGAAGCCCGAGACGCCCTGGAGGGCGAGGTCGAGCAGCACGAGGTCGAAGCCCCGCTCCGCCGACAGCAGCGCGCAGGCCGCCTCCAGCCCGCCCGCCTCGTGGAGGGACGCCTCCGGGTAGGCCAGGCGCAGCGCGCTCCCCAGGGCCTCGCGGAACAGCGGATGATCGTCGACGATCAGAAGACGCATGGCCGGGGCGGCCTCGGCCGCCGGCGGGGCGTCGACCCTGGACTGGACGTCAGGCGCGGCAGCCGACATCGATTCGACCTCTCCCTCGGCGTCTGGCCGACCCCGTCGCGGCAGGCGCGCGACAGGCTCGGTTCCCGCATCCGAACGGCTGTTGAGGGGGCCGCGCGGGGTGCGGGAACCTCGCTTGCACGGATCGGAGGCCGCCGCGAGCACGGCGGGCCGCCGGATCCGGAAGTTTGCCCTTCGGCGCACGGGCCGGAGCGGGGCTCCGGTTTCCGCGCGCCGCCGGTTTCTCAACGGGAGGCGAGGCCCCTCAGCGGGAAGCGAGGCTCTTGGGCAGCTTGAAGGCCCAGAAGCTGCCGCCCTGGTTGATGCCGGCGGTGGTCTTCGCCACCTCGCCGCCCCAGAGCGGAACCGCGCCGCCCCAGCCGGCCGCGACGCCGACCCACTGCTCGCCGTCCTGCTCCCAGGTGATCGGGGAGGCGACGACGCCGGTGCCGACCTGGAACTTCCAGACTTCCTCGCCGGTCTTGGCGTCGAAGGCCTTCAGGAAGCCCTCGGGGGTCCCCGTGAACACGAGGTTGCCGCCGGTGGTGAGCACGCCGGCCCAGAGGGGAGCCTTGTTCTTGTACTCCCACACGATCTTGCCGGTGGCGGGATCGACGGCCTTGAGAGAGCCGATATGGTCTTCGAAGACCGGCTTGATGGTGAAGCCGGCGCCGAGATAGGCGGCCCCCTTCTTGTACGAGACCGGCTCGTTCCAGATGTCCATGCCCCACTCGTTCGAGGGGACGTAGAACAGCTTCGTGTCGGGGCTGTAGCCGATGGGCATCCAGTTCTTGCCGCCGAGGAAGCCCGGCACCGCGAACACGCTCTTGCCCTTCTTGCCGTCCTCGCCCTTCGTCGGGTCGCCGGGACGGTTGGCGTCGTCGTAGATCGGACGGCCGTTCTCGTCGATGCCCTTGGCCCAGTTGATCTTGCTCACGAACGGCGAGGCCGAGATGAACTTCCCGTTCGTCCGGTCGAGGACGTAGAAGAAGCCGTTGCGGTCGGCGGTGGCGCCGGCCTTGATGGTCTTCCCGCCCTTGTCGAGCTCGAACGGCACGAACTCGTTCACGCCGTCGAAGTCCCAGCCGTCATGCGGCGTGGTCTGGAAGCCCCAGACGATCTCGCCGTTCTCGGGGTTGAGCGCGATGCGCGAGGCCGACCACTTGTTGTCGCCGGGGCGCAGGTGCGAGTTCCACGGGCCGGGGTTGCCGGTGCCGAAGAATATCAGGTTGGTGTCCGGGTCGTAGGTGCCGCCGAGCCAGGTGGCGCCGCCGCCGAACTTCCACATGTCGCCGGGCCAGGTCTCGTTGACCTTGCCGGTCATGGTCGAGGGCTTGCCGTTGAGCTCGCCCATATGGCCTTCGATGACCGGACGCTTCCAGACGATCTCGCCGGTCTCGGCGTCGCGGGCCTCGACGCGGCCGACGATGCCGAACTCGCCGCCGGACACGCCGGTGATGACCTTGCCCTTCACGATCAGGGGCGCGGCGGTGTAGCTGTAGCCGGCCTTGAAGTCGTCGATGTCCTTCTTCCACTTGACCTTGCCGGTCTTCTGGTCGAGCGCGACGAGCTTGGCGTCGAGCGTGCCGAAGATCACCAGATCCTTGTAGAGCGCGGCGCCGCGGTTCACGACGTCGCAGCAGGGCAGGATGCCCTCGGGCAGGCGGGCATCGTATTCCCAGATCTTCTCGCCGGTGCGCGAGTTGACCGCGTAGATGCGCGAATACGAGCCGGTGACGTAGATCACGCCGTCCTTGATGAGCGCCTGGCTCTCCTGGCCGCGCTGCTTCTCGCCGCCGAACGAGAACGAATAGGCCGGCACGAGGCCCTTGATGGTGTCCTTGTTGAGCGCCTTCAGGGGCGAATAGCGCTGCGCCTGCGGCCCGAGGCCGTAGCTGACGACGTCGCCGGTGGTCTTGGCGTCGTTCAGGATGTCCTGATCGGTGACCTCGGCATGCGCCGGTAGCGCCGTGGCGAGCCCGACGAGGAGGGCAGCCGCCCCCGCGGCGCCCAGGAAGCGATCTCTGACTCTCACGGCATATCCTCCGACTTGATTATGCGGCGCCGGTTTCTCCGGTGCCGTCAGGGCCCGCGTCTCCGTTCGGGGACCGCCCATCGCCGGCAGCTTAGAGGAGACGCGCGGCGTCCATTATTGGCCTTTAGTATGATCTTATGATAATAAGCGTTTGGAAAGGGCGGCTTTCATCGAAGCGAACGCAAGACGCGCCGGAATGCTGTGCATGTCCGGCGTCGATGACTTGCGGATTCTTGCGCCCGGCCCCCTGGGGCCGCCGCCGTCGCGTCAGTAACCTTCGGGCGGGGCGTATCCCACCCCGTAGCCGCCGCAAATCGCCTTCAGCCTGCCGTCTCCCGCCATGGCCGTGACGATCTCGCCCACGGCATAGGCGAGGTCGCGGGAATCGCTGCGCACGGCGCCGCCGAGCGCCCAATGCGTCTTGACGAGGCCCGGCACCGCCACCTCGACCACCGGGTTCTCCTCCGGCGAGGCGCCTGCCGCCCGCAGCGACGCCTCGATGCCGGCTCGGGTGCCGGCCAGGATCGGCGCCTCGCCCGCGAGATAGGCCTGCGCGGCGGCGTCGAAATCCTTGAAATGCTTGAGCCCGTTGCGATAGCGGCCGCCCTCGGCGGTCAGCAGCAGGGTGTCGGAGGCGCTGGCGCCTTCCACCGCGACCGGGTGGCCCTCGATGTCGCGGATCGCGTCGAAGCCCTCCAGCTTGCCCTTGCGGTAGGCGAAGGCGAGGCGCTGCTCGAAATAGGGGGTGGTGAGGAAGATCTGCTCGTTGCGGTTGGCGAGCATGCGGTCGTTGGGGACGTGCAGCATCAGGTCGGCCAGGGCCGAGCCGGCGAGATCGCCCTTCCAGAGGTTCAGGCGGAAATCGCCGTCGACGTTCTCGCCCGCGTCCACGAGGCGCAGGTCGAGGCGCACGCCGAGCTTGTCCGCCACGGCCTTCGCGAGATCGACGTCGATGCCGTGGGGCTTGCCCGCCTTCTCGAAGGAGAACGGCGCGTTGTCGGCGTAGAGCGCCACCCGCAGCACGCCCTCCGCCTTGACCTGATCGAGGGGGCGCGCCTCTCCCGGCGCCACGGGGCCGAGGAGCCCCGCCGCGACGACAAGACCGATGCCGAGCCGGCGAAGCACGGGGGGCACCGGGGCTATTCCTCGTGCTTGGATTCGAGGTAGCTGCGGATCGACCACAGCGCTTCCTGCGAGATGATGCCGTCGAAGACCGGCATCTTGGTGACGCCGTTGATGACGGCGCCGTGGCGCATGCGCTCGATGAAGATCTCGTCGCCTTCCTTTCCGGTGGGAAGGTAGCGCAGGTCCGGCGCGAGGCCGCCCGAGATCATCTGGAGGCCGTGGCAGCGGGCGCAGTTCTGGGCATAGCCGGAGGTGCCGATCTCGATGGCCCTGGCATTGCCGAGATAGGGGTTCTTGTCCTTCCACTCGGTCCCGAGGGAGTCGAGGCCGGTGGTGTCGACGGGCTGGGGCTGGACGTCGCCGTGGCCGAGCACGGTCCCGCAGGACATGGCGAGACCGAGCAGCAGACCACCGACGCGAACGGGCAACTTCACCATCGACTCTTGTCCTCCCTGGCCGGCGGCTCTTCTCGGCTTGCCCGCGAAGGGGGCGCCAAAGCTCGCCGATCGTTGTCGATGCGCGGGTCCTCGGACATCATCCGACCGGAAGCGCGCAGTTTGATTGCGTCCACGGTAGCAAGCGGGTCCGGCCAAACCCATTGTGCTTTGGTACCCCCTCGATCCTGGGTTGCGGGGGCTCCGCTCCCGGCGGCCGAGTGGACCTTGGTCCAATATCGAGGCCCGGCCCGGCCGGGCTACCGTTCCGCAAAACGGAAAGCATCGGGTGGAAACAGGATCGGCGCAGAGGCGCGGCCATGTGGGCTGCGTAGGGACGTGGTGTCGCCGGTGCGGCGCCGGTCTTGTCGCGCGCCGGACCCTGGCTCTCGCGGCGCTGGCCCTGGCGCTCCTCGCGCAGGCCGCTCCCGCCGCGCCGGCTCCGGTATCGATCCACTACATCGAGCGGCGCGTCGAGCGTCCGAGCCCGCTGAACAACGAGGACCCGATCCCGGCGGACGAGGGCCTGCGCGGGGCGGAGCTCGGCATTGCCGATTCCAACGCCGCCGGCCGCTTCGTCGGGCTGTCCTTCGCGCTCAAGACCACCGTGGTGGAGCCGGACGCGGACCTGCGCGCCGCCTTCGCCGCCATCGCCAAGGCGGAGGCGCCGCGCTTCGTCCTCGTCAACGCGCCGGCCGAGGACGTGCTGGCGCTCACCGATTCCGAGGAGGGCAAGGGCGTCGTCTTCCTCAATGTCGGCGCCCCCGATACGCGCCTGCGCGACGGCGACTGCCGGGCCGGGCTGCTGCACGTCCTGCCGTCCCGCGACATGCTCACCGACGCGCTGGTCGAGCTTCTCGTGTTCAAGCGCTGGACCCGCATCCTGCTGCTCTCTGGGCCCAACCCCGGCGACGCGCTCTACGCGGAGGCGCTCAGGCGCAGTGCCAAAAAATTCGGGGCGCGGATCGTCGCCGAATCGCGCTTCGACGCGCGCGGCGCGGACCTGCGCGATTCGGCGCTGCGCGAGTTCGCCACGGTCACGCGAGGCCCCGAGCACGACGTGGTGGCGGTGGCCGACGAGCTCGGCGAGTTCGGCGGAAACCTCGTCTACAACACCGCCTCGCCCCGTCCCGTGGTCGGCACGCAGGGGCTGACCCCTGCGGCCTGGGGCCGTCCGGTGGAAGCCTGGGCGGCGGTGCAGCTCCAGAACAGGTTCAAGAAGCTCGCCGGCCGGGCGATGGGAAGCGTCGACTATGCCGGCTGGTTCGCCGCCCATGCGGTCGCCGAGGCGGCGATCCAGCTCAAATCCGCCGATCCGGCCGCCATTCGCGCCCTGCTGCTGGGCCCTCGCTTCGAGGTCGGCGGCTTCAAGGGCCGTCTCCTCAGCTTCCGGTCCTGGAATGGGCAGCTGCGCCAGCCGGTCTTCGTGCTCTGGCCCGGAAACGTGGTCGCCGCCGCCCCCGTCGAGGGGTTCCTGCACAAGCGCACCGACCTCGACACCCTCGGCCTCGATCAGCCCGAGAGCGCCTGCCGGGCCATGAACGAGTGAGGACGGGCGGGTGAGGAGGAATGCCATGAGCCGACTGCGCGCGCCGCTCGCCCGCCTCGCCCTCGCGGCCCTCGGCGCGGCGGCTTTCGGGGCGCAGGCGCTCGCCCACGAGGTCTTCGTCTCGAACGAGCGCGACAACACCGTCTCGGTGATCGACACCGGCACCTGGGAGGTGACGCGCACCTTCCCCGTGGGCCGGCGCCCGCGCGGCCTCGTCTTCTCCAAGGACGGCAGCCGCCTCTTCCTCTGCGCCAGCGATTCCGACGCGGTGCAGGTGATCGATCCCGCCACCGGCAAGGTGCTGCACAACCTGCCCTCCGGCGAGGACCCCGAGCAGTTCGCGCTCGCCCCCGACGGCCGGACCCTCTTCATCGCCAACGAGAACAACGCCACCACCACGGTGGTCGACGCCGAGACCCGCAAGGTGCTCGCCCAGATCGATGTCGGCATCGAGCCCGAGGGCATGGCGGTGAGCCCGGACGGCAAGACCGCCGTCACCACCTCCGAGACCACCAACATGGTTCACTGGATCGACGCCGCGACCCTGAAGGCCGTCGACGCCACGCCGGTGGGCCAGCGTCCGCGCCACGCCGAGTTCAGCGCCGACGGCAAGCTGCTCTGGGCCTCCTCCGAGATCGGCGGCACCGTGGCGGTCATCGACGTCGCCACGCGGCAGGTGCTGAACACCGTCGAATTCGCCATCAAGGGCGTCGCCGGGGACCGCATCCAGCCGGTGGGCATCGCTCTCGGCGCGGATGGCCGCTTCGCCTTCGTGGCGCTCGGCCCCTCCGATCGGGTCGCGGTGGTCGATACCAAGACCTATCAGGTGGTGAACTACATCCTCGTCGGCCGCCGGGTCTGGCATCTGGCGCTGACCCCGGAGGGCGACCGGCTGCTCACCACCAACGGCGTCTCCGGCGACGTCACCGTGATCGACGTCGCCAGCCAGAAGGCGGTCAAGAGCATCAAGGTCGGCCGCTATCCCTGGGGCGCCGCCGTACGGCCGGAGGGCGCGGCGCGCGTGCCGGACAAGTCGGCCGGGGCGGCTCCGTGACGATCTGGCTGCGGATCCTCGCCTTCGCCGGCTGCCTTCTCGCCACCCCGGCCCTCGCCGGCCTCCTCGACCGCGCCGGCATGGAGAAGCACTTCCCGCCCCCCCTCGTCGTCGGCGAGAAGGACCCCGCGCTGCCGATCTGGCCGATCCTGAAGCAGCAGGCCGGCTCCTACGAGGTCTTCGCCTACGCCTTCGAATCCGTCGATTTCGCCCCGATTCCGGGCTTCGGCGGCACCCCGCCCGACATCCTGGTGGCGCTGGCGCCGGACGGCACCTTCCGCGACGCGCGCGTGCTCTCGCATCACGAGCCGGTCTTCCTGGAGGGCCTGGGCGAGGCGCCGCTCTTCGCCTTCGTCGAGCAATATGTCGGGCTCTCGGCCAAGCGCTCGATCCGGGTGGGCCGCCCCAACGCCCGCGCCGGCGGGGCGCCCCCCCAGACGGTGGTCGACGGCGTCTCCATGGCCACCGCCTCCACGCGGGTCATCAACGAATCGATCCTCGCCGCATCGCTCGCCGTCGCCCGCAGGAAGCTCGGGTTCGGAGCCTCGAATGCCGGGCTCAAGGTCGAGGCGCGCCAGGACGGGTTCACGCCGCTCTCCGTGGCGGAACTGGAGGAGCGCGGCTGGCTCAAGCGCTTCCGGCTCACCAACGCCCAGGCCGAGGCGGGGTTCGCCGGCACCAGCGTCGCCGGACAGTCGGAGGGGCCGCCGGACGCGGTGCTGGCCGATCTCGCCATCGCTTATCTCAACGTGCCCTCCATCGGGCGCAACCTCATCGGCGAGGCGGCCCATGGCAGGCTGATGCGCGAGCTCGGCCCCGGCGACCACGCCGTGCTGGTGGTCAGCTCCGGCCCCTGGAACCCGCTCGGCGAGGATTTCGTCCTCGGCTCCATCCCCGACGGGATCGCGGTGACGCAGAACGGCCTCTCGGTCACCGCCCGCGACATGGCCATCGAGCGGCGCGGCCTCGGCGCGCCCGGCCTGCCCGAGGGGCCCTGGACCATCCTCAAGATCGTGCAGGAGGCCGGCTTCGACCCCTCCGCCCCCTGGAACCTGTCAGTGCGCATGACCCGCGAGCGCGGCCAGATCTTTCCCGAGAAGGTCTCCCACGAGTTCGGCACGGGCTACGCGCTGCCCGCGGACCTGTTCATCCGCGAGAAGCCGGACGAGGGGCCGAGCTGGATCGATTCCTGGCGCGCGCGCGGGGTCGAACTCGGCGTCATCGCCGCCGCCTTCGGGTTGTTGGTTCCGGTGCTGGTGCGCCAGCGCGGATTGGTCGCCGACACCAAGCGATTCACGCCCTTCCGCCTCGCCTTCCTCGCCTTCACCCTTCTCTTCATCGGCTGGTACGCGCAGGCGCAGCTCTCCATCGTGACCCTGATCGGGCTGGTGCGGGCGGCCGTCACCACGCACGATCTCGGCTTCCTGCTCTACGATCCGCCCTCGCTCCTGATCTGGGCCTTTGCCCTGGCGAGCCTCGTCGTCTGGGGGCGGGGCACCTTCTGCGGCTGGCTCTGCCCCTTCGGCGCCCTTCAGGAGTTCGTCGCGCTGCTGGCCCGGCCGCTCGGCATCCGCCAGGTCGCCGTGGGCCCGCGCCTCGACCGGGCGCTGCGGACGCTCAAATACGGCGTGCTCGCCGCGATCCTGATCGCCGCCGCCTTCGCCTCGCCGCTCGCCGACAGCGTCGCCGAGGTCGAGCCGTTCAAGACCGCGATCACGCTGTATTTTGTGCGCAGCCTGCCCTTCGTGCTCTACGCGGCCGCGCTCCTGGCGCTCAACCTCTTCGTCTACAAGGGGTTCTGCCGCTATCTCTGCCCGCTCGGCGCGAGCCTCGCCCTCCTCGGCCGGGTGCGCCTGTTCGACTGGATCCCGCGTCGGGCCGAATGCGGAAGCCCCTGCCAGCTCTGCAAGGTGCGCTGCCGCTACGGCGCCATCGCGCCCTCCGGCAAGGTCGACTACGCCGAATGCTTCCAGTGCATGGACTGCGTCACCATCGTCCACGATCCGCGCCAATGCGTGCCGCAGGTGCTGGCCGCCAAGCGCGGGCGCCGCGTCCCCCTCCAGCCCCTGGCCGCCGAATGACCGGCAACGAACCCCGCGTCCGGCTGCGGCCGGCCCCCGAACGCCGCCGGGTGCTGCTCGGCGCGCTGGGCTCGCTGGCGGGCCTCGCGGCGGCGCCGGGCGTCTTTCGGACGATGGCGGCCGAGCATGGGCTCGTCGCGCGCACCCGCGCCGGGCTCGCCTTCGGCACCACGGTCTCGCTGACGCTCGCCGCCTCCGACGCGGATGCCGTCGAGGCCGCCTTCCGCGACGCCTTCTCGGCGATCCGCGCCGTGGAGGCCGCCGCCAGCCTGTTCCGGCCCGACAGCGCCCTCGCGCGGCTCAACCGCGACGGCGTGCTCGCCGATCCCGATCCCCTACTGGTGAGCCAGCTCCGCTTCGCCCTCGATCTTGCGCGCAAGAGCGATGGCGCCTTCGACCCCACCGTGCAGCCCCTGTGGACGCTCTGGGCCTCGGCCTCCACCGAAGGGCGCCGCCCGGACGCGGCCGAACTCGCCGCGACGCTCCGGCTGGTGGACTGGCGCGCCGTTTCGCTCAGCGACGACAGGATCGCCTTCGCCCGGCCCGGCATGGGCGTGACCCTGAACGGGCTCGTCCAGGGCTTCGCGGCGGACCGGGTGATGGCGGCGCTCGAGGCGCGCGGCATCGCCCATGCCTTCGTCGATACCGGCGAGTTCGGCGCGCGCGGCCGCCACGCCGACGGCACGCCCTGGCGGCTCGGCATCGCCGAGCCCCGGCCGCCGCACGCGCTCGCCGCCGTCATCGACCCGTTCACCGGCTTCGCTTCGACCTCGGGGGACGACGCGACATCCTTTTCCGCCGACCGCAAGGACCACCACATCTTCGATCCGGAGACCGGCTTCTCGCCGCCCGCCCTCTCCTGCGTGACCGTGACGGCCGGCAGCGGCCTCCTGGCCGACGGCCTCTCCACAGCAGCATTCGTCCTTGGCCCCGTGGCAGGCGCCGCCCTGGTCGCCGCCTATCCGGGCGCGCAGGCGCGCTTCACCGCCAAGGTCTGAGCGCACCCGCGCCGTCTCCGGCGTTGGTGGTGGCGTAACCCTTCGGCTGCTACCACCGGGACGCGCCCCGGCGGCACGGGGCGGGAAAGCGCCATGGTCCGATCGGTCCCGCATCGACGTTCCCGCCGCGCGCCGGCTCGTGGCGCGCGCGGATGAGCGCGCGCGTCCCGCCGGCCCTTGTGCTGAGCCTGCCCGTGCGCCTGTCCGGCTACGGTGCCATGGCGCTGCCGGCCGCAAGCTTCCGCCCCGATCAGGTGCTGTTCGGCGGCGATGCGCAGGCGGCGGTGCTGATCCGCCTGCTGGAAGCCGCGCGGGTGCCGGCGGTGTTCGTGCCCGCGCCGGAGATCTTCCACGACGCGGCGACCTTCGCCGCCATCGAGCGCCTGCTGCCCGATTCCTGGCGGGCGGGGGACGCGCCCCTGCGCCATCTCCGCCTCGGCCCGCTGAAAGATTGCCGGCTCCTGAAATTCTCCGAGAACGCGCATCTCCTCGCGGAAGCCGCGCGCCGGCCCGAGGTCGCGGTCAGCGGCAACCCCTTCGCCGGCCGGCGGGCGGTGCCGGCCGCCCTGCGGCGCATCCTGCGCTACGGGACGCAGGACAGGTTCGCCCGCCTCGACGGCACGCGGCCCGCCCATGTCGACCTGCCGGCCGATCTCGCGGTGGCGGATGCTGCCGCCTGGAGCGGCCCGGCCGGGCCCGATCCCGCCCGCGCGATCGCCGGGGAGATCACCCGCGACAGTCTCCACATCGAATCCTTCGCCGGCTATCGACGGGCGCGCTCGGTGCCGCCCGAGCCCTCGACCGCCCCCGTCAGGCTGTGTCCGAGCCTGGCGCTGCCGTTCAACTGCGCCGATCCGGGCAGTGCCGTGCCGGAGATCGTGTTCAACTTCGCCCGCTTCCCCGGCCCGGCGGAATCGGGCATCGCGCTGACGCTCCTGCCCTACAACACCTGCGACGGCGAGCCCCGGCTGGAGCGGCTCGTCAACCGCGCCGCGATGATGCTGGAGCGCCGCGAGGGCGCGGTGGCGGAGGACCGGCTCTTCGTCGCCCATCTGCGCCGGCCGCTGTCCGCCGCCCTGCTGCGCCACCTCTTCCCCGCCGCGATCCTCGACGGGGGCGACCCGGAATGCGCCTGGGTCGCGGCGCGGCTGGAGGCGCTCGGGCTGCCGGCGGTGGTCCACGGGCCGGCGGAGGAGCCAGAGGACGGCCTGCCCGTCGTCGGGCGCCGCTTCGAGCGCTTCGAGGATGCCCAGAGCCCACGCCTGATCGAGACCGACCGGCCCTCGCGCATCCGCTGCATGGAATTGCTCGCCGAGGTCCATGCCCTCGGGGCGCGCGCCGCTCGGGCGCCGGCCCCGGCTCCCCCGCGCCCCATCGATCTCGGCCCGTTCCTCGGAGGGGAGGCATGAGCGCGGCCGACCCCATCGCCACCTTGCGCGAGAAACTCGATGCGGCCGACGCGCGGCTCTATTGCGATATCACGCCGCTGCTGCCCGAGTTCTGGACCGGCATTCCCGTGGTGGCCGCAGCGCTCGCCGAGCGCTTCCTGGCGCATCTGCCCGAGCGCGTGACCTTCTTCCACGACGACACCCTGATCGAGCACGAGGATGTCGGCGAGGCGCTGGAGCGGCGCACCGGCGCCTTCCTCTCGCACGAGATGCACCGCCGCTCGCGGCCCTTCCGGGCGCTGGACCTCTATGCGCGCAGCGGGCCGAACATCGGCTTCTACCCGAGCGCGAAACGCGAGCCCGGCATGTTCGACCGCGAGGTCAGCATCGTCCACGACATCTCGACGCTGGTCACGCCCGAGTACCATGCCGCCAAGAACATCCGCTACCATCTCGAATATCTCCACGACGAGATCGCCAGCAACGACCTGACCGTCTGCGTGTCGGACGCGACGCTGGAGGACGTGGTCCATTATTTCGGCACCGATCCGTCGCGCCTCGTGCAGATGAACAACGCCGTGTCCTGGCCGGAGGATCACGCCCTGCGCTTTGCCGCCGAGATGGGGGGACACGCGGTCGAGCCCTTCGTGCTGGTGCTCGGCACCCGCGAGCCGCGCAAGAACCACCAGCTCATCTTCGACATGCTGGCGCGCGAGCCGGGCATCCTCGACCATTACCGCTTCGTCTTCGTCGGCGGCGCGGGCTGGCTGGAGGACAGGGTCTCGGTGCCGGAGGCGGTGCGCAAGGGGTTCGAGAGCGGCCGCATCCTGCATGCGGGCTTCATCGACGAGTACACCAAGTACAAGCTGCTGCGATCCTGTGCCTTCTCGATCTATGCTTCGCTGTTCGAGGGGTTCGGGCTGCCGGTACTGGAGAGCCTGTCGGTGGGCCGTCCCTGCCTCTCCTCGTGCAGTTCGAGCCTGCCCGAGGCCGGGCGCGACGCGGCGCTCTATTTCGATCCGCTCTCGGTGGCCGATCTCCATGCCCGCATCGTGGAGATGCACCACATGGCGCCGCAGGAGCGGGCGGCGCTGTCGCGGCGCTGCCTCGCGGCGGCGCAAAGCTTCTCCTGGGACGCCTCGTTCCGGGTGCTGTGCGCGGCGCTGGCGCGGCTGGTGTGAGCCACGGCCGCATCGTCTTCACGCGAACGAGTCTCCACCTCGCTCGATGATGTTTCAACCTGCGATCCGCGCTTCCAGCCGCCGCAGGGTGCGCCCGAAGACCTCGGGATCGTCCAGCGCCCGCGCCGTCACCAGGCCGCCCTGGATGCCGGAGACGACCTCCTCCGCGCGATCGCGCGCGTCCGCCGGGTCTCGGCCGGCGCGTTCGAGGGCCGAGGCGAGCGCGTCCCTCCAGGCGGCGAAATAGCCGTCGATGCGAGACGCGAAGCGGTCGCGCACCTCGCCGAGCGCGAAGACGCCGACGAGGCAGACCCTCCGGCCGGAGCGAAAGTAAGTGTCGGTGGCGGAGAACATCGCGGCGATGGCGGCGAGCGGGTCGGGATCCTCCCGCAGGGGCCGGTACATGGTCGTCTCGAACCATGCCTCGATCTCGTCGAGGACGGCCGCCGCCATCTCCTCCTTGCCGCGGGGGAAGAGGTTGTAGAGGCTGCCCTTGCCGAGCCCGGTGCGGGCGGTGATGAGCGCGAGGCTCGCCCCCTCGAAACCGTGCTCGCGAAACACCTCCCCGAGCAGCCCCAGCAGCTCCGCGCGTGTCCTCGCCATCAGAGTCCGAGTTCGGTCAGCCCCGGATGGTCGGCGGGGCGCGGCGAGCCGAGGTCCCAGTGGAACTTGCGCTCCGATTCGGCGATGGCGATGTCGTTGATGCTGGCGTGCCGCACCCGCATGTGGCCGCTCTCCGAGAATTCCCAGTTCTCGTTGCCGTAGGCGCGGAACCACTGCCCGGCCCCGTCGCGGTACTCGTAGGCGAAGCGCACGGCGATGCGGGTCTCCGTGAAGGCCCAGATCTCCTTGATGAGCCGGTATTCGTGCTCGCGCTCCCACTTGCGGGTGAGGAAGCCGACCACCTCCTCGCGGCCGTTCAGGAACTCCGAGCGGTTCCGCCAGCGCGTGTCGGGGGTGTAGGCCAGCGAGACCTTTTCGGGGTTGCGCCCGTTCCAGGCATCCTCGGCGGCGCGGACCTTCCTGACGGCGGTCTCGTAGGTGAAGGGCGGCAGCGGGGGACGGGAATCGGTCATGCGGAGACTCCGGCGGGGTTCTGTACCGATCGGTACAAAGCCCGGCATGAGCCGTCAAGCCCTGTCATACGACCGCACTCATGGCGACCAGCGTGAAGCCAATCGCTACCGTGCGGCAGCCGCCCGGTACGCATCCCGAAATTCGGTCTCGCGGTCGTGATGCGTGATGTGGACGATGAGCGTGTGGGTGAGCCCGACGCTCGGGTGATGGGCATGGTTGGCAGCGAAACGGAACACCTCCGCGAGGGTGTCTTCCTCGTGCCACGTCGTCATGACCGCCTGGCCTGTCGGCACCTCGCCATAGCCGAAAGCGGCGAGGTTGGCGTGGTCGACACTGTCATCCCATTCGCTGCATCGGTCGCCCCAAGCCAGCATGTAGAGGCATCCGCTCCGGACGAGCCATTCGCTGACCCGGTCGCGCCAGCCATCCGTGACCGCCTCATCGATCACGACGACGGCGCGGTAAGCACCCGCATCCAGAATGGGAAGCGGTTGCCCTGGCGAGAGCCCGATGTAGGTTAGTCCATCCATATCCATGGATCGGCGCTCATCCGAAGGTCGCGGACCCAGGTTCTTCCATCGCGGACCGACGTGCGGATCACGGGCACACGTAGAGCCGCACCCTCTCGCCCGCCACGCGCAGGAGCCGGGTGATGGGGGTGCGCGCCGGGTCGGCCTCCGGCGCCATGGCGGCGGCGAGCGCCGCGTTCTTCTGCGGGCCGTTCACGACGAGGACGATCTCGCCGCAATCCCGGATCGCCGGGATGCCGAAGGTGATGCGGGCATGCTTGTGGGGCGCCGTCTCGGGAAGGGCCGCCACGAAGGCGTCGCCCATGATCTCCGGCCGGTCCGGGAAGAGCGAGGCCACATGCGCGTCGGTGCCGATGCCGAGATAGGCCACCGCCGGCGGCCAGGGCAGGGCGCGGATCCGCGTCTCGTACGCCGCCACGGCCGCATCGAGCGGCAGGGCGGCGTCGATGCCGTGATAGGCGATCGGGCCGGCGGCTCCGGCGAGGGCCTTGCGCGCCGTGCCCTCGTTGGAATCGGGATGCTCCGGCGGCACCACGCGCTCGTCGCTGGAGACCACCGCGATCCGGCTCCAGTCGAGCCCGGCGCGCGCCACCAGCGGCAGCACGCGACCCGGCACCTGCCCGCCCGAGACCATGAAGGTCACGGCCTCCCGCTCGGCCAGCGCCGCCCGGAGCGCGGCGACGATCCGCGCGGCGCAGGCCGCCACCGCCGCGTCGAGGGAGGCGAGGGTCTCGACGACGACCATGCGCGCCGGTCCGCTCAGGCCTGCCCGACCCGGCGCAGCTCGCTGTAGAGCACCTTCCCCAGGGCGTGCTCGTTCTCGTAGATGCGGTCGATCAGGGTCATCACCTCGAGCGCCTGCTCCGAGGTGCCGAGCTTCACCGGCAGGCCGAGGCTGACGGCGTCCATGAAGTGCTCGGCCTCCTTGTCCCAGGAGGTGTCGACCTCGTAGGTCAGCTTCTCCTCGTCGGCCCAGCTCGCGGCCGGCGCCACGGAGCGGTTCTTGGCGATGGTGAGAACCTCCTCGCCATAGGTGCCCGACGAGGTTTTCAGCCCGTTGAGCACGAGATAGCCGCGCTCGGTGAAGACCTCCAGCGAAAACAGGTGCCGCCACTGCGTCATGGTCGAGTGGAAGGACACCTCCATGCCGGTCCTGGTGTCGCGCATGATGGCGAAGACGTTGTCCTCGATGCCGGGGATGTTCCAGTAATGGCTCGAGACGAAGGCGTTGACCTGATCGAAGGTCGTGCCGCCGATATACTGGAACAGGTCCAGCATGTGGATGCCCTGGTCCATCAGGATGCCGCCGCCGGCCATGGAACGGTCGGCCCGCCAGGTCTTCAGGTAGTCGGCATCCACGCTCTTGCCGTAGCGCCCGCGCATCCACAGCACCCGGCCATAGGCGCCGCTGTCGATGATGCGCTTGAGCTTGTCGACGCCGGCATGGTGGCGGTGGTTGAAGCCGTACATCAGCACCCGGCCGGATTCGGCCTCCGCCGCCATGATCTCGCGCACCTCGGCCGCGTTGAAGGCCGGCGGCTTCTCGCAGAAGACGTGCTTGCCGGCCTTGAGCGCCGCGATGGTGGTCGGCCGGTTGAGGTGGTTCGGCATGCACACGACCGCGATGTCGACCTCCGGATCGTTTACGATCGCCTCGATGCTCGGGGCGACGCGGTACTCCGTGTCGGTGGGCGTCTCGATGTCGTAGACGACCGTGACCTCGGCGCGGCCGTCCTTGCGCAGGGCCTCCGCGCGGATGCGGCCCATCTTGCCGAAACCGATGATCCCGACCCGGTGTGCCATGCTGCCCTCGTGACGATCTTTGTCGTGTGTGCCCGTTCGGGCCCCGCGCGACCGGCGCGGCAAGAACCGCGCCCGGTCTTCCCTTGTCCGGCGGATGCCGGCCGCGAATGTCAGCTCACGCTGTACTCGGCCTTGCCGACGAGCATGTCGACCACCGTGGTCAGCCAGATCATGTGCGTGCATTCGACGATGTTGTAGGCCTTGCTGTCGCACCAGAAGGCGATGTCCGACGCGGCCTTGAGCGGATTGTCGGCATTGGCGCCGGTGAAGCTGACCACCGTGATGCCGCGCTCGCGCGCGGTCCCGGCGGCGTTCACGGCGTTCTGCGAGCGGCCCGAGACCGAGATCAGCACCAGCGCGTCGCCGGCATCGCCATGGTGCTCCACGGCCTTGGCCATGAAGTTCTCGAAGCCGAAATCGTTGGAATAGGCGGTGATCAGGTTCGGCTCGTTGAAGTCGACGCCGCGCACCTTGGCCTGCTTGGTGAAATCCACCGCCCCGTGGGAGGCGATCGAGGCGCTCGCCCCGTTGCCGGCGAACATGAGCTTGCGCCCGTCCGCCCGGACCTTCACGGCCACGTCGTGGAACTGCCGCAACGCCTCGCGGATGCCGGGATCGAAGATCGCGGCCCGGTAGCGCGCATAGTAGTCGTCGAGCCAGCTATTCCATTCCACCACATGATCCCCCGTTTCAGGACCGGCCTCCGGCAGACCCTCCGGGCCGGCCGAAATGGTCGCGACTAAAGGCCGCGACGATCTTCCAGGCTGTCCTGTCTCTGCATTGGCGGAAAACAGCACGACACTCCCCGTCCGCGCAAGTCGCTGCAATGCGGGAAATCGCGATACCCTTAAGGATGGCGCGCGTTCCGCCGCTCAAAGGTCGATGGACAGCGCCTCGACCGCCGCGAGCGCGATGGACAGCACGCGGTAATCGGCCTCGCCGCGGTTGGTCGGCGAATCCGACAGGGCGGCGTCGATGTCGAGGCGCATCACCTGCGGCGGGCCGGGATCGCCGGGGACGGGCCGTGCGACGAGGACGACGCCCTCGCGCCCCTGCGTGATCGCCACGCTTGCCCAGGCGCCCTTGTCGAGGGAGACCTTCACCAGGGGCAGCGCCTCGCGCACGAAGACGCCGTAGAGGTGAAGGCGCACCTCGAGCGGGGCTTCGATGCGCGGCAGGTAGAGGGTGGCGCGGGGCTCCGGCCCGATCCAGCGGAAGCTGCGGCCCTGCGGCGAGAGCTCAGCCTCGTAGAAACCCTTGTGGACCAGCGAATCGTCGCAGCTCGCGATCACCCGCCGGGGCAGGGCCGGCTTGGGCGGCGGCGGGGGAGCCGGCGGCGTCGGCGCGGGCGCGGCGACGGGGGCGGATCTCGGAGCCGGGGCCGGGTCGGGAGGCGCGGGATCGGCCTTGCGGGCGGCCGGGGGCTTGCGCGCGGGCCTCGCCGCCGGCGGCGCGAAATCGACCTCGGGTTCCAGGTTCGCCTGTCCCTGCTGCAAGGTGATGACCTGGGCCTCGATGCCGGCGAGGCGGTCGAGCAGCCAGACCAGCGTGTCCGGGTTCGCCGTGCCGTCGAGGCTCTTGCGGTATCCGGCCAGCACCCGGCGCCTCAGCGTCTCGTGCTTGAGGCTGCCGGCATGGGAGAGGTCGCCGAGGCGCATGCGCCGGGCGAGCGCCTCGGTCAGCGCGACGGAGAGAAGCTCCGCGCCCGGCAGAGCGTCCGCGTCCTTCGCCTGCACGACCTTGGCGTCGGCCCCCTTCGCTTCCGTCTGCTTGGCCTCCGCCTGCTTGGCCGACGCCTTGTCGCCGCCTTTGCCCGCGATCTTCTCTGAGGTCTTGGCCATCGTTGTCAGCTCATGCTCCTGCGCGGCCGTTGGCGGCGTGCCGGAAGGTCGCGTCGAGGAGCCGCAGGCCGGCCCCGGCGCCTCCCGTCCCGGCCGGCCGCACGGTGATCTCGACGTCGACGAGCTCGGGCGTCGCGGCGAGCGAGAGCGTGCCGGAGGCGGGCGTCCCCGGCGGCACGGTCTCCGACAGCTCCGCGACCTCGCGCCGGCTCAGGCTTTCCCGGATCCGCATGCGCAGGTGCACCGGGTCCGCCGCGCCCTCCAGGGCGGCGGCGCGGTACTCGAACCGCGTGCGGCTGCCGAGCGACAGGCAGGGCACCACGAGCGCCACGCCCTCGCCGCCCTCCGCCGCGGGGGTGAGGGCGACGGCCGAGCGGTCCTGACGGTCGAGCCCGATGGCGCAGCCGGTCAGCGGGCGGCCCTCCCAGGCGGCGAGGCATTCGGTCAGCCGCAGGGGCTGGCGGCGCATGGCGCCCTCGCGGTCGAGGGGGTAGCCGGCCGCCTCCATGGCCTCGCCGCAGAGCTCGGAGAAGACCTCCTTCTCGGCATAGGACCAGGACACGTCGGCGAGCGTCGGCCCGCGCGCCCCGCCGAAGACCCCCGAGCGCCCGAGCCGGCGCATCCGCACCGCCGACACGAACCGGGTGCGGGCCTCCTCGCTCCAGCCGAGGAAGGCGCCGAGCTCCGCCGCGACGGCATCGGGGGAGGCGGAGAGCCGCCCCTGCTCGACCTCCAGGGCGCGGCGGCCGAGGGAGCCCTTCATGGCGGCCCAGGCCTCGGCATCCTCGATCCAGGCGAGGCAGTGGGCGGCGAAATCCACCTCGGGCAGCACGCGCATCCGGCTCTGCACGAAGTCGATGCCGTTGCGGCGCACATGCACGCAGCGCGCGGAGGGGATGGCGGCGGCGGCCACCGGCAGGGCGTGCAGGGCCGGCACGCCGGGCAGCAGGTTGGCCGCCCGCAGCACGTAGCCGTCGCGCGCCGGCAGGCGGTCGAGGAAGTCCTTGAGCACGGTCTTGCGCAGCCAGGGCTCGGCCTCCTGCACGGGGCCGGGCGCGAGCGCCGCCTCGAACGGCGCGAGCGCCGCCTCGTAGCCGCGCAGGGCCGCTGTCAGGGTCCAGAGCAGACCGAAGGTGGGGCCGGCCTCGACCGCCTCGTAACCGGCGGCGGCCGCGATGCCGGCCGACACGGCGGCCGTTCCGGCGCGCGCGGCGCCCGCCACGATGACGACCGGCAGGCCGTCGTTGAGCACAGTCATCGGGCTTCCCGGCTGCGGATACGGCCCCGGCCCGCCCGAAAGAGCGTCCGGCCGTCTCCACTCCCCTGTTGCAAATCCTCCTAGCCGGTCCCGCCTGTCATCGGAAGACGGGCCGCGCGCCGAATTCTCGCGCCGGCCAATAGGGGCGGGGTTTTCTACAGGGCTATCCTGCCGTTTTCCGCCGCCGGCGGACGGGCGATGGCGGCGGCGACCGCCTCCGCCGTCAGGCCGGGGGCTGCGTCGGCCTCGCCCTCCGCCCCCGCCATCGCCAGGACGGGGATGCCGGCGGTCCGGGCCGTGGCGATCAGCCCCGGCGTGTCCCCGTCCCAGCCCGCGACCACGAGCGCGCGGCAGCGCGGCAGCCATGCCTCCGGCGCCGCTGGCAGGAAGACCGCCGCCCGGCCCGTCCGGTAGCGGCGGGCCGCCAGCCGGTCGGGCACGATCACGTCGAGGTCGAGCCCGGCCCCGCCCAGTGCGTCGAGCAGCCCGCGCGGACCGAGCACGCCCTGGGCGTCGGCGAGCGCGACGGCGCCGCGCGCCTCGTCGAGGCCGGCGCGCTGGTCGGCGATCTGGATCGGCGACCAGGGGTCCGGCCGGCCGCCGTCCGGCGCGGCCTCCACGACGGGCCATCCCGTCGCGGCGAGGGCGGCGCGCGCCGCCGAAGCGGCGGCCCCCTGGGGTGCCGTGAAAAGGAGCAGCGCCTGCGACGGCCCCTGTCGTCCGAGGCTCGCGACGGCGGCCGCCCAGGCGGCGGTGGCGGCGGGATCGGCCGGCCCGCCTTTCGCCGCCTCCCGGTGGAGGCCGGGCGCGCGGGCGCGCAGCAGGTCGCCAGCGTCCAGGGCGAGCGGCAGGTGGCGCTGCCAGCCGGCGGCCGAGCCCTCCGCGCTCGCCGCAGCCGCCGAGATCGCCGCCAGCGGCCGGTCGTCCTCGCCCCCGATCCCGTCGAGCCGGCCTTCGAGCAGGCGCGGGCGCGGGCCGCCCTGGAGCGGCAACGTCACATCGAAGGCGTCCTCGAGGGCGATCGGCGGATACGCGACGCCTCCGCCCCCGCCGAGCTGGCGCGAGGACAGGCGCAGGACCAGGGGCGCCTCTGTCGTGCCCGACACGCGCAGGGCGCGGGCGCGGGCCGGCAGCAGCAGCGCGAAGGCGGCGCCGATCCGCCAGCCGGGCCCGTCCGGGGCGTCCGCCGGCTCCAGCCCGGCGACGGCCAGCGGCGCCGGATGGTTGAGGAAGCGGGCGCCCGCCTCGACGAGGCGGATCCGGGCGGCGGCATCCGCCCCCGCCGACCCGCCGGGGCCCACCGCGACGATGCGGTCGATGCGGGCCGAGGCGGGGGCGGGGCCCGAGAGCGGTGCCACGACGTCGATGCGCTCCGCCCCCGTGCCGAGCCGGTCTATGGCGGCGAGCAGCGCCCGCAGGCCCTCCTCGGTGTCGAGGGCGAGATCGGTGGCGACAACCAGCCCGGCGGAGGTGGGAAGCCGGCGCGGCCGGGCCATCAGCGCGGCGATCTCGGCCCGGTAGGGCAACGTCAGCCGGTCCCAGGAGAGGTGCGACTGCGCGAAGGCGCGCGCGCGGGCGCCGGCCTGCCGCCTGCCCTCCCGGTCGGCGAGCACGGCCTCGACGGCGCGCGCGAAGCCGGAGCGCGGGACGACATGGCCGAGCCCCTGCCGCGCCAGGGGCAGGCCGCGCCCGCCGAAGGGGGTCGCCAGCACCGGCAGGCCGTGGGCGAGGTAGTCGGCCAGCTTGAGGTTGGCGCCGCCGCCGCTCTCGACGGGGTTGAGGGCGAGCGCCCAGCCGTGGAGGGCCTCGGTCTTGTCCCGTGGCGGCAGCGGTCCGCACAGGCGGACGTTCGGCGGCAGCGGGCCGTCGAGCGCCGCGCAGACCTCGCCGACGATCTCGAAGACGACGCCCGGCAGGCGCGGGGCGATCTCGGCGGCGAGGAAGGCGGCGGCCTCCCGGTTCGGACCGTGGGCCGAGCCGAGGAAGCCCGCCACGGGCGGTCCCTCGGGCTCGACCTCGGCCGCCGGAACCGCCTTCGCGCCGTGCGGGACGAGGAGCGTGCGGGCGCCGAGCCTCTGGAAGACCGCGGCGTCGTCCTCGGCGCAGGCCACCACCAGCGCCGCCTCCGCGACGAGGCGCCGCTCCACGCCCTCCGCGATCCCCGCCGCGAGGGCGCCGGCGGCATGGCGCCCGCCGAGCCCGCGCTTGAGGGCTCCCTCGACGTTGTGGGAGGCGTAGACGACCGGAAGCTCCGGCCGCGCACGGGTCAGGAGGTCTAGGAGCGGGGCCATGTAGCCGTGCTCGAGGATCGCGGCGCCGGCATCGCGCGCGAGGTCCGCCGCGACGGCCGCGACCGGCCCGTTCCGCGCGACGAACAGCGCCGCGACGACATCCTCCGAGGGCACCTCCCAGACGGTGGCGAGGTCGCGCTCGAAGGCGCGGTGCGGGGCCGATTTCGGCAGGCCGAGGGCGACGACGTTCTCGGCGATCCGGCGGATGGAGGGGCGCGGGGCGAAGCCGAGAAGCACCACGTCCGCGTCGAGCCGCGACAGGGTCTCGCGGATGCGCACGGCGCCGCCGGTCTCCCGGCCGGCGACCGGGTAGTCGTTGAGGGCGAGCACCCGACGCTGGGCGGTGGGTGCGTGCGGGCCGAAACGGCCCTCGGCCGCCTCCGCGAGCAGGCGGCCGACCCCCTCCGCGATGCGCGGCCAAGCCAGCAGCTCCAGGGCGCCCATGGCGTTGGCGCTGACGAGGGCGGCGCGCATCGGATCGGCGAGCACCTCCCGGATACCGTCGACGAAGCCCGGTCCGCGCTCGCGCAGCAGCGCGTGCTGGCCGTCCCTCAGGTTCAGGCCGCGCACCCCGAAGGGCGTCGAGACGAGGGGGATGCCGGCGGCCACCGCCTCCAGCGCCTTCAGGCTGGTGCCGGAACCCGAGTCCACGGGGTTGAGGAAGGCGGCGGCGTCCGCCAGCAGGCCGGCCTTCTCCGTCTCGTCGAGGAGGCCGATCCGGTGCAGGTTCTCCGGCGGATCCTCGGGCAGGGCGTCGCCCGCCGCGCCGCCGATCACGATGTCCGCCTGCGGCAGCTCGGGGGCGATCCCCGCGAGGTAGCGCGCCGCCTCGACATTCGGCGGATGCGCCGAGCCGACGAAGAGCAGCGCCGGCCGCCGCCCCCGCGACGGGCCGAGCCCGCGCCGCGCCGCGACGGAGCGCGCCGCCTCCGGGTCGAAGCCGTTGGGGGCCTCGGCGAGGCGGTGCGGCTCGACCCCGTAGAGGATGCGCATCCGGTCGAGATCCTCGACCGAGGGGGCGAGCACCAGGGCGGCGCGGCGCGCCAGCCGCCGCTCCAGCCGCCAGACCCGGAGCCACGCCTCGGCCGCCCCCTCGCCCTCGCCGCCGGTCATGTCGCCGATCAGGCTCGCCTCGTGGTTGTGGGCGGAATAGACCTCCCTCACCCCGTCCCCGTCGCCGAACAGGGGCTCCGAAAACGGGGATTCGTGGACGACGAGGCTCGCCTTGCCGGCGGCGGCGCGGGCGAGCCGGCGCAGCGGCCAGTCGGGATCGGCGGCGGCCAGCGCGAAGGCGAGGCCCGCGACGTCCCCGGCGACGCCCGAGCGGCCGAGCGCGGCGGCGGCCCGGCTCCAGGTCGCGTCCTTCGGCACCCGCATCTCGCGGAAGCCCTCGGCATGCTCGACCTCCGCGAAGGCGGCATTGCCGTCGGTCGCCGAGATCAGCGTCACCGACCAGCCCTTGGCGAGCGCCCGGTAGAGATGCCCGAGCCGCATCTCCCCGCCGGACCGGGCCGGCCAGAAGGCGGGGAAGTAGCTGAGGACGAGGAGCGAGCGGGTCATGCGGGCTCACGGTGGCGGCGGCCACGATCCGAAGCGGGCCCCGGCTCCGGCGTCAAGCGTCGGGGCCGGCTGCCGCGGCGAGGAAGACGAAGTCGAGCCCGCGCGCCTTCCCCTCGTCGGAGCGGGCGAGCGCCTCGAGCAGCCCGCGCCGGCTCAGGCGCCCGGCCCCCACCGCCTCGACATAGCCGGCCGCCCCCTCGGCATCCGCCGCCCGGCCGAGCACCGCCTCGTAGGCGCGCCCGACGAAGGCCGCCGGCGCGAGGTCGGGGCCGAGGACGGTGCGCAGGCGGTACTGCGCCCTGGCCGGCGCGGAGGACGGCCTGGCATAGGCGCGCAGCTCCGAGGGCCGGGCGGGATCGGGAACGGCGCGCTGCGCCTTCGCGAGGGAGGCCGCGTCGAGGAAGGGCGGCCGCGCCGCTCCGGCGGGGCCTGCGTCGAGCCTCGCCGCCAGCAGGCCGGCCACCGCCTCGCGCAGGTCCCAGCGCGCCTTCGCCACGAACGGCGCGAAGGCCGCCGGCCGATCCTCGGGTCCGTCCATGGTCCGAGGGCTATCGCCGCCCCTCGGCGATGGCAAGGCTCGGCCTTCCCCGGCGACCGGGCGTCGGCCGTCTCCGTCGAGACTACCGAGGCCGGTCCGTTTTTCGCGCGCGCGGCTAGGCTCGGCGTGGCCAATTCGGCTATCGCGCCCCACACTACCAGACGTGAACCGGCTTGACCGTTCGGCAACTTGCGGTACGGCCAACGCCCCGCGTGCGTCGCGGCGCGGCGGCAGGGAGATCGGGCGTCCGGCGATGGAGAACGGGTTTCTCTCGGCGATCCTGGAGAGGCTGTCGGCGGCGAACCTCGTCGCGCTCGGCACCCTGCTGGGCACGGCGCTCGCCTGCGCGACCTATGCCTATCTCAGGACCGTGGCGGCCGGGGATCGGTCGCTGCGCGACTTCTTCGCCTTCATGCTGCCGCCCGACATCCTCACCCATCCCTCGGCCAAGGCGGATTTCCTATTCTGGATCACCAAGCGCGCCCTGATGCCGCTTCTGTTCCTGCCGGCCGGCGTCACCTTCGTGGTGGCGGTGGGCTATGCCACGAACAAGCTCGTCGGCGGCCTCCTCGGCATCCATGAGCCGCTGCTCGGCGGCCCCGCCGGCCCGGTGACGATCCTGGTCTTCACCGCGACCATGCTCGTGGCCTACGACATCTCCTACTATCTCTACCACGTCGCCCAGCACCGCTTCCCCTTCCTGTGGGAGCTGCACAAGGTGCACCACTCGGCCGAGGTGATGGTCGGCGTCACCAAGGACAGGGTGCATCCGCTCGACGAACTGATGAACCGCATGTGGGACGGCGTGATCCCCGGCATCTGCTTCGGGCTGTGGACGCTGGTCGCCCTCGATCCCGTCGAGGTGACGATCTTCGGCGTCAACGTCTACGTGATGCGCAACATCCTGATGATGGACTTCGTGCGCCACACCCACCTGAAGATCTCCTTCGGGCCGTTGAACGGCGTCATCCTGTGCCCGCACTGGCACCAGCTCCATCACTCGACGGCGCCGCGTCACTACGACAAGAATTTCGGGCTGCTGTTCTCGTTCTGGGACCGGATGTTCGGGACCCTCTGCGTGCCGGCGCCGGACGAGAGCTTCACCTTCGGCCTGATGGACCGCGACGTGCGCGACTACCAGTCGTTGAGGGGGCTCTACGTCATGCCGCTCAAGCGGATGTGGGGCCATGTCGCCGGCAGGTTCCGGCCGCGCGCCACGCCCTCGGAGCCGGCGGAGGAATCGCCGCGATGAGCGGCGGCGAGCGCATCGAGATCGTGGCCACGGCGGCGCGGCTCGCGGAGATCGGCCCGGCCTGGATGGCGCTGTGGCGCGCGGCCGGCGGCCTCGTCTTCCAGAGTCATGCCTGGGTGAGCGCCTGGTGGGAGACGGCTCCCGATCGCCGCCGCCGCTCCCTCGCGGTCGCCGTGGCCTGGAGCGGCGACGCGCTCCTGGCGGTTCTGCCGCTCGCGACCCGCCGTCACCGGGGCCTGCGCGTGCTCGAATGGGCCGCCAAGGACCACTCGGATTACGGCGACGCCCTCGTCGCGCCGGATGCCGATCCGGCCATCGTCGCGCGCCTGTGGGCCCGGCTCTGCGGGGAGGGCGGCTTCGACCTCGCCTATCTCAACCGCCTGCTGCCGGAGGCGGCCGCCCGCGCGCTGCTGGCGCCGGGGGGAGGGCGCTCGGTGCGCCTCCGGCCCAGCCACCGCAGCGAGGAGAGCCTGCGCGTCGTCGGCGACTGGCCCAGCGGCAAGGCGTGGTTCGAGGCGCAGTCCAAGAAGACCCGCCAGAACCACCGTCGCGGCCAGAAGTTCATCGGCGAGAAGGGCGCGCTGAGGTTCCGCCTCCTCGGTCCCGAGGAGCCGCTGGAGCCGGTGCTGGAGCGCGTCGCGGCGCTCAAGCGCCTCTGGCTCAGCGGCAACGCGCTCGAATCCGACCTCTTCGACGAGGGCTCGCCCACCCTCGCCGCCCTGGTGCGGGTGCTCGCCGAGACCGGCCTGCTGCGGCTCTTCGTGCTCGAATGCGACGGGGTCGTCGTCGCCGTCTCGATCAATTTCGAGCAGGCCGGCACGATGATGGCCTTCGTCACCACCTACGATCCGGCGCTGGAGCGCGGCTCCCCCGGCATGGTGCTGATGATGGACTACATCCAGTGGTCCATCGACCGGGGGCTCGGCGCCGTGGACTTCCTCTGCGGGGCGGAGCCCTTCAAGCTGAAATTCGCCACCCGGAGCGTGCGGCTCGATTCCCTCGTCGGCGCCCGCACCGTGGCGGGTGCCGCCGCCCTGCTGCTCGACCGGGGCCGCCACGCGGTGCGCACGCTGCGCGCCCGCCCGGTTCGGCCCGCGCGGGAGACCCCGGCTTCCGTCATCGTGGCCTGAGCGGACCGCAGGGCGAATTGCCTAGGCGCGCATCCTCGTGCATGCCTCCGGCCATGTTGCGCGGCACCATGTCCGCGCCCAGCCCGGAGACCTCGCCTTGACCCAGGACAACCCGCGCCGGCCCGACCATGCCGTCGATCCGCAGTTCCCGGAACGGCGCTCGCCCCGCGCCTTCACCGGCGAGGCGGTGCCGGAGGCCGAGCTGATGCGGATGTTCGAGGCGGCGCGCTGGTCGCCCTCGGCCTACAATTCCCAGCCCTGGCGCTTCGTCTACGCGCTGCGCGGCGACGCCCATTGGGACGATTTTTTCGGACTCCTGGTGCCGGCCAACCAGCGATGGGCCAAGGACACCGGGGCGCTCGTCATCCTGGTTTCCAGCGAGCGCATGAAGGTCGGCGAGGAGTTCAAGCCCGCTCCCAGCCATTCCCTCGATACCGGCGCGGCCTCCCTCGCCTTCCAGCTCCAGGCCAACCGCCAGGGCTGGCACGCCCACGGCATGGGCGGCTTCGACCGCGAGCGCGCGAAGACCCTGCTGAACGTGCCCGAGCATCACCGCGTCGAGGCGGCCTATGCCGTCGGCCGGGCGATCCCGCCGGACCGGCTCGACGAGGAGCAGCGCGTCAAGGAGGCCCCGAACGGCCGCCGTCCGATCGCCGATTTCGTCTTCGCCGGCCGCTTCCCGGCCCGCGAGGCCTGAGCCCGCCGTGCTGCGGCCCGCTCCCGACTACGACGCCCTGAGGGCGGGGTTCCGCTGGGAGATCCCCGACCGCTACAACATGGGCGTCGCCGTCTGCGACGGTTTCGGCGCGGCCGAGCTCGACCGTCCGGCGATCCTCGAGGTGTCGCCGGAGGGCGGCGTCCGCAGCGTCGCCTACGGCACGTTGCGGACGGATTCGAACCGCCTCGCCGACGCGCTCGGGCGGCGCGGGATCGCGCCCGGCGACCGGGTGGCGGTGCTGCTGCCGCAATCGGCCGACGTGGTGGTCGCGCATGCCGCCGCCTACAAGCTCGGCGCCGTCGCCTTGCCGCTGGCGGGGCTGTTCGGCGCGGAGGCGCTCGCCTACCGGCTCGCCGATTCCGGCGCGCGGGCGATCCTCACGGACACGGCGGGGCTCGCCAAGCTCGACACGATCCGGGAGCGCCTGCCCGATCTCGCCCTCGTCGTCTCCCGCGACGGGGCCCGCGGCGACGCGGTGGCCTATGCGGACCTGCTGGCGGAGGGCTCCCCCGGCTTCGTCCCCCGCGAGACCGGCCCCGACGATCCGGCGCTGATGATCTACACCTCCGGCACCACCGGGGCCGCCAAGGGAGCGCTCCATGCGCACCGGGTGCTGCTCGGCCACATGCCGGGCTTCCTGATGATGCACGACTTCCCTCCGAAGGGCGGCGACGTGATGTGGACGCCCTCCGACTGGGCCTGGGCCGGGGGGCTCCTCAACGTGCTGATGCCGAGCCTGACGCTGGGCGTGCCCGTCGTCGCCTGGGGCGCCACCCGCTTCACGCCGGAGGCGGCCTTCGGGCTCATGGCGGAGCGAGGGGTCACGAACGCCTTCCTCCCGCCGACGGCCTTGCGCATGCTGCGGACCGTCGAGACCCCCCGCGCGCGCTACGACCTCTCGCGCCTGCGCAACATCGCCTCGGCCGGGGAGGCGCTCGGCCCCGAGACCTTCGCCTGGGCCGAATCCGCCCTGGGCCTGACCATCGGCGAGGCCTACGGCCAGACGGAGTGCAACCTCGTGCTCGCCTCCTGCCGGGCGGCTGGAGTTGCGCGCGCCGGCTCCACCGGCCGCCCGGTGCCGGGCCATACCGTCGCGATCCTGCGCGAGGACGGCTCGGAGGCGGGCATCGACGAGCCCGGCGAGATCGCGGTGAAGGCGCCCGATCCCGTGATGTTCCTCGGCTACTGGAACCAGCCCGAGGCGACCGCTCGGAAGATCCGCGACGGCTGGATGCTCACCGGCGACACCGCGCGGCGGGACGTGGATGGCTACATCCATTTCGTCGGGCGCGAGGACGACCTCATCACCTCGGCGGCCTACCGCATCGGCCCCACCGAGATCGAGGACGGCCTCACCCGCCATCCGGCGGTGGCGCTCGCGGCCGCCGTGGGCAGGCCGGACCCGCTGCGCACCGAGATCGTGAAGGCCTTCGTGGTGCTGCGCGACGGGTTTTCGCCCTCCGAGGAACTGGCCGCCGAGATCCTCGCCTTCGGCCGCCGGGTGCTCTCCGGCCACGAGGCCCCGCGCGAGATCGAGTTCCGCGACAGCCTGCCGATGACCACCACCGGCAAGATCATCCGCCGCGCCCTCAGGGACGGCACCGGCTGAGGGCGCCCGCAGCTTGGAATTCGCATAAAGACATCTTTATGTCTTGATTGCCTGTTAGGCCGATCCCTGCTACACGCCTCGCCGAGAACGAGAGCAGCAAGGACAGGACGGACATGGCCAAGGACTACATCGTCAAGGACATCGGGCTCGCCGACTACGGCCGCAAGGAGATCTCGATCGCCGAGACCGAGATGCCGGGCCTCATGGCCACCCGCGAGGAATACGGCGCCAGCCAGCCCCTCAAGGGCGCCAAGATCGCCGGCTCGCTGCACATGACGATCCAGACGGCGGTGCTGATCGAGACCCTCAAGGCCCTCGGCGCCGACATCCGCTGGGTGTCCTGCAACATCTACTCGACCCAGGACCACGCCGCTGCCGCGATCGCCGCCGCCGGCATCCCGGTCTTCGCCGTGAAGGGCGAGAGCCTCACCGAGTACTGGGACTACACCGCCAAGCTGTTCGACTGGCATGACGGCGGCATGCCGAACATGATCCTCGACGACGGCGGCGATGCCACCATGTTCGTGCATCTGGGCCTGCGTGCAGAGAACGGCGACACCGCCTTCCTCGACAAGCCGGAGTCGGAGGAGGAGGAGATCTTCTTCGCGCTCCTCAAGAAGAAGCTCAAGGAGAAGCCCAAGGGCTGGTTCGCCGGCCTCGCCGACGCGATCAAGGGCGTCTCGGAGGAGACCACCACCGGCGTGCACCGCCTCTACACCCTCGCGCGTGAGGGCAAGCTGCTCTTCCCGGCGATCAACGTGAACGACTCGGTCACGAAGTCGAAGTTCGACAACCTCTACGGCTGCAAGGAGTCGCTGGTCGACGGCATCCGCCGCGGCACCGACGTGATGATGGCCGGCAAGGTCGCCATGGTCGCGGGCTTCGGCGACGTCGGCAAGGGCTCCGCCGCCTCGCTCCGCAACGCCGGCTGCCGCGTCATGGTCTCGGAGATCGATCCGATCTGCGCGCTCCAGGCCGCGATGGAGGGCTACGAGGTCGTGACCATGGAAGACGCGGCGCCCCGCGCCGACATCTTCGTCACCGCCACCGGCAACAAGGACATCATCACCATCGAGCACATGCGCGCCATGAAGGACCGCGCCATCGTGTGCAACATCGGCCACTTCGACAACGAGATCCAGGTCGCCGGCCTGAAGAACCTCAAGTGGTCGAACATCAAGCCGCAGGTGGACGAGATCACCTTCGCCGACGGCCACCGCATCATCCTGCTGTCGGAAGGCCGCCTGGTGAATCTCGGCAACGCCACCGGCCACCCGTCCTTCGTGATGTCGGCCTCCTTCACCAACCAGACGCTCGCCCAGATCGAGCTCTGGACCAACCCCGGCAAGTACGAGAAGCAGGTCTACACCCTGCCGAAGGCGCTCGATGAGAAGGTGGCCAAGCTCCACCTCGAGAAGATCGGCGTAAAGCTCTCCAAGCTCCGTCCCGATCAGGCCGCCTATATCGGCGTCAGCGAGAACGGGCCGTTCAAGTCCGAGCATTACCGCTACTGATACGCGGGCGGCCTCGCGGGGCCGCCTCCGAGATCTCGCGAAAGCCCGGCGCCCAGCCGGGCTTTCGTCGTTTCCGGGGTCCTCGGCCGGGCCGGACTGTGTCTTTCGTGTGTCGCCGACTCGCCACATGCGGGCCGGCCCGCGATGGCGGCGGCCGCCCCCTTCCGGCGCGAATCTCGGGCGCGCTAGAGTGGCGCGAATCCCGATGCGGGGCGGGCGGGGGCGTCCGCGGACTCGCTCGGGGACGGGGCGCGTGGGGGGCATCGCGGCATGGGGCACGAGCCCCGCGCCGGCGATGCGTGGAGGCCGGGCGGATCATGCGGGTCGAACGGAGGGTCCGGCGCGGATGGCGCGCCGGCTGTCTCGTCGTCGCCGGGGCCTGCTGCCTTGCCCTGGACGGCCGGCGGCCGGCGCTCGCCGCCGTGAGGGACCTCGCCGGCGGCGGCTGGCCCACCCACAACGTCGCCGGGCTCGCCATCCTCATCGGCATCACCGCCTTCGCCACGATCCTCGCCCTCCTGCATCTCTCCGAGCGCTCCCGCTGGACCCGCCGCGAGCGCGAGCTCAGCGCGGCGCTGGCGGCGCTGCGCGGCGCCCACGACCGGGCCGAGATGTTCCTCAATGCCGAGCGCCAGATCGTCGTCACCTGGGATGCGCGCGGCGAGCCCCAGATCGAGGGCGATCCCTCCCTGGCCTTCGACGGCATGCGCGGGGCCGCCGGCCCCTCCCGGCGGGTGCTCGCCTTCTCCTCCTGGCTGCTCCCGGCGGACGCGGCGGCGCTGGAGGAGGCCGTGGAGGCGCTGCGCGCGCGCGGCACCAGCTTCCATGCCTGCCTGAACAGCCAGTCCGGCCACAGCATCGACGCGCAGGGGCTCGCGGTGGCGGGCCGGGCGCTGCTGCGCCTGCGTGAGACCACCCGCGAGAACCGCGAGCTGTTCGAGCTGCGCGAGACCCTGGACGACGCGCGCCGGGGCCTCGCCTCGCTCGCGGGCCTCCTCGACGCGATCCCGCAGCCGGTCTGGCGGCGCAACCGCGAGGGCGGCCTCGCCTGGGTCAACCTCGCCTATGTCGCCGCCGTGGAGGCGCGCAGCCGCGAGGCGGCGCTGGAGGCCGGCACCGAGCTTCTCGACCGCCAGGCCCGCGACCTCATCGCCCGCGAGGACGGCCCGGTCCGCGCCGGGCTCGCCGCGCCGCGTCCCCCGCTGCGGCTCTCGGCGGTGGTGGCCGGCGGCCGCCGCATCCTCGACGTGACGGAGACCCCCCAGGAGCACGGCCGCGTCGGCATCGCCGTCGACGTCTCGGAGCTGGAGAGCGTGCGCGCCGACCTCCAGCGCCAGATGGACGCCAACGTGCGTACCCTGGACCAGCTCTCTACCGCCGTGGCGATGTTCGACGCCCGCCAGAAGTTGATCTTCCACAACGCCGCCTATCGCGAGCTCTGGGGTCTCGACCTCGCCTTCCTGGAGAGCGGCCCCACGGACGGCGAGATCCTCGACCGGCTGCGCGCCCAGCGGAAGCTCCAAGAGCAGGCCGATTTCAGGGCCTGGAAGCAGGGGGTGCTGTCCGCCTACCGCGCGGCCGAGGCGAGCGAGACCTGGTGGTATCCGCCGGACGGCCGCATCCTGCGCGTCGTCGCCGAGCCCAACCCGCAAGGCGGCGTCACCTACCTGTTCGACGACCATTCCGACCGGGTGAAGCTCGAATCGAGCTACAACGCGCTCCTGCTGGTGCAGGCCGAGACCCTCGACACCCTCACCGAGCCCGTGGCCGTGTTCGGCGCCGACGGCCGCCTGACGGTGGCCAACCGCGCCTTCGCCACCCTCTGGCGCCTGTCGCCCGAGACGCTCGCCGCCCGCCCGCATGTCGACCGCATCATCGAGAGCTGCCGGGTGCTCGCCCCGGACGAGGAATCCTGGCTCGACATCCGCGACGTGGTCGTCGCCCTCGAATCCCGCCCGGCGGTGGGCCGCCGCCTCAACGTGGTGGACGGCACCGTGCTCGACTGCTCCGCCCAGCCGCTGCCCGACGGCGCCACCCTCATCACCCTCATCGACGTCACCGCCAGCGTGAACGTCGAGCGCATGCTCACCGAGAAGAACGAGGCGCTGGAGAAGGCCGCGAAGCTGCGCGACACCTTCGTCCACCACGTCTCCTACGAGCTGCGCTCGCCGCTCACCAACATCATCGGCTTCACGCAGCTCCTCGGCGACGAGACGGTCGGCGCCCTCAACGAGCGCCAGCGCGAATATTCCGAGCACATCATGCGCTCGTCCGGCTCGCTGCTCGTCATCATCAACGACATCCTCGATCTCGCCTCCATCGACGCCGGCTCCCTCGAGCTCCAGCGCGAGACCGTCGACGTGCGCGCCACCATCGAGGCATCCGTGCGCGGCATCGAGGACCGGATGAAGGAATCCGGCGTGTCGCTGGATCTCGACGTGCCCGCCGGGATCGGCAGCCTGCGCGCGGACGGCAAGCGCGTGCGGCAGGTGCTGTTCAACCTGCTCTCGAACGCCGTGGGCTTCTCCGGGCCGGGCCAGACGGTCTCGCTGCGCGCGCGCCGCACCGCCGACGACCTCGTGCTCACCGTGGCCGATCACGGCCGGGGCATGCCCCCTGAGGTGGCCGAGCGCGTCTTCGACCGCTTCGAGAGCCACTCCTTCGGCACCCGCCACCGGGGCGTCGGCCTCGGGCTCTCCATCGTGCGCTCCTTCGTGGAGCTGCACGGGGGCCGCGTCACCCTCGACACCGCGCCGGGCCAGGGCACGCGCGTCACCTGCACCTTCCCCCTCCTCGGCTCGACGCCGCAGATGGAGGCGGCGGAGTGAGGCACGGAGCCGGCTCCCCGCCGGAGTCCGTTTCTCCGTCCCGATAGACGGCCCCGCGCCGGCCCTTAAGGCCCGAGGAGGTCGATCAGGAAGGGGATCAGCGGCGCGTCGGCCGGCGGCATGGCGAGGTCCCGCAAGCCCTTCGGGCGGACCCATCTCAGGCCCTGGCCTTCGAGGGCCCGCGGCGTGCCCTGCCAGCGGCGGCAGACATAGAGCGGCATCAGCAGGTGGAAGTCGGGATAGGCGTGGCTGGCGAAGGTCAGCGGCGCGAGGCAGGGCTCCTCGACGACGATGCCGAGCTCCTCGGCCAGCTCCCGGATCAGCGTCGCCTCGGGCCGCTCGCCGGGCTCGACCTTGCCGCCGGGAAACTCCCAGAGCCCGGCGAGCTGCTTGCCCGGCGGACGCTCGGCCACCAGCACCCGCCCGTCTCCGTCGACGAGCGCGACGGCGACGACGAGCAGCATGCGGACGGCCGGCTCGCTCACGGCACCACCGCGAAGACGGCCGCGACCTCCGCCGAGGCCGCGATGCTGCCGGCGACGAGCGGCACGGGCGCGCCGCCGCGCGCCTTGGCGCGCATGGGGGCGGCGAAGGCCATCGGCGCCCGCTCCTCGCGCGGCGGCGACTGGATCGAGATCACCGGCCCGAGCTTGACCCCGGCGGCCTCCGCGAGGAGGCTTGCCTGGGTCAACGCGTCCTTCACCGCCGCCACGCGCAGCGCGGCCTGCGCGGCGTCGGGATCCTTGAGCCCGAAGGAGATGCCCTCGATGCGGTTGGCGCCGGCATCGAGCGCCCGGCGCATCAGGTCGCCGAGCTTGCCTATGTCGGCGAGCCGGATGCGGACCTGGTTGGCGGCGCGGTAGCCGTCCGGCTTCTCCACCGCCGTGCCGTCCGGCTGGCGGACCATGCGCGTGACGGGCTGAAGGTTCACGGCGGTGGTGCCGATCTCGCCCTCCGGCACGCCGAACTCGGCGGCCAGCGCGATCAGCTTCCTGGCCGCCGCGTTGGTGCCGTCGAGCGCGTCGCCGGGCGTTGCTGCCTTCGCCTCGACGCCGATCTCGATGCTGGCGAAATCCGGCGCCGTCTCGCTCTGCGCGTGGCCGATCACGCTGACGGTGCCGGCGGAACGCTCTTCTCCGGCGAGCGCCGGGGAGGCGGCCAGCGCGAGCGCGACGAGCAGGGCGGCCCTCACGAGCGGTAATCCCCGTTGATGGCGATGTATTCCTTGGTGAGATCGCAGGTCCAGACGCGCGCCGAGCCCTGGCCGAGGCCGAGATCGACCCGGATGGTCACGTCCTGCTCGCGCATCACGGCGCTCGCCGCCTCCTCGCTGTAGGCGGGGTCGCGGGCCCCTTCGACGGCGACGCGTACGTCCCCGAACCAGATGGCGAGGCGGTCGCGGTCGGCGGGCTCCCCGGCCTTGCCCACCGCCATCACCACCCGGCCCCAGTTGGCGTCCTCGCCCGCCACCGCCGTCTTCACCAGCGGCGAGTTGGCGATGGACATGGCGATGCGGTGGGCGGAGGCCGGGCTCGTCGCGCCCTCGACCTTCACGGTGACGAACTTGCGCGCGCCCTCGCCGTCCTTGGCGACGAGCTGCGCGAGCTCCTCCAGGAGGTCGTTCAGCGCCGCGCGGAACAGGTTGAGGCGGCGGTCGGCGACGTCGGCGATCTCGACATTGCCGGCCTCGCCCGTGGCGAAGGCGAGCAGCGTGTCGGAGGTCGAGGTATCGCCGTCCACGGTCACGCAGTTGAAGCTGGTGTTCGCGCCCTCGGCGATCATCGCTTGGAGGACGGGCTGCGGGATCGCGGCGTCGGTGAAGACGAAGGCGAGCATCGTCGCCATGTCGGGCGCGATCATGCCGGCGCCCTTCGAGAAGCCGTTGAGGGTGACGGCGACGCCCGCGATCTCGGCGGTGCGGGTGGCGAGCTTGGGGAAGGTGTCCGTGGTCATGATCGCGCGGGCGGCCGCCTCCCAGGCGGAGGGGCCGGGCTCGGCGGCGGCGGCGCAGGACGCGAGCACGCCCTCGAACTTCGAGGCGTCGAGCGGCTCTCCGATGACGCCGGTGGAGGCGATATAGACTTGGGCTTCGGAGCAGCCGGCAGCGGCGGCGGCGATCCGCGCGGTGAGCGCCACGGCGTCGCGGCCCTTCATGCCGGTGAAGGCGTTGGCGTTGCCGGAATTGACCACGAGGGCGCGGGCGCTGCCGTCGGCGAGCGCCTCGCGGCACCAGTCCACCGGCGCGGAGGGGCATTTCGAGCGGGTGAAGACCCCCGCCGCGCTCGTGCCTTCGCCGAGCCCGACATAGAGCACGTCCGTGCGTCCCGAATAGCGGATGCCGGCCTGGGCGGTGGCGAGGCGGACGCCGCGAATCGGCGGCAGCTCGGGATTGTGCTTGGGGGCGAGCGGCGAGACGGACGGCGATTTGGCGGAGGACATCGGCGGCACGGTTCCCGGTTGCGCGGCATCCCGCTTACGGATGCCCTGTTGCCTCCTGGCGCGGTCGCACGTCAACCGCGTGACAGAGGCCGGAGGCATGCCCGTTCGGAAGGCAGCGGCGTCGGGAATCGCGGCGAAATCGCGGCAGGGGGCCTTGAACATCCATTCGAAGCCGGATTAGCATGGTGCGATGCAGCGCATGAACGAGGACGAGCCTCGGATGGCAGTCACCACCTCCCAACAGGGCACCGACAGGGCTCCGCAGGGGGGCTGCTACGGGGTGCAGGTTCTTATCGCCGGCCGCCGCAAACGCTGGCGGGACGAGGTCGTCGGCCAGATCCGCCGGGCGGGCTTCAGCACCACCGCCTGCGACAGCGGGGTCGACGCTCTGACGGTGCTGGCCCTCGGCCTGCCGGTGGACGTGCTGGTGATCGACGTCTCCCTGTCCGGCGCGCTCTGCTGCGCCAAGGTCGCCGTCGAGGCGCGCGCCCTGCGGCCGGGCCTGCGGATCGTGATGGCGAGCGATCTCTCGCAGCCGAACCTTCAGGAACTGGCCGGCGAGGTCGCCGATATCGAGCTGATCGCCCATGCCGCGCGCACCGGCGCCGTGGCCCATACGGTGCGGGAAGCGCTGTCGTCGCGCGGAATCCACTGATCGTCCCGAGCCGCGACGCTTCGAGGCTGGGGACGGCGGCGGCCGCCGCCGCTTGAGGCCCGTCCGGTCCGCGCTATCTTCCCGTTCCGGCGAATCCGCCGGATGCGGGTGACGCCATGATCCTCCACCGCCGCGACATGCTCGGGCTCCTCGGCGCTTCCTTCGTCGCGCCGGCTTTCGCGGCCGGTCCGGGCGGCCTGCGGGCGGGCGCCTTCTCGTTCGACAGGCCCGAGGGTGACGGTGCCCTGCCGCTCGCGGCCTATGCCGGGCGCCCGATCCTGGTGGTGAACACCGCCACCGCCTGCGGCTTCGCCGGCCAGCTCGCCGGCATGCAGACCCTGTGGACACGCTTCCAGGAGCGGGGCCTGACCGTGCTCGGCGTGCCCTCGCCGGATTTCGGCAACCAGGAGCCCCTCGACGGAGCGGCCATCGCCGAGGCGGCGCGGCGCGAGCACGGCGTCACCTTTCCACTCACCGCCAAGACCCATGTGAAGATGCCCGGCGCCCACCCGTTCTACCGCTGGGCCGCCGAGGAGAAGCCGGGGGAGACCCCGCGCTGGAACTTCCACAAGTACCTCGTCGCCCGCGACGGCACGCTCGCCGCCGCCTTCGGCACGCAGGTCGAGCCCACCGATCCGCGCGTGATCGCGGCCGTCGCCGCCGCCCTCGACAAGCCGGCCTGACGCGCGCTCAGCGCCGCAGGGACCCTGGCGCCGGTACGCTCCTGCGGCTGCGGCGTGCCTGCGCCGGATCGCGCGGGCGGGGCCGCGCCACGGCGGGAGGCGGGGCCGATGGATAGTTCGACGCGAAGGGATTGGACGGAACGCCCCCCGCCGGCAGGCCCAGGCTGCTGCCGGCGAAGCCTCCGCCCATTTGAGCGCGCGCGGGGAGCGTCCCGGCGATCAGCACGGCCGCGAGGAGCGCCGCCATGCAGAGCGTGCCCGGACGATCGAGCGCCGTCGACGACCTTTCCGTCCGATCCCGATCCCGATCCGTCGACAGCCGGCTGCGCATTATAATGTCCGATCTCTCGCCTCGAAGGCGGTCGAGGCCCTCCGCTTGGGCGGAAGGATGATAAACTGTGCACATTTTAACGGTCGATTGACCGTTCGAAACCACAATCGCTGGAACGATCCCTCGCCCCGAGCGCCGTCCATGCTTCGCTATTTCCGTCGCGCCGCCCCGCCGGCGATGCCGTCGCTCTCCGTGCTCGAGGAGCCGCGCGCCGTGCCGCTTCCTGCCCCGGCCCCCGTGGCCGCGCAACCGGCCGGCCCCGATCCAGCGGATATCCGCCAGCAGGCGCTGGTCTCCGCCGCCGCATCGGAAGCCGCCATCTCCATCGGCTGGATCACGCACGACGCCTCCCAGGTCGCCGACCAGACCCGCCTGATCGCCGCCGCGAGCGAGGAGGTCGCCGCCTCGACCAGCGAGATCGCGGCCCGTTCGCGGGTCTCCGCCGAGACCGCCGAGCGCGCCAGCTCCGGCATCGCCGAATGCGCCGGAGACATGCGCCAGGCCGGCGAGCGGATGCAGGTCATCGAGGCCCGCACCGGCGAGATCGGCGGCTGCCTCGCCGGATTCTCGGAGGCGGCCAAGCGCATCGAGGAGATGGCGAGCGCCATCGCCGCGATCTCGGCCCAGACCAATCTCCTGGCGCTGAACGCCACCATCGAGGCGGCCCGCGCCGGGGAGGCGGGTCGCGGCTTCGCGGTGGTCGCCGGCGAGGTCAAGGCCCTCTCCGCCCAGACCGCCAAGGCGACGGAGGAGATCCGCGCCCGGCTCGGCGCCCTCCAGGGCGAGCTCGCCTCCATGCAGTCGGCCGTCGAGCAGACGCGCGGGGCCGTGAACGCCGGCGCCGAGGTGATGGCGCGCGCCAATGCCCGCGTCGAGGCCGAGAGCGCCTCCGTCGCCGAGGCCGCCGCCGAGATGCGGGCGATGGCCGAGGTCATGGACCAGCAGATCATCGCCACCAGCGAGATTTCCGAGAGCGTGCTGCGCATCGCCGCCGGCACCGAGAAGTCGCGCGGCGAGATCAAGGACGCGGTGGGGAGCCTCGACAGCCTGGAGGCACTGAGCCGCACCGTGCTCTCGGCGCACGGCACCGAGTCCGCCGCCCTGCGCCTCGCCCGCCTGCCGGCCGATTGCGCGGGCTGGCGCCGCCGGCTCGCCGGCACCCTCGTCGGGCTCGTCGCGGCGTCCGACGAATCCGCCGTCTTCCCCGGCCCCGCCGGCCCGATGCCGCCGGCCGTGGCCAACGCGCTCGCCTCGGCCACCCGCAACGCCCAGACCATGGTCAAGGGGATCCGCACGCAGGATTGGGATACGGCTACGCAGTCCTTCCGCGACTTCGAGGCCGCCATCAAGGACGCGGTCGCCGCCGCCGACGCGCGGGCGATGGCGGAGGCAGCTTAGGGTCCGTCAGGCGCTTTCAGAAGCGCCTGACGGACCCTAAGCTATTGTTGTGCCGTATGTCCGGACGGAGAACCGGTAGCCACTTCTCCTGGACATCCTCTAACTCCGCCAGGCGCGCAGGCGCCGCACCGCTTCCCGGCAGTCCTCCTCGCTGCCGGCGAAGGAGAAGCGCACATGGTGCGCCCCCTCCGCCGCGTCGAAATCGAGGCCGGGCGTCGCCGCGACGCCGGCCTCGTCGAGCATGCGGCGGCAGAACCCGACGGAATCGTTCGTGAGGTCGGCGACGTCCGCGTAGAGGTAGAAGGCGCCGTCCGCCGGGTGCGTGCGGCCGAAGCCGAGCCCCGGCAGCGCGTCGAGCAGGATGGCGCGATTGCGGGCATAGCCGTCGCGCACGGCGTCGAGCTCGTCCGTCGCGTCGAAGGCGGCCAGCGCCGCCACCTGCGACAGGTAGGGCGCGGAGATGTAGAGGTTCTGCGCCAGCCGCTCCACCGGCCGCACCAGCGCCTCGGGCAGCACCATCCAGCCGATCCGCCAGCCGGTCATGCAGTAGTATTTCGAGAACGAGTTCACCACGATCGCGTCGGGCTCGTAGGCGAGCGCCGTCTGCGTCGGCACGCCGTAGCTCAGGCCGTGATAGATCTCGTCGGAGATCAGCGGCAGCCGCAAGCGCCGCGCCGCCGCGCAGATCTCGGCGAGGCGCTCAGGGGAGATCACGGTGCCGGAGGGGTTGGCCGGGCTCATCACCAGCAGTCCCGAGAGCGCCTGCTCCGCATGCGCGGCCCGCAGCGAGGCGGCGGTCGGCGCGAAACGGTCCTCCGCGCGCAGGGGCAGCCCCACGGGGGCGAGATCGAGGGCGGCGAGCAGGCTGCGATAGGCCGGATAGCCCGGCTGCGGCACGCCGACCCGCGCGCCCGCGTCGAACAGGGCGAGGAAGGCCAGGATGAACCCCGCCGAGGAGCCCGTGGTCACGACGACGCGTTCCGGCGGAACGCGCAGGCCGTAGCGCTCCCGGTAGTGCAGGGCGATGCGCTCGCGAAGCGGCGCCATGCCCAGCGCCTCCGTGTAAGGCACGCGGCCGGTGGCGAGGGCTCCTTGCGCGGCGATGATGGACGCGCGCGGCGCCGGCGCCGAGGGCTGGCCGACCTCCATATGGACCACCGAGCCGCCCTCCCGCTCGCGGCGGGCGGCCGCCGCCATCACGTCCATGGCGAGGAAGGGCGCGACGGCGGCGGCGCGGCGCGAGATCGCGGGGGCGAGCGGTTCGGTCATGCCGTCCCTGCTACGCCCTCGGGCGGCATGTCTCAAATGCCGATCCCCTCGGGGACCCGCGCGGCGAGGCGCTTGGGAGCGATGAGCCGGTAGCTGCGGCGCACCAGCGCGGCGACCTCGTCCCAGTCGGCTCCCGCGTCGAGCCGCATGCCGACCCAGCCCTTCGGCCCGACATAGGGCGGCACGAAGAAGCGCTCCGGGTCCGCCCCCACCAGGATCTCCTGGCTGTGCGGCGGCGCCTTCATCCAGACCGAGACACGCCCGTCGCGGTCGCGGGGCATGGCAAAAATCTTCTCCCGCACCCGGAAGGTCGGGCCGCCGAAGGTGAAGCGCTCGGCGGCCTCCGGCAGGGCGAGGCAGATGCGGCGCAGCCGTTCGATCGCGTCGTCCGACATCGCTCCCTCGCATGGCCGCCGGAGAATCGGCCGGCGCGGCGGCGATTTGACCACGCGCCGCGAAAACGCCTAACCCCGTGGCTAGCGTCGGTCTCGCGCCATCCGGGATGCACAGAGCGCCCGTCGCGAGCCCGCTTCAGGTTTCTTCGAGGACATCGATGCCCCTGCTCCGTTCCGTCTCCGCGCTCGTCCTCGCCATGGCGGTGGGCTGCGGCTCCGTCCTGGCCGTCTCCGCCGAGGAGGCGTCGCCCTTCACGGAGGCGCAGCGCAAGGGCATCGAGGCGATCATCAAGGACTACCTCGTCAAGAACCCCGAGGTGCTCCAGGAGGCCATCGCCGAGGGCGAGAAGCGCCAGCTCGAGACCCAGCGCCTCGCCCAGTCGGCGGCGCTGAAGGAATCCCGCGAGGCGCTGCTGAATTCGCCCAACGACGTGGTGGCCGGCAACCCGAGCGGCGACGTCACCATGGTCGAGTTCTTCGACTACAATTGCGGCTATTGCCGCAAGGCGCTCTCCGACGTGCAGGCGCTCATCAAGGCCGATCCGAAGCTGCGCGTCGTCATCAAGGACTTCCCCGTCCTCGGCCCGGAATCGGTCGAGGCGAGCCAGGCCGCGGTGGCGGTCAAGCAGCAGCTCAAGGGCGACAAGCTGTTCGAATACCACCAGAAGCTTCTGGAGACGAAGGGCCGCGTGAACGGCGCCCGCGCCATCGAGGTGGCCAAGACCTTCGGCGTGGATGTGGCCAAGCTCCAGAAGGACATGGCCGGCCCCGAGGTGAAGGCCGTGCTCACCGAGAACCGCGCGCTCGGCGACAAGCTCGGCCTCTCGGGCACCCCGGCCTTCGTCATCGGCGACGAGATCATCCCCGGCGCGGTGGGCGTCGAGCCGATCCGCAAGACCATCACCGACGTGCGCCAGTGCGGGCACGCGAGCTGCTGAGCCGGCGGCGTAGGGACCCCGTGTCCGAAAAAGCCGCCGCCGGGGCTGTGTCCTTCGCGGCGAAATGGACTACATCTGCGCGCCTGCGCCGCCGCGACAGCGGCGGCACCCGGCCGACCCCTGCGCGATGACTGCGATCCACGTCCTCAACGGACCCAACCTCAACCTGCTCGGACGCCGCGAACCCGGCATCTACGGCTCGGCGACGCTCGACGACATCGCGCGCGACCTCGCCGCGCGCGGGGCCGAGCTGGGCTGCGCGCTGACCTTCCGGCAGACCAATCTCGAGGGCGAGCTCGTCGCGTTCGTGCAGGAGGCGGGGCTCGCCGGCGCGGGCGTGCTCATCAACGCCGCCGCCTACACGCATACCTCGATCGCCCTGCGGGACGCGATCCTCGGCAGCGGCGCCGTCGCGGTGGAGGTGCATCTCTCCAACGTGCATGCCCGCGAGTCCTTCCGCCACACGTCGCTCATCGCCCCGGTCTGCGCCGGGGTGATCTGCGGCTTCGGCCCCTTGAGTTACCGGCTCGGCCTCGATGCGCTGGCGCATCTGATGGCCGCCCGCATCCCCAATGCCAAACCCTGAGGCGACAGCGCTAGAGCCCATGCCGAAGAACGATTCCATCGATTCCGATCTCGTCCGCGAGCTCGCCAACCTCGTCACCGAGACGGGCCTCAGCGAGATCGAGGTCGAGAAGGGCGACCTGCGCATCCGCGTCGTGCGGCGCATCGAGCCCGTCACCGTCCAGGTCGCGGCCCCGTCCGCCCCGGTCGCGGCGGCGGCGCCCCCGCCGGCTCCCCTCCCCGGTCCCGGCGGCGCGCCGGAGCGCGGCAAGGCCGGCGCCGGCCATCCGGGTGCCGTGCTCTCGCCCATGGTCGGCACCGCCTACCGGCGCCCCTCGCCGGACGCGAAGGCCTTCGTCGATGTCGGCTCCAAGGTCGAGGCCGGCGAGAAGGTGCTGCTGGTCGAGGCCATGAAGACCTTCAACGAGATCGTGGCCCCCCGCGCCGGCACCGTCACCGCGATCTTCATCGAGGACGGGCAGCCGGTGGAGTTCGGCGAGCCGCTCCTCGTGATCGAGTGACGGGCGCATGTTCGACAAGATCCTGATCGCCAACCGCGGCGAGATCGCGCTGCGCATCCTGCGGGCCGCCAAGGAGCTCGGCATCGCGACGGTGGCCGTGCATTCGACCGCCGACGCCGATGCCATGCATGTGCGGCTGGCAGACGAGAGCGTCTGCATCGGGCCGCCGGCGGCGCGCGACAGCTACCTCAACATCCCCTCGATCATCGCGGCCTGCGAGATCACCGGGGCGGACGCGGTGCATCCCGGCTACGGCTTCCTCTCCGAGAACGCCCGCTTCGCCGAGGTGCTCGCGCATCACGAGATCGGCTTCATCGGCCCCAAGGCCGAGCATATCCGGGTGATGGGCGACAAGATCGAGGCCAAGCGCACGGCCAAGAGCCTCGGCATCCCCTGCGTGCCGGGCTCCGAGGGCGGCATCGAGACGGCGGAGGAGGCCAAGAAGGTCGCCGCCGAGATCGGCTACCCGGTCCTCGTCAAGGCCGCCTCCGGCGGCGGCGGACGCGGCATGAAGGTCGCCCGTTCGGAAGCCGAGCTGGAGCAGGCCGTCGGCATGGCCCGCACCGAGGCCAAGGCCGCCTTCGGCGACGACGCGGTCTATCTCGAGAAGTATCTGGAGACGCCGCGCCATATCGAGGTGCAGGTGCTCGGCGACGGCCGGGGCGGGGCGGTGCATCTCGCCGAGCGCGACTGCTCGCTCCAGCGCCGCCACCAGAAGGTCTGGGAGGAGGGCGGCTCGCCCGCGCTCAACGCCGAGATGCGCGCCGAGATCGGCGAGATCTGCGCCGACGCCATGCGCAAGCTCGGCTATCTCGGCGCCGGCACCATCGAGTTCCTCTACGAGGACGGGAAGTTCTACTTCATCGAGATGAACACCCGCATCCAGGTGGAGCATCCCGTCACCGAGATGATCACCGGGATCGACCTCGTGAACGAGCAGATCCGGGTGGCGGCCGGCGGCGGCCTCTCGGTGAGCCAGTCCGACATCAAGGTCGAGGGCCACGCCATCGAATGCCGGATCAACGCCGAGCATCCGGCGACCTTCCGGCCCTCGCCGGGGCAGATCACCTATTGGCACCCCCCCGGCGGGTTGGGGGTCCGTGTCGATTCGGCGGCGTTCCAGGGCTACCGCATCCCGCCGAACTACGATTCGCTGATCGGCAAGCTCATCGTCCACGGGCGCACCCGCAACGAGTGCCTGATGCGCCTGCGCCGGGCGCTGGACGAGTTCGTGGTCGACGGCATCGACACCACGCTGCCGCTGTTCCGCACGCTGGTGCGCAACGCCGATGTGCAGAACGGCGCCTACGACATCCACTGGCTGGAGCACTTCCTCGCCGATGGCGGCATGGAAAGCTGAAGGACAATCCTTCCGTTTCGGGAACGCTCGGGGCGTCATGCCCGTTGATGGGCATCCCCTGACGGAAGGAGTTGCTCCATGCGTTTCCTCGCAATCGCAGCCACTTGCACCGCCCTGCTGGCCGGCCCCGCCCTGGCGGCGGGCGGCAATGCCGATCAGCCCAACCAGCCGACCCCTCAGACCGGCAAGACCAGCGGCGGCCCGCGCGACAACGCGCCGGGCATGACCACCGGAACGGTGAAGGCCCCCGCCGGCACGATGATGCGTTCGGGCTCCGGTGCCACGGACTCGGCCAAGGGCGGCAACGCCGCCGAGCCCAGCAAGCCGGTGCCGAACACCGGCTCCACCTCGGGCGGTCCGGCCCGCTGAGCCGGCTGCGAATACGTTGAGGAAACGGCGCCTCCGGGCGCCGTTTCTTCGTTCAGGCGCGGTGGACGATGGGAAACAGCGCCTCGGCGACCTCGAGGTCTTCCGCCGTCTTGATGACATGCCCGGCGAGCCGGTTCACCGGCGCATAGCCGATCCTGCCGGCATAGGTGGCGCAGCCTCCCGAGCGCGCGGCGGCGAGATAGGTCTCGCGCCGCCAGCCGGTGATCGACCATGAGATCCGGCGCACGGGCGCGAGGTCCTGCGAGTTCGTCTTCTCCGCGAAGGTGAAGTTCACGGGCTTGCCGTCGCAGACCGCCTCCAGGGTTTCGTCCACCACGCTCAGCATCACGTCGTGCTCGCCCTCGACCATGGCCTGCACGAAGTCGCGGGTCTCGCCCACCGTCAGCAGGGGCGCGATGGAATGGACCTGGAAGAGCCGCTCGCAGGGGTGGTTCTCCAGGAACTCCGCCACGAACTGCTCGCTCGTCGCGACGTTGTTGCCGAGATGCTCCGGCCGACGATGGAACTTCACGCCCTCCCGCTCGGCGACCTCCCCGAAGGTCGGGTGCTCGGAATTCACCCAGACCTCGGAGAACACGCCCGCCGCCTTGCACTTGCGGATGGCGTGGACGATGAGCGGCTCGCCCGCGAGCAACTGCAAATTCTTCTGCTTAAGGCGCTGGCTGCCCATCCGCGCCGGGATCATGGCGATGTTCACGGGGGTCGGTCCTTTATCTCAAGAGCGCGCCCATTCGGGGATGTGGCTGAGCGGATCGACGGCGTTCGACAGCCCGTCGATGGCCGCGCGCCCCATGGCGAGCACGGCCTCCTCGGCGCTGCCGCCGATATGCGCGGTGGCGAGGAAGTTCGGCAGGGCGAGCAGGCTCGTCCGGCTCGGCGGCTCGACCTCGAACACGTCGAAGCAGGCGGCGCCGAGCTGCCCGCTCACCAGCGCCTCCTCCAGCGCCGCCTCGTCCACGAGGCCGCCGCGCGCGGTGTTGACGATGATGGCGCCGCGCTTCATCCGCGAGAGGCGGTCGGCGTCGAACAGGTGCCTGGTCTTCGGCGTCAGCGGGACATGCAGCGAGATCACGTCCGCCTGCTCGGTCAGTGCGTCGAGGGAGACCGGAGTCACGTCGTTGGCGGCGTAGAACTCCGGAAAGTCGCGCAGGTCGTGCGCGATCACTCGGGTGCCGAAGCAGCGCAGCAGCCTGGCCAGCTCCTGCCCGACATGGCCGCAGCCGACGAGGCCGACCGTGACGTCGGACACCTGGCGCCCCGGAAACTGCCGCCAGATCCCGGCGCGGATCTCGGCCTGCGAGACCGTGACGCCGCGCAGGCCCGCGATCATGAAGGAGATGGCGAGCTCCGCCACGGAGCGGCGGTTCACGCCCCCGCTCCAGCCGAGCAGCATGCCTTGCGCGGCGCAGGCGTGGAGGTCGACATTGTCGAGCCCGACGCCGTACTTGCCGATGATCTTGAGATCGGTGGCCGCCGCGAGGGTCGCCGCGTCCATCTTCTCCAGCGCCACGATGGCCCCGTCATGGCCGGCGAGGAAGCCGAGCAGCTCCTCCCCCGCGAGGGTGCGGCCGGTGTCGTTGAAACTCGCCTCGGGATAGCGCGCCTGCAACTCCGCCCGCAGGATCGGGTGGCGCGAGAACGACCGGGACAGGACGGCGATGCGGGTGGGGGACGTGCTCACGCGGGCTCGAACTCCTGAAAAACTCTAAGTCATTGTTTTGCCGTATGTCCGGACGGAGAACCGGAACTCACTTCTCCTGGAAATACTCTAGGCGGGCGCGAAACGCATGGTGACGCCGGCACTGAGCGCCGCGAAGGACGCGGCGATCTCCCGGCCGCGTTCGACCACCTGGTATCCGGTGCAGGAGCCGGTGACGACGACCTCTCCGGCTCTCAAGGACAGCCCGCGCGCCCGCGCCCGGTTGACGAAGGCATGGATCGGACCGAAGGCGCCCCCGTCCATGACCGCGCCGGAGCCGGTCACGACGGTCTCGCCGTCGACGGAGAGCGTCACGGGAGCGTCGCCCAGGCTCTCGACATCGATGCCCTCGATCGGCGCGCCGAGGACGAGGGAGCCGAGCGCGCCCGCATCCGCCACGATGCCGACGCCGGCATATTCGGCGAGCCGCGAGAAGCGCGTGCCGGGGATCTCGATGGCCGGCAGCACCGCGTCAAAGGCGGCGCGCACGGTTCCTTCGTCGAGCGGGTCGGTGCCCGCCGGCAGGTCGCGCCCGAGCCGGAAGCCGTATTCGCACTCGACGCCGGTCTGGCGGGCGACGAACTCGGGCACCGAGGCGCCGTCCGGGAAGATGCGCGCGCGGGGGATCGGCGCGAAGAAGGCGCGCGGCAGGTTCAGGGCCTCGCGCACGGCGGGAATCGTCGCGCCGAGCTTGTAGCCGCCGGTCGCGCCGAGCAGCGGCATCCAGGCGTCCTGGAGGGCTTCGGCGCCCTCGATGGTGTCGGGCAGCTCGCCGGGCCGGGGCGTCACCACGTCGCGCCCGCCATAGGCCGCGGCGAGACGCTCCACCAGGGACGGGGCTGCCATGCGAAGACGCTCTCGACCGATCTTGACGGGTTGATCTCGACCTGCGCCCTCCTCACTCTGTCGAAGACGGAAGAGGCGAGGCGGATGAACGGCATAGCGGACGCGGACCTTGAGCGCCACCTCGAGCTCGCCTGCGAGGCGGCGCGGTCCACACGCGCGATCCTGGCGGCCGGGCGCGCCAACCGCCGGGCGCCCGCCTCGCAGATCGGCCGCGACATCAAGCTTCAGGAGGACGCCGAGTCCGAGGCGCTGATCCGGGCGCTGCTGATCTCCCACAGCGCCCATCCGGTGCTCGGCGAGGAGGGCGGCTGGGCCGGCGGTGAGGGCACCGACGGGCCGGCCTGGGTGGTCGATCCGCTGGACGGCTCGTTCAACTACTATGCCGGCATCCCGATCTACGGCGTCGCGGTCGCGCTCTGCGCCGGCCGCACGCCGATCCTCGGGGCGATCTACGATCCCGAGCGCGACGAGCTGTTCGCGGGTGGGCCGGGCCTCGGCCTGCGCATCAATGGTGAGCCCCATCGGCCGGTCGAGCCGCGCGGGCAGATCGTCGGCACCGGCTTTCCCTCGCAGGCCGATGTCGCGGCCACCGCCGCGCATGTGGCCGACCTCGCTAGGGACTGGAAGAAGATCCGCATGCTCGGCTCGGCGGCGCTGTCGCTGGCCTGGGTCGCCGCCGGCCGGCTCGATGCCTATTCCGAGCACGGCATCATGTGGTGGGACGTGGCCGCCGGCCTCGCCCTGGCGGGAGCCGTGGGGGCGCGGCGGATCGACTGCCGCTTCCTCGAAGGCCATGCCGTCGACGTGACGGTGGCGCGGTAGAGCGGCGGCCGGCTCAGCGCTGGCCGCCGGATTTCGGCTGCTGCGCCTCCATCTCCGAGGGGGACGCGGCGGAGGTCTTCGCCTTCACCGTCCTGATCTGGAGCCCGGCGAGCCGGATCTTCGGCATCGGCAGGGAATCGTTCTCGAAGGCGAAGGTCACGACGAAGGCGGCGCCGGTGGCGGTCTTGCGGGCCGGAACGGAGACGCGCAGGCTCTGCACGGGTTCGCCGGCGAGCGCGATGGCGCCGCGCGCGCGGATGCCGTCGACGGTGAGGCTGAGCGGCAGGATCCGGGCGCCGTCCTTGTCCGCCGCCCGGTCGACGGCGAAGCTCAGCATCACGTCGTAGCCGTCGCCCTCGCCGGGGGGCAGATCGAGGCGCAGGGCCGCCCGGCGGCCGGTGATGTCCAGAAGCCCCGCCCCGGCGACGGTGAAGCCCGCGAGCGCGTGCCGCGCCACCGCGATCGGGTGGGAGCCGTCGAACAGGCCGATCTGGAGCGGCGGCGGCGCGAGCCGGCGGACCTTTTCCGCGCGGGGCGCCTGCCCGTTCTTCTCCAGGACACCGGCCAGCGCCTGGCGCAGCTCGGCGTTCCAGGGGGCGACCAGCATGCCCTGCTCGTAGCAGTCGCGCGCCGCCTCCTTCTGCCCGGCCCCTTCGAGGCCCCGGCCGGTGAGGTGGTAGCCCTCCGGGTCGAGGGGGCGCTGCCCGATGACGATCGCCCCGTGCTGGGCCGCGCCCCAGGGGTCGCCGATGTCGAGGGCGAAGCGGGCGGCCATCGCCGCCGCGTCCGCGTCTCCGGCGCCGCGCGCCATCTCGCGCTCCACCAGGGTGCGTCCCTCGCCGCGCTTGCCGGCGGCCGCGAGCGCCACGCCCTTGGCGAGGTCGGGCCGGCCGGTCGGCTCGGGGGCCGGGCCAGCGTGGTCCCGGTCGAAGGGGGTCGTCACCGCGACCCAGCGGCGCGAGGCGGCCTTGCCGGACCAGCCCATGGCGCGGTCGATGTCCTTGTAGACCGCGCGCGCCGAGAAGCGCTCCTCGGCGACGGCCAGCGCGTCGGCGCGCAGGGCCTTCCAGCGGCGCTCGTCGGTGAGCAGCGCGATGCAGCCGGCGACGAAGCCCGGCCCGTCCTCCACGGGGATCGAGAAGCGGGCGGCCGAGTCCTCCAGCCCCTCGACCGCCTTCGGCAGGCAGACGCTCGGCAGGCCGATGCAGGCGGCCTCGACGGTCTTGATCTTGAGGCCGGTGCCGGCGACGCAGGGGTTGATGGCGATGCTGGCCTTGGCGCAGAGCGCGATCATGGCGTCGCGGTCGAGCTCCCCCAGGATCTCGATGTTCGGCAGCAGGCGTGGCCGCCACTTCTCGCCGATCTTGCCGCAGACCACGAGCTTGGCGTCCTTCACCGCCGCCAGGATCTCGGCCCAGCACTCGTCCACGAACCAGTTGAGCGCGGCGACGTTCATGGAGTTGCCGCTGCCGTTGAAGATCAGCGTCTTGGCGGAAAAGCCGCTCTCGGGCACGCGGCTCGCGCGCATCTCGTCGGCGGCGTCGTACTCGCAGAGCACCACCGGGTTCTGCACCCCGATCTCGCGGAAGTAGTCGGCCTCGCTGCGCGAGATGGCGATGACCACGCTGCCGGCGGAATCGAGCGCCGCGACCTCCAGTTCGCGGGTGGTCATCCGGTACATCGTGTCGAGCGGCTCGCCGAGGAAGCTCGTCGGCAGGCGCGAGAGCGCGTCGTGGGTGATGATGCAGGAGGGCGGCAGCGCCTCCACCGGCGCCAGCTCGCTCAGCACGCGGGCCATGTGGGTGTAGTTGCAGACGATGCCCGCATAGGCATGCGTCGCCACCAGCATCCGCGCCGTCTCGACCACCTCGTCCCGGACGATGAAGTAGGGGTGGTAGATGCGCGCCTGCCGGTCGAGCGCCTCGGCCAGCGCCGGGTCGTGGGCCTGCTCGGCCAGCGTCGCGGCGAGGTCGATGACCCCCTTGCGGCGCTTGGCCGTCTCGGACTGGTCCCAGTTCGGGAAGGGCAGCGACATGATGCGCACGCGTTCCCCGAAGGCGCGCACCGCCTCGTCGGCGTCGATCCAGCCCTGGAGCAGCACGTCGACGTCGAAGCCGATGTCGAGCAGGTGCTCGATGAAGTTGCGCGTCACCACCCGGTTGCCCTGGTTGGCGGGGGCGGGGGGCACGAGCGTGAGGAACAGGATGCGCGGGCGTTCCGACGTGGTCGCGCTGCGGGCCGGAGGCAGCACGCGGCCGCGCCTGCGGGCGTCGGCGACGAGCCGCGCGTGCAGGGGATCGCGCGCGGGCAGCGCCGCGTCCGGGAAGAGCAGCCGGGCCGGCTTCTGCTTGAGGATCTCGAGCTCGTCGAGGGTATGAACCTCGCCCGGATGCCCGTCGACGCCCGGATCGACGATGGTGTCGAGGGCGACCTCGGTCCCGTCCTTGGCCTTCGCGGTGCCGAGCACGCGCGCCACGCGTCCGCTGGCGAAGGTCAGCGCCGTGCCGCGCGCGAGGGCGACCTCGCCCTTCAGGAGCACGCGGGTGCCGGGGCGCCCCTCGGGGGTGTTCACGTCGAGGATGCCGCAGGGCCAGCCGGAGCCCTGGCGCGCGGTGGAGAGCTCGAGGGCCGAGCCCGCCGGGAAGCGGGTGCCCGCCACCACCTCGATCTCCTTCGGGGCGCCGTCGCCCAGCGGCCTGATCTCGTGGTCGAGCCAGATGCGGGTGTCGCGCCCTTCCGGGTTGATCGAGGCGATGCGGCGCAGGCCGCTGGCGGGGAAGCGCAGCAGCGCGCCGACCTCGAGCCCGAGGGCCTCCACGGTGGCGGTCTTCAGGAAGAAGCCGCGGCGCCAGCGATGGTCGCGCTTGTTCCAGACGCCGCGCCACCAGAGCGCGTCGCTCCAGTCGATCAGCGTCAGGTTGGGCTTGCGGCTCGCGGCGCCGGAGGCCGCGGTGTTGACGATCGCGTCGAGCTGCCCCGGCGCGCCGTCGAGATAGGGGTTGAGCGCGCCGTCGAGCACCAGGGTCGCGCGATCGGCGGCCATCTCGACGGACCGCACCGTGCGCGCGGTGCCCGAGGCGCCGCGCACCAGCAGGCCGGGCGCCAGGGCGGGGCCGCCCTCGGAGCGGGCGACGAGGACGGCGCCGGGCCGGTCGGCGGAGCCGGTGCGGGCGATGCCCGCCTGCCAGCGCTCGTCGGTGAGGTCGAGGATCTTGAGGGTGCCCTGCATCGGCAGGGGCGTCTGCGGCACCGCCGCCTGCGGACGCGCCGCCGGGCTGACGGGGGCCGCCGGGGCGACGTCCGGGGCCGGTTTCGCGACAGGCGCCGGCTGGGGCGCGGGAGCGGTGGCGACGAGGCCGTTCGCGCCGAAGAGCGAGCGCGGCGCCGGGTTCCAGCCGGTCAGGACCTCGCAGGCGCCGGCCCGGCCCAGCGCCACGATGCGGGTCTTCTTCGGATCGGGCGCGAACTCCTTCGGCAGGTCGAAGATGAACTGGCAGCGCGAGGTCGGATAGCCGGGGTTCTTGTCGAAGACGTCCTTGCGGGTGCCGTCCACGGGGGTGCGGTGCCAGGCGAGCCCGTCATTGCTGACGAGCACCGCGAGCAGCGGCTCCTCGCACAGGAGCCAGCCGCGGATGCGGCGTCGGCCCTGGACCTCGGCGTTCTCGCTGATGCCGCACAGCGCCGGCACGCGCGGCTTGCCCTCGACCCGGTCGATCTGGAACTCGACCGCATCGCCGATGGACCCTTGCGCGTCGCGGCAGGTAACGCGGATGCGCTTGCCCGCCGCGCTCGCGGGTACGACCACATGGAGATGCGTCGGCGTGAAGCCGTCGATGGCGGGATCCGCCGTCCAGGCGACGGAGACGGGGCCGCCATCGATCTCCGTCGCTTCTGCCCGCTCCACGGTGCCCGCGAGATGGGCGGTCACGGTGACGGCGATGTCGCCGCCGGTGGTCTGGCGGGCGCTCGCCGCGTAGCTCGGCAGCGGCGACAGCACCTCCTCGCGGTCGACCTCCTGCGTCGGCCGGGGCTTCGTGCGGGCGAAGGGGCCCATCGGCACCCGGTGCGGACGGGGCAGGCGGGGCTCGACCGAGTCGGCGCTGCGCAGGAGCACGTCGCCGAGCAGCCCCGCCGCGTTCTCGAAGGCGGCGAAGCGCTCGACGGCGCGGCGCAGCTCGGCCCGGCGCTCGGGCCGCGCCAGGGCGACGGAGAGCTGGCGGCTGAAGGCGGCCATGTCGCCCACGGGGGCGAGATGCGCGATCGACCCGACCGTCTCCCTGACCACCGGCAGGTCGAAGGCGACGGATTCGGTGCCGGCATAGGCCGCCTCCACCGGCGGATAGCCGAAGCCCTCGAAGCGCGAGGGGAAGAGCACGACCTGCGCCGCCGTCATGATGCGGAACTTCTCCGCGTCCGAGATGCGCAGCAGAACCTCGAGCGTGGCGCCCTTGGTCTTGGCGAGATGGGCGCGCAGGTCCGCCTCGAAGCTCTCCGAGAGCTCGCGGCCGGAGACGATGCGCAGCGTCCGCCCGGCGAAGCACTGCGGGTCGATCTGGAGCAGGCTGCCGGAGCCCTTGTGCAGGTCCGTCGGGCGCACGAAGGCGAGCAGGCTGCCGTCCTTCGGCGCGCCGTCGAAGCCGCGCGCCGCCACCGAGTTGATCGGCGGCGACCAGATGTCGAAGCGCAGCCGCGCGTTGTCGCGGGCGCGGTAATACTGCTTCGCGAAGGCGTGCGACTCGCGCGCGCTCGACAGCACGAGCCCGCCCTCGATGACGAGGCGGCGCCAGCCGTCCCACAGCCGGGGGTCGCGCGGCTCGGGCGCCAGCGCGTTGAACCAGTTGGCGGATTCGAAATTGACCAGCGCCACCCGTGCGCCGGCATTGGCCGCGAAGTCGAGGCAGGCCTCGTAGAAGTCCGGCAGGAACACGCCGGTGGGGATCACGACGACCCAGTCGAAGCGCCCCTCCGGCAGGCCGGAGACGAAATCCGCCGTGCGGTGGATCTTGACCCGGTTCGGCGCCAGCGGCTCGCAATCGGCGACGAAACCCGGAACGTGGTCGGTGACGACATAGGCCTCGCCCCCGGCCGCCGCGACGGCATAGGCGAGCATCAGCCCGTGATAGCGCCCGCCCGAATAGTTCCGGGGGTCGTTGGTGCCGACGACGGCGACGCGGAGGCCGGGGCGATCGGTCATTGCGGTCCGTGCTGGCTGTGGCGGCGGCTGGCGGTCATGCGGTCCGTCGTCAGGCTGCGGGGCTGCGTCGGGCGAGGCTCGACGGCAGCGCGTTCTCGAAGGGGGTGCGCTCGAACATCTCCAGGGCGCCGCCGCGGCTGGCGTTGCGCACGAAGCCGCCCTCGCGCTCCATCAGCAGCCGCGCGGTGAGGAAGGCGCAGCCGATGTCCTTGATGCTCGGCGGGCACCAGGGCTTGCCGGAGCGGTAGTTCTGGATGAAGTGGTTGCCGTCGCCGGTGGCGACCCGGAACCTGTCGCGCGAGCGGGCCTGGCCGAAGTTGAACTTGAAGTCGGCGCCGTAGATGTAGAACTTCCGCACGCCCATCTTGTAGGCGATCTGCATTGCCATGTAGAGCGACGAGCCGCCGGGCGAGACCTCGTAGTCCGGCGAGGTCGAGAACAGCGGCGGATAGATCGGCACCAGCCGGACCCAGATGTAGTCGCCGACGACGTCTGGGGCGGTGTCGTTGACGACGAACACCGTGCCGCCCGCCACGTCGACGATCTCCTGGCCGAAATCCTCGATCATCTGGCTGTCGCCCGTGACCGTGTAGGTCGGCCGGAACGAAGTCTGCCCGTAGGCGAGATAGAGCCGGTTGAAGCCGAAGGTGAGCTGACCTTTCAGCGCCTCCAGATCCTCGATCCGCACGCTCGGGCCGTTGCCGATGAGCCAGGCCGTCTCGCCGCGATGCTTGTCCGTGAACTGGTCGAGGCGCACCGACGAGGGGGAGCGCGGGGACAGCCAGGTCTTCGGGTTCCACAGCGTCTGCCCGACGCCGCTCTCCGTGACGGTGCGCAGATAGGCGCCGTCGGCGCTCGGCAGGCGCGCCTTGAACAGGCCGCGACGGTCGGCCGCCGTGGCCACCGTCTCCCGGCCCTTCACCTCGATGCCGATGGGCTCGGCCCCCGTGGACCAGCCGGTCAGCGCGATGCCCTCGTCGGTGCGCTCGCAGGTGAGGAGGCCGGTGCTCTCCTCCGGCATGTCCCTGGGCGGCTGCCGGCGCAGCACCTCGCGCCCCCAGGCCTCCAGCACCACGTTCGCGCGCTCGGGCGGGATGTCGAAGGGCAGCACGGCGGTGGTCTCCACCAGCACGAAGCCCTTGGCGCGCTCCTTCAGGGTGACGAAGGCGTTGGGCACCTCCTCGCTGGTGCCGAAGTCGAAATACCCGGCGAGCGCCTCGAACCCGGCGGCGAGCCGGACCTCGAAGCTCCACAGCATCACGCGGGTGAGGGCATTGAACGAGGCGGTCTCGTTGCGGATCTCGGCGCCGAGATTGGCCCCGAACACCGCCGCGCTCGCGGTGCGGTTGATCCCGAGATCCTGGAAGGCGCTCTCGACGATGCGCAGCAGCGCGTCGTGGGAATAATGTTCGTGGACGAAGCCGTGGCCGGCGAGCGCGATCTTCTGCGCCCGCGCGCGGTCCGCGAACAGCTCCACGATGCGGTCGGGGAAGGCGGCGAGGTCCGGCTCGATGACGGCATGCACGCCGTTCTCGGCCTCGATGCCCTCGATGCCGATGGGCGTCGTCAGCACCGGGCGGGCGGAGGCCATCGCCTCCAGGATCTTGAGCCGGGTGCCGCCGCCGAGCGTCAGCGCGATCGGGATGATCGCGGCGTCGTCCACGATCGGCTCGACGGCGGGCACCTCGCCCATCACCTGCACGGAAGGGGCGCCGACGGCCGCCGCGCGCACGCTCGGCGCGGCCCGGCCGACGAGGCGCATGCGGTGTTCGATGCCGCGCGCGTCGAGATGCTGCGAGACCGCGATGAGCCGCAGCGCCGCGTCCTCGTTGGGGTAGTAGCCGCCCTGGCCCACGAAGACGAGGTCGCGGGTCTCGGGGACGGGCGTCGGCGCCGACACGTTCCAGACATTCGGGACGACGCGGATCTTGTCGGCCGGCAGCAGGGCCGAGAAGCGGTCCTTGTCGCTGCGCGAGCAGACCCAGAGCTGATCGACGTAAGGGGCGATGAAGCGCTCGGCCTCGCCGAAGGCGGCGGCCGCCGCGCTGTTCCAGCGGGCGACTGCCGGGTCGGGGGCGGAGGCCGCCATGGTCGCGTAGAGGTCGCTGTCGAAATTATGCGGGCCGACGACGACGGGGATGCCGCGCGCCCGGCATTCCGGCGCGATGACGCCCATGGTGGTGTCGCACAGGACGACGAGATCGGGCCGCAGCGCCCGCACCCGGTCCATGATGCGGTCGATCCGGCGCCGGTTGAGGCAGTGGCGCACCAGCGCGTCGGCGCTCTCCAGATGCTCGTCGATATCGGCGGGCAGCCCGTCGAGGCCGACCACCTCCCACAGGCCCGGCTCGGTGAAGGAGCGCCCGGCGGCGACGGCCTCCTGGAGCTTGCGCGCCTGGTAGCGGCGCCGGGGCATGAAGACCGTGCCGGCCCGGCGCAGATGCGCGCGGGAGACCGCCGGCGGGGTATCGCCGACGACGATGGTGTGGACCTCCGCCAGCGCCGACATCGCCCGCCAGAGATGGTGGGAGCGCAGGCGCCCGCCCCGGTTCGGGGGCAGGACGGCGTTCGGCGTGATGTAGACGACCCTCGGAGTCATGCACGGTTCTCAGGCTGTCGAACGGACGGGCGGACGGAGGGTGACGATCCCGGCCGCACCGACCTTCCCGTCCCGAGGCGTTTCCACCTTGGCGCCCGTTCCCGGCGCTCGTGTTCTTGCGAAAGGGCCCGGCATGCGTCGCGCCGCCGGACGAAGGCCCGGACCGTGGGGTCAGGCGGGGGCGAAGGGTCTGCGCGGCGTCTGGCGGAGGAGGGGCGGCGACGCGGCCGTCTCGTGCGGGCGACGGCGGGAGCCGTGCCGGAGGAGGATGCCGGCCGCGACCGCGCAGATCCCGGAGACGGTGCGCGCCGACGGTCCCGGCGTACCGATCGGATTATCGGTCATGACCCCTCACGACGCTCTTCGGCGATCTGGCGATTGAATATCGGGCCGATGTTAAAAAGGCGAGACCGATTTTCGCCTCCCGCGAACCCATTTCACCGGCATGCCGCGTCGATCTGCAAGAGACGGACCGCTCCGCGACGACGGGGTCTCGGACGGCGAGATGCGAGATCAACAGTGACGCGGCGTCCATTCCGAACCTCGCGTCAGACTTCGCGGCGGGGATAAGCGCAGGGTTTCATGCCTGTGGATGACGACAGGGTGCCGATGGCGGTCTTGAGGCGGCGACATATCGACGGGATCCTTCACGATCCGCGAGATGTCCTTGTCGAACGAAGGCGGTCCGGGATCAATAATGCCGATATCGCGGTGCTATACCTTGTGTATTCAGGGGTATATGACTTATATTGCCGCTGCCGCGTTCCGGCATGACCCGTCCGCGACGGTCCCGCCGGGGTGGCGTCGCGGCGTTCAGAAGAGGACCTTCTCGTCCATGTCGAGCCAGTCGAGGTCCGCCACGGCGGCGGTGGGGACGTAGAGCGGGGCGGCCGGCGGCAGGCGGCCGGCCGTCGCGGGGCGCTGCGGGTCGAGGGTGAGCGCCGAGGGGACGGCGCGCGGCATGAAGGCGCTGGAGAAGGCGGCGGCGACGGCCATCTCGACCATCCGGGCGCCGCGGCCGAACCAGTCGACGGTGCGCGGGCCGATGACCTCGGCCGGGCGCCCGGCCGGCACGAAGGCGAGATCCTCCGGCCCGACGCCGTCGAGCCTGTGGCTCGCGACTCCCCCCGTGACGAGGGCCGTGGCGGCGTCGGCGACCTGTCCGCGTCCGGTCTCCGCGCGCTCCAGTTGCAGGGCGACCTCGGATGCCTCCTTGCTGAGCGCGTCGCCGTCGTCGAAGGCATAGGTGCCCCCGACGCCGACGAAGGTCGGGTCGAGCGTCACGGCGAAGGCCCCGGCCTCGTCGCGCACGAAGGGGTAGACCCTCAGCCAGAACGGCACATAGGCCGCCGTCCAGCTGCCGCTGGCATCGACGAAGCGGTTGGCGGTGCCCGCGATGTCGCCGAGATAGGCGACCGCCATCCAGCGGCCCTCTCCGTCCGGCGCCATCGCGATGGGGTATTCGCGGGCCACCCGCAGGATCTCGGTGTGGATCAGCGGGACGCTCAGGCGGTCCCGCGCGAAGCTGAAATCCTTGGGGAAGGACCAGCGCAGGTTCCGCAGGCGCTCGGGCTGAAGCGGCGTGCGCGAGAGGGTCATGCGCCTGGGGCTCCGGTCTGCGCGGCCTGGGCCGTCCGGTCGGCGAGGCGCCCCGACCGGAAGCGGTCCACGAGGCGCTGCATGTTGAACAGGGACAGGTCGTGGAACGTCACCAATTCCGCAAGCGGGAAGCCGTGCTCGAGGACCGCCGCGGCGAGGGCCGTGCGCGCCTTGTCGCCGGGGGCGAGCACGCAGAGCCCGTCGATCTCGACGGCGTCCTCGCCGATGCGCAGCCGCAGCGTCCAGTCGCTCATCAGGCCGGCGGCGGCGAGGGCGCGGGTGTAGGAGGCGGTGCGGGCCGCGTCGCTGGCATAGACCTGAAGGGCGGCCATCCGGCGGCCCGCGCTCGGCGACATCGCCCCCGAGGGCAGGAACACGGGTGTGCCCGTGGCTCCCTCCGGCGCGGGCACCGCGTCGATCAGGACGGTGCCCCGCTCCCCTTCCGATTCGGAGAACGCGATCGCGAGCGGATAGGCCTCGATCAGCAGCGGGCGGGGCATGCCCTGATCGAACTCTCCCCTGAGCTGGGTCAGATGAGGCGCGCTGATCGATAGCAACGCGACCATCTCGTAGCCGTCGCCCTGCCGTCGCCAGACGATCGGATAATGATGCGCGAGAACTCTCGCCTCGATCGCGACGACCGGCACCACCAGTATCTCGCCGAGCGATGCATACTCGATCGGTTCGAATAAGGCATGGTCGGCCCCCTGTTTCAGCGGGGCGACGGACTGATACATCTCAAATGCTCGACTGCTATCGGCCGACCGCCCGAGTCTACGCACCCGCAACATCGTTGCCGTTTGCAAGTGTTGCGGAGCGGAGGTCGGGCGCTCTCTGTGTGGGACTACACCGAACCGAGCACTTATCCGCAAGCGCCACGCAAAATCGACGCCGGACGGGCTCCGGAGTCTGAAAAAGCCACTTGACGCAGTGCGGTACATCGGGGAATGAGATACAACCAGTTAAGAACCGGTTAATTCGGCACTGCGTGAGGGGTGTAAGCATTGAACAGCGTCGGGACGGCGCGCGGCATGGTGTCCGCGCGGGCGATGCCGGTTGCGCGCGGGGTTTACGCGTTGCGCTACGTCGCATCAGCAGTCATGGGCGAGCCGCTGCGGGTGGTCGTGAGTATCGACCCCGATTGCGCGGATGATGTCCAGTTGCTGTTCGGTCCGGGCGCCACGGCGGGTGTGCTGCGGCAGCCGGGCGACTTGTGCGTCGTCTCTGCCGAGCGCGATGCGACCGTGCTGATCACGACCCTCGGAGACGGCGCAGACCGTCCGGAGGCCGTGACGCTGCATTTCGACCGGATCGACCAGGACGCCGGCGGCGGCTCCAGGCGTCAGGCGATGGTGGCGCTGCCCGGTCCGCAGGCCGCGTTCGATTCGGGTCCCGAGGTGGCGGAACGGTCGGTTCCGCTGCGGATCGGCGGCCATGTCGAGCGGCGCGGCGACCTGTTCGTGACGGGCGGAGAGTGGCTCGGCGACCCCAACGGGTCGGCGCGGATCGAGGGCTTCTCGATCCAGTGGCCCCGGCGCCCGGCCAATGTCGACATCTCCTACGGGTGCTCGCTCCTCGGTCTGGGGCGGATGCCGGAAGCGGTGGTGGGGGAGTTCGTCGGGACGCGGATGCAGGCCCGCGCCATCAACGGCATCTCCTTCCGCCTGATCGGCGAGCAGGCGGACTCCTTCGCCCTGATCGTCGAGGCGAGCTTCAGCGACGGGACCCGGTTCGGTCCGGCGATGGCGCCGGTCGACCTGCGGGGCCCGACGGGACGGGAATTCCTCGTGGGGCTGCGTCTGCAGCTCTCCGAGGTCGGTACGAAGAACCAGAGGCCGACCGGCGGGCGAGCGCCGGCGGCCGCGGGACGACAGGATGCGGGACCGCGAAAGCCGGCGCGCATCTTCAGGGCGCCCCGTTCGACGGTCGCGGTCTGAAAAAAATATAAAACCGAATACGAGGAGGCACACAGATGGCGGACCAATATACGGGCGACACGACTCAGTTAGAGGCCGATATTTCGGGCAGTAAGCCGAACGACACCCAGCTGTCGCAGGCCCTGAACGACGCGCTTTCGAAGTTCTCCACCGGCGCCGGCAGCACCAGCACCATCCAGGTGCAGAATGCAACTCCGGGCGAACCCACCACCGCTCCCGTCGCCAATGTCGATACGACGAGCGGCGGCGACGTCTCCGGCACCAGCGGTTCGGCCATCATCAACTTCCAGGGCTCCGGCAGCGTCTATGGCGACGTCACCGGCGGCGATCACGTCGTGGTCCTCGGCGGCGGCACGACCTCGATGTCGTTCACCAATTCCGGCACGAACTACATCTCGACCGGCACCGGCAAGACGACACTCGGCGTCTACAACAGCGGCGAGTCGACGGTTCATGCGGGCTCGGGCGAGCTCAACCTCAGCCTCGGCAACTACAAGACCACCGTCGACCTGTCCGACAGCACGGCCGCGACGGTCACCTCGGGCTACGGCAACAGCAGCACTACGCTCGGCACGGGCAGCTACACCGTCGACGCCGGCGGCGGCTACGACACCGTGATCCTCGATTCGAAGACCACCTACACGACCAAGCTCGACGCCAACGGCGACATCGTGCTCACCGACGCGGCGGGCAACACCTCGATCCTCAAGGGCGTCGAGGTGCTCCAGAACGCCGACGGCTCGACCATCGTGCACGCCACGAGCCAGGCCGAGGCCACCATCGCCCACATGTACGAGGCGGTGTTCGACCGGACGCCGGATGCCGACGGCATCTCGACCTGGTGGAACGAGTACAATACCGGCCGCATGTCGCTGACCGACATCGCCAACGCCTTCCTCAACTCGCCCGAGGCCCAAGGGGACGGGTTCACCTCGTCGCAGTCGTCCTCCGCCTATATCAGCGCGCTCTACCAGAACGCCCTGGGACGCGCCCCCGATGCCGGGGCCCTCGGCTACGAGGCCTCGCTCACGGCGGGGACCTCGACCCGCGCCGACGTGCTGATCTCCATCGCCGGTTCGGCGGAGGCGACCAGCCACAACGCCGCGAGCACGCTGTTCTCGACCGTGAGCGGCTCGACGGACACGACGCCCCACACGTTCAACGTGGTGCCGGACGGCTCGCAGACCGTCATGGGCGGCGCCGGCTTCGACGTGGTCAACTTCACCGGCAACAAGGGCGACTTCCAGGCGTCCTTCGACGGCGAGCACACCACGCTGTTCAACGCCAACCCGTCCTCGTCCACCCTTCTGGAGGATGCCGAGTACATCAGCTTCAGCGGCGGCGGCGTCATCATCAATGCCAACACCGAGGACCAGGCGGTCATCGCCCGCCTCTACGACGGCATCCTCGACCGCAACGCCGACGCCACCGGCCTCCAGTTCTGGTGGGGCCAGCACGATGCCGGCACCAGCCTGTCGAGCATCGCCAGCAGCCTGCTCTCGAGCCCCGAGTTCACGGCGGCGCATTCCAGCCTGTCGAGCACCGATTTCGTCGGCCTGCTCTACCAGAACCTGCTCGGCCGCACCGGCTCGAACAGCGAACTGGCGGTCTACGCCTCGCAGATCGATTCCGGCACCACCTCGCGCGCCGACATCGCGGTGGCCATCGCCCAGGCCGGCGAGGCCCAGGTCCACAACGCCGACACCATCCACGTCGTCTACAACGTCGAAAGCCACTAGGCGGCATTCGCATCGAGGAAGGGGGCCGGGCGAAAGCCCGGCCCTTTTCATGTCGCGGCTCCGGCTTTCCGGGCAGGGCTTGGCCGCGGAAGGAGTTGGGTCGCGCGCCGCTCCGCGCTACAGGCGGCGGGGTGATCGACCGCAGCGCGGCCGGGCCGCATCCACCGTCAACACGCGCACAGCACCGCGAGGACATGTCAGCTTGACCGAGGGTCCCGTCGGCCTCGCCGCCCAAGAGCGGAAGCGGGTCGTTCTCCATGTCGGATGCGGCATCTACGCGCCGGAGCGTCTGCATCCGAGCTTTCGCGGCCCGCATTGGCGCGAGATCCGGGTCGACCTCGATCCGAGGGTGAAACCCGACGTGATCGGTTCGGTGACGGACCTGTCCCCCTTCACCGACGAGTCGGTCGAGGCGGTCTGGTCCTCCCACAACATCGAGCATCTCTACGACCACGAGGCGACGAAGGCGCTGGCCGAGTTCCGGCGCGTGCTGAAGCCGGACGGCATCGCCCTCATCACCACGCCGGATGTCGAGGCGATCGCCAAGCTCGTCGCCGAGGGGAAGCTCGATCAGGTCGCCTACATGTCTCCGGCCGGCCCGATCACGGCGCTGGACATGCTCTACGGCCACCGCGACTCGATCCGCGCCGGCAACCACTTCATGGCCCACAAGACCGCCTTTTCCGCCGAGAGGCTGGGACGCCTGCTGATGGAGGCGGGCTTCTCGAAGGTGGTGATGCGCAAGGGGCAGAGCTACGACCTCTGGGCCTGCGCGCTCATGCCCAGGGCCGTCTTTCCCGAGCCCGCCTCCCCGCAGCCGGCGCAGGGCCGGCCGGAGTAGGGGGACCGATCAGAGCGGCCCCCCGGCGGCCGGACCGCGGCGCCGTCACGGCGGATTGTCCGCCGCGTCGGCGGGTTTCTTCATGCCGGTCGCGCTAAGCTGCCGCGAGGGTGCCCCGCCGGATGAGGCCGCCCGCAACGTGCTTTTCGAACGCAGGTCCGAATGCCGCTGAGCGTCCTGCTCGTCCACCAGTCCTTCCCCTCGCAGCTCTCGGCCGTCCTCGAAGCCCTGGAGGCGCGCGGGGACGTCGCGCTCGCGGGCATCGGCACCAACCCCTACGCGCGGCCGGGCCTGCGCTACCGCCGCTACATGCCGCCGCTGATCGAGCCGCGCGGCGACATCGTCCTCGACGACCTCGCCGCCAAGGCGTCCTTCGCGGCGGGGGCGGCAGCGGCGGCCCGCGCGCTGCGCTACGACGGCTTCGTCCCCGACGTGATCGTCGCCCATCCGGGCTGGGGCGAATCGCTCTACATGCGGGACCTGTTCCCGAAGGCGAAGATCGTCTGCTACTGCGAGTTCTACTACATGCGCAGCGGCGGCGAGGTCGATTTCGACCCCGAGTTCACGGTCACGACCCCCGAGATCCTGCACCGCATGCGGGCGCGCAACGCGATCACCCTGGCGAGCCTCGAGGACGCCGACATCTGCGTCGCGCCCACGAACTGGCAGCGCGCGACCTTCCCGGACTTCCTCTCGGGCCGGATGCGCGTCATCCACGAGGGCATCGAGGTGCCTCCCGCCCCGCCGCCGCGCCCCCGGCCCGCCAAGGGCGAGCGCCGGGCCGTCACCTTCGCGGCGCGGCATCTCGAACCGCATCGCGGCTTCCACATCTTCATGCGCGCCCTGCCGCGCCTGCTCGCCGCCGACCCGACGACGGACGTCGTCATCGTGGGCTCCGACAAGGGCGGCTACGGCGCCACGCCGACGGACGGGCGGACCTGGCTGGAGGTGTTTCGCGAGGAGGTCGGCGGGCTCGATCCGGCGCGGGTGCGCGTGCTCGGCAAGCTCGAACCGCGCCGATTCCACGAGGTGATCGGCGCCTCCTCGGCCCATGTCTACCTCACCTTCCCCTTCGTGCTGTCCTGGTCGCTGCTGGAGGCGATGGCGTTGGAGCGCCCGCTCGTGCTGTCCGACACCAGCCCGGTCCGGGACTTTTTCGACGGCGGCGAGGGCGGCAAGCTCGTCGACTTCTTCGATCCCGCCGGGCTGGCGGACGCGGTCGGCTCCCTGCTGTCGCGCCCGGCGACGGCGCGGAAGATGGGCGTGCGCGCCCGCGAGATGCTGTTCGAGCACGAACTGACGCGCGAGCACGGCCGGGCCAAGTGGCTCGACCTGATCCTCTCGCTGTAGGACGTTCCGTCCCGCCGCCGCCTCGGGCTGTCGCCCCGGTGCAACGCCCGCCGGCCGGGACTCGCCGGGTCGGCTCGGTGCCGCTGTTTCGCCGCATCCGCCCGGAAAGGCCGGGGCTCCTTCGTGAGACAGGGTTGCCGCCCCGATGCCGTTCGCCGTCCGATTCCTTGCGCCCGCGCTCGCCGCCGGGCTCGTCGCGCTCACCCTCGGCGGATGCGGGGGACCGACCATCCTCGGCGAGGCCGACCATGCGGCGAGTCCGGTGATCCTCGACGAGCAGGCGGCCGTGGCGGCGATCTCCCGCTATCGCGCCGAGCACGGCCTCGGGCCGGTGGTGCTCGATCCCGGCCTCGTCAAGGCGGCCTCCTATCAGGCCGGCACCAATGCGCGGGCCGGGCGGCTCAGCCACGAGATCGGCGGCACCTTCACCTCGCGCATGTCCCAGGCCGGCCTCGCCAAGGCCTATGCCGCCGAGAACCTGAGCGCCGGCTCGGAGACCTTCGATCAGGTGCTGGCGCGCTGGAAGAACTCGCCCGAGCACAACCGCAACATGCTGATGCCGCAGCTGCGCCGGGCCGGCATCGCGCGGGTCGACGCGCCCGACACCCGCTACAAGCGCTATTGGGCGCTGGTGATGGCCGGCGGCTGATGCCTCCCGTCCCCGTCTCGGCCGGTCCGCCTCACGCCGCCGTGGCGTAGGGCGAGGCGGCGGCGGCGTCGAGGGCGCGGTCGGCGGCCGAGCGCAGCGTCGCGATCCGGTCGAGGCCGCCGCCGGCAGGGGCCTGCATCCCGGCGCAGACGGCGGAGAGTTCCATGAAGCCGAGCTGCCCGGCCAGGGAGGTGACGGCGTGGGCGTGGGCGCTCAGGTCCTCCTCCGTCGCCTCCGCCGCCCCGAGCAGGGCGAGGCGGCGCTCGATGTCGCGCCGGAACGAGACCAGCATCGCCGCGATCTTGTTGGGGCCGAGCAGGGAGACCAGTTCGGCGAGGGCGTCGCCGTCCAGCACGGGCGGTTCCGCCGTCTCCCGCGCCGGCCCCTCGGCGGCGGCCTCCGGCGGGGAGGGGCAGAGCCGCTCGATGGTGCCGAACAGCGTCGTCCAGTCGATCGGCTTGGCGACATGCGCGTCCATGCCGGCGGCGCGGCAGCGGGAGACCTCCTCGGCCAGGGCATTGGCGGTCAATGCCACGATGGGGGTGGCGTCCCGCGACTCCTCCCGCTCCCAGGCCCTGATCGCGGCGGTGGCGGCGAGCCCGTCCATGGCGGGCATCTGGACGTCCATGAGCACCACGTCGAAGCTCTCCCGGCGAAAGGCGCGCAGGGCCGCCTCGCCGTCCTCGGCGAGGGTCACGCGGTGGCCCTTCTGGGAGAGGACGGTGAGGATGATCTCCCGGTTGATGGCGTTGTCCTCGGCCACGAGGATGCGCCGGCCATGGACCGGGCAGGCTGCGAGCCCCGCCGGCCGGGGGCCTGCGCGCCTGTCCCGCTCGGCGCTGGCGAGGGGCACCCGGAAGCGGAAGGTCGAGCCTTCGCCCGGAACGCTCTCCACGCCGATCGATCCGCCCATCAGCTCGATCAGGCGCTTCGAGATGGAGAGGCCGAGGCCGGTTCCGCCGAAGCGGCGCGCGGTCGAGCCGTCCGCCTGGCTGAAGCGCTCGAACAGGTGGGGGAGCGCGTCGGCCGGGATGCCGATGCCGGTGTCGCTCACCGCCATGAGCAGGTGGCCGTCGGCGTAGCGCGCGCGGATCCGCACCGTGCCCTCGCCGGTGAACTTGATCGCGTTGGTCACGAGGTTGAGCAGCACCTGCCGCAGCCGGGTCGGATCGCCGAGCAGCAGGTCGGGCACCTCCGGGTCGATCTCCGTGGTCAGCGCCACGCCGTCGAGCTTGATCGCCTCGGTGCCGAGGCGGCGGCAGCTCTCCGCCATCTCCCGGAACGAGAACGGTACCCGCTCGATCGCCATCTGGCCGGCCTCGATCTTCGAGAAGTCGAGGATGTCGTTGACGATGGTCAGCAGCGCCCGGCCGGATTCCTGCGCCAGCTCGACGAAATGGCGCTGGCGCGGACTGAGGGCCGGATCGCTCTGGATCAGGTCGTGGACCCCGAGCATGCCGGTCAGCGGCGTGCGCAGCTCGTGGCTCATGTTGGCCAGGAACTCCGCCTTGATCCGCGCGCCCGACTCGGCCGCGACCATGGCCTGCCGGAGCCGTTCCGCCTGCTCGACGCGCTCGGTGACGTCGCGGATCGCGGAAACGACGGTGGAGCCGCTGCCGTCCTCGACGCGCCGGAAGGCGGCCTCGGCCCAGATATGGTGCCCGGCCTTGTGCCGCAGGCGGAAGGTGGCCACGGCGGCGGGCCGCGCGGCGGACAGGCCCTGCGTCGTCGCGAAGACCGTGGCGATGTCCTCGGGATGGATCCAGTCGCGCATGCCGATGCCGCGGGCCTCCTCCAGGCCGTAGCCCAGCATCGTCTCGACGGCCGGCGAGATGTAGGAGCGGCGCCCGTCCGCGTGGCCCAGCACGATCAGGTCCGAGGTGTTGTCGGCGAGCAGGCGGTAGCGGGCCTCGCTGTCCTGGCGCGCCTCGTCGGCGCGCTTGCGGTCCATGATGTTGCGGATCGAGGCGACGAACCCGGAGGGCCGCCCGTCCTCTCCCCGCAGCAGGCGCAGCGACGCCTCCACCCAGATCCAGCGTCCGTCGGCGTGCCGCAGTCGGTTGACGGTCACGGCCCGGCCGATGTCGCCGCCGGACAGCTCGCCGAGGACGCGCCTCAGGCCATCGGCGTCGTCGGGATGGATCATCTCCAGCGGCGAGGTGCCGACGAGCTCGGACGGCTCGTGGCCCAGCAGGTCGCGCGCGCCCGGAGACACGAACAGGCGCCGGCCCGCCAGGTCCATATGCGTGATCATGTCGGTGGAGTTGTCGGCGAGCAGGCGGTAGCGGGCCTCGCTGTCGCGCGCCGCGCGCTCGGCCTCGCGCAGCTCGGTGACGTCGGTGATCGTGCCGAACAGGGCCGTCACCTCGCCGTCCGGGCCCCGTTCGCGGAGCCCGCGCCAGGAGACGTGGCGCAGCGCCCCGTCGCCGCGGACGAGCCGCAGGGCGAGGGTGTGCTCGCCCTGTTGCGCGTCCCTCCCCCGAAGCCAGCGCGCCACCTCGTCCCGGTCGTCGGGATGGTAGGCCGCTACCACCGTCTCCAGGGTCGGAACATGGGTCGCGGGATCGAGCCCGTGGATGTGGAAGACGCCCGCCGACCAGATGATCTCCCCCGTGGCCGGCAGGTAGCGCCAGTTGCCGATGCCGGCGATGGTCTCGGCCAGGGTCAGGCGCGCGTTCACCTGGGAGACCTCGCGCTCCAGGCGCGTGCGCGTGCTGAGCAGCGCCGTGAGCGGCAGCTTGGACAGCACCGTCGCCGCCACGAAGACCTGGAGCACGAGGACCCGGCTCGCGAAGTCGCCCGGAACCAGCATCATCGGCCCCTGGCCGCGGACCGTCGCCACCATGGCCGTGACGGCCACGAGCCCGATTCCAAGCGCGGTGGCGCCGGAGCCCAGGCGCGCCGCGATCAGCCCGAGGGTGGCCATCGGCAGGAACAGCAGCGGATAGCGGCTTTGCAGGAACACGAAGCCGGTGACGGTGAGGAGCGCCGCGAACCAGAGGACGATCTCGAGGCGCTGCTCCGAGCGTGCCAGATGGCGCACGTCCTCGATGCGCAGCATCAGCGCGAGGGGCGTGACCACGAGGAAGCCCAGGGCGTCCGCCGGATACCAGATCGCCAGGACCGCCGCCGCCGGCGCCGCCTTCGCGAATTCCAGGATCAGCGCGGCGCAGCCTCCCGCCACGGCCGGCGTGACGAGCCCGGCGAGCAGGACGAAAACCGTCAGGTGCTCCAGGCGGGACAGGTCGAGATCGGCCTTGAGCCAGCGCCGCAGAGGCACCGCGACGAGAAGCACCTCGAGGAGGTTGCACAGCGCCAGGCCGGCCGCGATCGGCGGCGCGTCCGCCGTGACGAGGTTCGCCGCGAGGTTGCCCGCGCCGCCGCCGAGGACCAGCGCGGGCCAGAGCCGCGTCGGCGTCTTGAGCAGCATCGCGAGCAGGATGGCGTTGGCGATCCAGATCGTGGCGATGCGCTCCGAGCTGCGGGTGAAGGCGATGCCGCCCCAAGCGCTCGCGAACACGAGGAGGGCGGCCAGGAGCGCCCAGCGCAGCGTCGCGGCGCGCGAAGTCCGGGCGCCGTCGCCTGTCCGCCGATCCATCGCACCCGCCACCCTCGCCTGCCTTCCCCGCGCGCGCCGTCAGCCGGCTCCGGGGCGCTCGCTGGCGGTCGTCCGGTCGCTGGGGATGGAGGCCAGCACGGTTGGGTTAACGATGTCTTAAGGCGTGCCTTCGCCGGGTCCGTACGGGGCTTCCTTCGCCGAAACGTGACGGCGCCGGAGCCCTTGGAAGGCTCCGGCGCCGTCGGAAAAGACTGCGCGTCGAGACGCGGCTCCAGGCTCTTCTCAGAGCGAGTAGTACATCGTGAACTCGACCGGGTGCGGGGTCATCTCGTAGCGCATCACTTCGGTCATCTTCAGCTCGATGAAGGAGTCGATCTGGTCGTCGGTGAAGACGCCGCCGGCCTTGAGGAAGGCGCGGTCCTTGTCGAGGCTCTGGAGCGCCTCACGCAGGGAGCCGCACACGGTCGGGATCTTCTTCAGCTCGCGCGGGGGCAGGTCGTAGAGGTCCTTGTCCATGGCCGGGCCGGGATCGATCTTGTTGATGATGCCGTCGAGGCCGGCCATCAGCAGGGCCGAGAAGGCGAGGTAGGGGTTCGCCATCGGATCGGGGAAGCGGACCTCGACGCGCTTGGCCTTCGGGTTCGTCGTCCACGGGATGCGGCAGGAGGCCGAGCGGTTGCGCGCCGAGTAGGCGAGCAGCACGGGGGCCTCGTAGCCGGGCACCAGGCGCTTGTAGGAGTTGGTCGAGGGGTTGGTGAAGGCGTTGAGCGCCTTGGCGTGCTTGATGATGCCGCCGATGTACCAGAGGCACTCCTGCGAGAGGTCGGCATACTTGTCGCCGGCGAAGAGCGGCTTGCCGTTCTTCCAGATGGACTGGTGGACGTGCATGCCCGAGCCGTTGTCGCCGTAGACGGGCTTGGGCATGAACGTCGCCGTCTTGCCGTAGCTCTGGGCGACGTTGTGGATGCAGTACTTGTAGATCTGCATGTGGTCGGCGAGCAGGGTGAGCGTGTCGAACTTCATGCCGAGCTCGTGCTGGGCGCTCGCCACCTCGTGGTGGTGCTTCTCGACCTTGACGCCCATGGACTGCATGGCGGCCAGCATCTCGCCGCGCATGTCCTGCGCCGAATCCTGCGGGGGCACGGGGAAGTAGCCGCCCTTCGTCGCGATGCGGTGGCCGAGGTTGCCGCCCTCGTAGTCGGTGAAGCCGTTGCTGGGCAGCTCGGTCGAATCGAGCTGGAAGCCGGTGTGGTAGGGGTCGGCGCCGAACTTCACGTCGTCGAACACGAAGAACTCGGCCTCTGGGCCGACGAAGATGGTGTCGCCGATGCCCGACGACTTCAGGAACGCCTCGGCGAGCTTGGCGGTGCCGCGCGGGTCGCGGGCATAGGGCTGGCCGGTGGAGGGCTCGAGCACGTCGCAGACGATCGACATGGTGGAGGCCGAGAAGAACGGGTCCATGCAGGCGGTCGCCGGGTCCGGCATCAGCAGCATGTCGGACTCGTTGATCGCCTTCCAGCCGGCGATCGAGGACCCGTCGAACATGGTGCCGTCCGTGAAGATCTCCTCGTCGACGAGGGAGATGTCGAAGGTGACGTGCTGCCACTTGCCGCGCGGGTCGGTGAACCGGAAATCGACGTACTTGACGTCGTTGTCCTTGATGTCCTTCAGGACGTCCGCTGCCGTCTTAGCCATCCTTGGGGTCTCTCCTTGGGTCTCGGCGTTCAGCCGTGGTTCTTTGTCCGCGAGGCGCCGGGGCACGCGCGGGGCATGTCCTGTACAGCGTCGGCCGTGCGGGAGGAACTGGCTAACGCGCGGATCGGCAAGGCTTTGCGAGCCGATTGTCTCGGATCGGCGCGTTTCCGCAGCCTTCCGTGGGCCGGTCCGATGACGAGGCGGTGACGGTCTCGCCGGAAATCCGCCTCAGATGGCGTCCGGGCCGGTCTCGCCGGTGCGGATGCGGATCGCCTCTTCGATGGTCGAGACGAAGATCTTGCCGTCGCCGATGCGGCCGGTCTGGGCCGATTTGCGGATGGCCTCCACCGCGCCCTCCACCAGGGAATCGGGGAGCACGATCTCGAGCTTCACCTTGGGCAGGAAGTCGACCACGTATTCCGCGCCCCGGTAGAGCTCGGTATGGCCCTTCTGGCGGCCGAAGCCCTTGGCCTCGATCACGGTGATGCCCTGGAGGCCGACCTCCTGGAGGGCCTCCTTCACCTCGTCGAGCTTGAACGGCTTGATGATCGCCTCGATCTTCTTCATGCCGGAGGACCCGAACCCACGCTGCGCCATGGGGAATTGGTAGCATCGCGCGCGGGGCTCCGCCACGCCGATTTCCCGGCCCGTCGCAGGAACCTGCTCAGTTCGTCGGCAATCGCCGCACAAGCTTTATGCGGAATGATAGAGAAGGATCGTTGGCGTGGCAGAAGCTGAACGGAGCGCGGGCAGCGGGTCCGAGCCGGCCGGTCCCGCGGGGGCGGTGCTCCTCTCCCCCCGCGCCATGGCGGCGGTGGACGCGGCCGCGATCGCCGGCGGCACCCCCGGCATCGCCCTGATGCGAAACGCCGGCGCCGCCGTGGCGCGGGCGGCGCGAGGGATGGCGCCCGAGGGGGCCCGCGTCCTCGTGGTCTGCGGCCCCGGAAACAATGGCGGGGACGGCGTCGTCGCGGCGCGCCTGCTCGCGCAAGCCGGCCACCGGGTCGACCTGCGGCTGCTCGGGCGGCGCGAGGCGCTTTCGGGGGACGCCGCGCTGGCCGCCGGGGAATGGGACGGGCCGCTGACGGAGGGCGCGGGGGCGGACGATCTCGGCGGCTACGACCTGATCGTGGACGCCCTGTTCGGCGCCGGCCTGTCGCGCGACCTCGACGGGGAAGCGAAGACGCTGGCGGAGCGGATCGGCGCGAGCGGGCGCCCGGTCCTGTCGGTCGACGTGCCGAGCGGGGTCGACGGCGAGACCGGCGCGGTGCGCGGCGCCGCCGTGAGGGCGGATGAGACCGTGACCTTCGTGGTGCCGAAGCCGGGCCACTTGCTGGAGCCCGGCCGCTCCTTATGCGGAAGGCTGCATGTGGCCGATATCGGCACGGGTCCGGCGGCGCTCGCGGCGGGCCTCGCCGCCGGTGCCCCGAGCTACCGCAACGGTCCGGGCCTGTGGGGGACGGCCTTTCCCCTGCTCGGCCCGGAAAGCCACAAATACACGCGCGGGCATGTGCTGGTTCTGTCAGGGCCGCCCTATCGGACGGGGGCGGCGCGGCTCGCGGCGCGCGGAGCGCTGCGCGTCGGGGCGGGGCTGGTGACGCTGGCCTCCCCCGAGGCGGCGCTGCCCGAGAACGCCGCCCATCTCACCGCGATCATGCTGCGCCCCTGCGACAGCGCGGACGATCTCGACGACCTACTCACCGACGAGCGCCTGAACGTGGTGGTCGCCGGCCCCGGCCTGGGCACCGGGGCGGCGACGCGCGACCTCGTGGCGGTCGCGGCCTCCGCCGGGCGCGCGCTGGTGCTCGACGCCGATGCGTTGACCAGCTTCAAGGGCGCCGTGAAGGATCTCGCCGGCCACCTCGCGGACGGCGACGCGCGGGCCGTGCTGACGCCGCATGCGGGCGAGTTCGCCAGGCTCTTTTCCGGCACGGAGGCGGTGGCGGAGGGCATCGGCAAGCTGGAGGCCGCGCGCCGGGCTGCGCGCATCGCCGGCGCGGTGGTCGTGCTGAAGGGGGCCGACACCGTGATCGCCGACCCCGACGGCCGGGCCGCGATCAACGACCACGCCAGCCCCGTCCTCGGCACGGCCGGCTCGGGCGACGTGCTCGCCGGGCTCGTCGCGGGGCTGCTGGCGCAGGGCATGGCGCCGTTCGAGGCCGCCTGCGCGGCGGTCTGGCTGCACGGCGACGCCGGCCTTCGCCACGGCCCCGGCCTGATCGCCGAGGACATCCCGGAGCTGATGCCGGCGGTGCTCGCGGGTCTCGTCAGGTGACGTCGAAGGAGGTCCACAGCCCCGTGTCGAAGCGCTCCATCACGGTGGAGCTGATGAGCCAGCGGCCGGGGTTGTCGGCGAGGAAGGCGATGCGGGCGGTGCGCCCCTCGAGGAGCTGGAAGGTGTCGAGCCAGTAGGGCTCCCAGCCGTCGTCGAGGGGGTGCAGCAGGCGGAAGACATGCCCGTGCAGGTGCACCGATTGCGGGAAGGAGGTGTCGTTGCGGACCGCCAGCACCACCACCTGCCCGCGCTTCACCGAGAACAGCGCGCCCGAGCCCGCGACGCCGCTGGCCCCGTTCACCGCCCAGATCTTCTGGGGGTCTCCGGTGAAGACCGGCTCGGCCTGGGGCGCGTCCTTCGCGACCGTAGCGCCGCCCGTGATGATGATGTCGCGTCGAAACGCGTTCTGGAGCTTTACCTCGGCCGGCAGCAGCTTGTTCTCGCCGATGGGGGCGATGGGGGGCCGCTTCTCGGTGATCGGCGCGCCCTTGGTCACGACGCTGGCGAGGACGAGGCCGCCGCCGACGAGCGCCGTGATCGCGCCCTTGGCGTCCGGCTCGGGGGGCAGGTCGACGATGAGGTCGTAGCGCGAGCCCGGCGCGAAGGGCAGGGTGGCGCGCAGCGGCTCGAAGGTGTCGGTGGGCTGGCCGTCGACCGCCGCGACATAGACCTTCATGCCGTCGAAGCGGATGCGGGTCGCGCGCGCGTTGCAGGCATTGCCGAGCCGCAGCCGGAAGCGGCTGCCGGGCCGCGCCTCGACAGCCTCGGGCACCGGCTTGCCGTTGAGGGTCACGAGGTTGCCGAGCCGGCCCATGGCGGCGGCGAGGGGCACCTGCCCGAACGGCATCAGGGTGCCGTCCTCCTGGAGGCGGACGTCCTGCATCAGCAGAGTCAGGTCGGCATCGACGGAGGGCGGCTTCAGCTCCTCGACCACCAGGAACCCGGCGAGTCCGCGTCCCGAGGGTTCGCTCGATCCGCCGACGACGAGGGGCTTCACCAGGAAGGTGCCGGCATCGGGCGGGGTGAAGGCATAGGTGAAGTCGGCCCCCGGCGCGATCGCCGGCTGCGTGACCCCGCCGACGCCGTCCATGGCGTTCTGGTTGCGCACCCCGTGCCAGTGCAGGGAGAGCGGCTTGTCCGTCCTGTTCTCGACCTTCACCCGCAGGGTCTCGCCGAGCCTGATCCGCAGGACGGGAGGCGCGGCCTTGCCGTCGAAGCACCAGACCGGCGTCTCCGGCGCGGGCTCGGGCTTGAACCGGAGCTTTCCGGGGCCGGCGACCAGGGGCCGGGCCTCCGGCACGCTCGCAGGCGCGGCCGCAGGAGGGGCGGCGGCCGGCGCCTTCGCGGGGGCCGGCTTGCCGGCGGCCTGGGCCAGCGCCAGGCTCGGAAACAGCCCGATCAGGGCGCCGCCGAGGAGCACCCTGCGCGAGGGGCGGGACGACGGTGTCGGGGCGGACGGTCGGGAGGGGGGCATGGCACCTCGGGCGCGCGTCGGGAGGCCGCTTGTAGCGGCGCCGCCCCGGCGGCGCCACAGCGCGCGGGAGGGCAGGGGAATCCGGGTCCAAGTTTTTTGCTGCGGCCTTCGCCGCGCATGGTATAGACCCGCGCTCCGGCGGCCGGGCAGGCCCGATTGCGGACGCTTGCGGGCGTGGCGGAACTGGTAGACGCGCTGGATTTAGGTTCCAGTGTCGCAAGACGTGGGGGTTCGAGCCCCTCCGCCCGCACCAGCGCCTTCCCGACCGCTTCGGCCTTCCTCCTCGCCCGGACGGGATACGGCTGGGCCGCGCCCTCCGAGGCGGCGGCGAGCGAATTCGACGACAACGATCAACGGACGACAGAGCGGACAACGACGATGCAGGTGACCGAGACACTCTCCCAGGGACTGAAGCGCGAGTTTCAGGTGCTGCTGGGTGCCGACGAGCTCGAAAACCGCCTGACGACGGAACTGTCGGCTCTGAAGGACAAGGCGCAGATCAAGGGCTTCCGCCCCGGCAAGGTGCCGGTCGCCCATCTGCGCAAGCTCTATGGCAAGTCCGTGATGGCGGACGTGCTTCAGAACGCCGTCAACGAGGCCAACCAGAAGATCGTCTCCGAGAACGACCTGAAGCTCGCCTTCGAGCCGCGCATCGAGTTCCCCGAGGACAAGGGCGTCGTCGACAAGGCGCTCGATGCCAAGGGCGACATCGCCTTCAAGGTGGCCCTCGAGGTGCTGCCGACCTTCGAGCTCGCCGACCTCTCCGACGTCAGCCTGAAGAAGCTCGTCGCCAAGCCGTCGGACGCCGAGATCGACGAGGCGCTGGAGCGCATGGCCGGCCAGAACAAGCCCTTCGCCGAGCGCGAGGAGGGCGCCGCCGCCGAGACCGGCGACCGCGTCACCATCGATTTCGTCGGCCGCATCGACGGCGTCGAGTTCGAGGGCGGCAAGGCCGAGGGCGTGGACCTGGAACTCGGCTCCGGCAGCTTCATCCCCGGTTTCGAGGAGCAGCTCGTCGGCGCCAAGGCCGGCGAGAGCCGCCTCGTGAAGACCGCCTTCCCCGAGGGCTACCAGGCGGCCCATCTCGCCGGCAAGGACGCCGAGTTCGACGTGACCGTCACCAAGGTCCAGGCGCCGGGCGAGGTCGTCATCGACGACGCCTTCGCCACGGGGCTCGGCATGGAGAGCCTGGAGAAGCTGCGCGAGGCGGTCTCCAACGCCATCGGCACCGATTTCGAGGCGGCGTCGCGCCGCAAGCTCAAGAAGGAGCTGCTCGACGCGCTCGATGCCAAATACGCCTTCGATCTGCCCCCGAGCCTGGTGCACCAGGAGTTCGCCAGCGTCTGGGCCCAGGTCGAGCAGGACCTGAAGACCCGCGGCAAGACCTTCGAGGACGAGGACACCACCGAGGAGAAGGCCCAGGCCGAGTACCGCAAGATCGCCGAGCGCCGCGTCCGGCTCGGCCTGGTGCTTGCGCAGGTCGGCGAGAGCGCCGATATCAAGGTTTCCGACGAGGAGGTGAACCAGGCCCTCATCGCTCGGGTCCGGCAGTTTCCGGGCCAGGAGCAGCAGGTCTGGGACTTCTATCGCAAGAACGCACAGGCGCTGGCCGAGCTTCGGGCGCCGCTGTTCGAGGAGAAGGTCGTCGACCACGTCCTCGGTCAGGTCACGCTCGTCGAGGAGCCCGTCTCGAAGGAGGCGCTCTTCGCCGACGAGGAGGACGATGCCTCGGCCGATGCCGACAGCAAGGCCGACAAGGCCGAGTAAACCCGCCCCGTCATTCGGGCACTGCCTCGGTCGAGGGCGGCGGGCACATGTGAGGCGGCGTTAAGCGTCGCCGTGTTTCGCTGAACGTGCCCGGCCCTGCGTGATTCGCGGGGCCGGGTCCCTTCGAGCCTAAGGGGCAGGATCAGGATGATGAGAGACCCGGTCGACTACTTCCACAACTCGCTCGTGCCGATGGTGGTCGAGCAGTCGAGCCGCGGCGAGCGTGCCTTCGACATCTATTCCCGCCTGCTGCGCGAGCGAATCATCTTCCTCACCGGGCCGGTCGAGGACCAGGGCGCGTCGCTCATCGTGGCGCAGCTCCTGTTCCTCGAGGCCGAGAACCCGAAGAAGGAAATCTCCTTCTACATCAACTCCCCCGGCGGCGTCGTGACCTCGGGCCTGTCGATCTACGACACCATGCAGTTCATCCGCTGCCCGGTGACGACGCTCTGCGTCGGCCAGGCCGCCTCCATGGGCTCGCTGCTGCTCTGCGCCGGCGAGGCTGGGCACCGCTTCGCCCTGCCGAACGCGCGCATCATGGTCCACCAGCCCTCCGGCGGCTTCCAGGGCCAGGCCACCGACATCCTGATCCACGCCCGCGAGATCGAGGCCCTCAAGAAGCGCCTCAACGAGATCTACGTGAAGCACACGGGCCGCGACTACGAGACCATCCATCAGGCGCTGGAGCGCGACAACTTCATGACGGCCGACGCCGCCAAGGAGTTCGGCCTCATCGACGAGGTGCTCCAGAAGCGGCCGGAGCCGGCCGCCGCGTGACCATCGACGGCCCGCGCGGCGCATCCCGCGCCGTGCGGCCACGCGTCCGCCTTGAATCCGACGCGGCAGCGTGTTTGCATGGCCGCTTGTGTCGAAACACCGCGAGGTGTGGCCGCAGGTGACTGTTTCTTTAGGCGGGCATCCTTACGTTTGAACGATGCGCGCGTGCCCCTGGCCGGCGCGTGCGCACGAATCGGAGACCGATATGAGCAAGGCTGGCGGCAACGACTCCAAGAGCACGCTGTACTGCTCGTTCTGCGGCAAGAGCCAGCACGAGGTCCGCAAGCTGATCGCGGGCCCGACGGTGTTCATCTGCGACGAGTGCGTCGAGTTGTGCATGGACATCATCCGCGAGGAGTCGAAATCCTCCCTCGTGAAATCCCGCGACGGCGTCCCCACCCCGAAGGAGATCCGCCGCGTCCTCGACGATTACGTCATCGGCCAGGACTTCGCCAAGAAGGTCCTCTCGGTCGCGGTGCATAACCACTACAAGCGCCTCGCCCACGCGACGAAGCACAACGACGTCGAGCTGGCGAAGTCGAACATCATGCTGATCGGGCCGACGGGCTCGGGCAAGACGCTGCTCGCGCAGACGCTGGCCCGCATCCTCGACGTGCCCTTCACCATGGCCGACGCGACGACGCTCACCGAGGCCGGCTATGTCGGCGAGGACGTCGAGAACATCATCCTCAAGCTGCTCCAGGCCTCCGACTACAATGTCGAGCGGGCGCAGCGCGGCATCGTCTACATCGACGAGATCGACAAGATCTCCCGCAAGTCCGACAACCCGTCGATCACCCGCGACGTCTCGGGCGAGGGCGTGCAGCAGGCGCTCCTGAAGATCATGGAGGGCACCGTCGCCTCCGTGCCTCCGCAGGGCGGCCGCAAGCACCCGCAGCAGGAGTTTCTCCAGGTCGACACCACGAACATCCTGTTCATCTGCGGCGGCGCCTTCGCGGGGCTGGAGCGGATCATCTCCCAGCGCGGCAAGGGCACCTCGATCGGCTTCGGCGCGAGCGTGCAGGCCCCCGACGACCGCCGCACCGGCGAGATCTTCCGCTCGGTGGAGCCCGAGGACCTGCTGAAGTTCGGCCTCATCCCCGAGTTCGTCGGCCGCCTGCCCGTACTGGCGACGCTCGAGGACCTCGACGAGGTCGCCCTCAAGCGCATCCTTCAGGAGCCGAAGAACGCGCTCGTCAAGCAGTACCAGCGCCTGTTCGAGATGGAGAACGTCGACCTCACCTTCCAGGAGGAGGCGCTCTCCCTCGTCGCCCGCAAGGCCATCGAGCGCAAGACCGGCGCGCGCGGCCTGCGCTCCATCCTGGAGACCATCCTGCTGGAGACGATGTACGACCTGCCGGGTCTCGACTCGGTCGAGCAGGTCGTGATCGGCCCCGAGGTGGTCGAGGGCAAGTCGCGGCCGCTCTACATCCACGGCGACCGCAACAAGGAAGCGCCGGCGAGCGTCAGCGCCTGAACGAGAGGACGGGCGCCCGATCCCGGATCGGGCGCTCCGGTGACGGGCCCCGGCCCCGCCGCTTGAAACCGGCGGGCTCGGAGACCACTTCAGGTTCAGCCCGGTGGCCCTACGCTCCCTTCGAGGTGCGGTGCCGGGCCACCAGCCGCAAAAGTCTTTTTCAGACGCGTCCCGACCCTCGCGGCCCGGTCGGCCCCTGGCAGGATGCTTGCTCCACGATTCGGAGGAGCGAACGCCGGGCGTCCATCAAGAGGTTACGTCAGCCATGACTCAGTCGAAAGCACGCCAGCCGGTCGTTCCGGGCTCGACGGGCGCCTATGCCGTCCTGCCGCTGCGCGACATCGTCGTGTTCCCCCACATGATCGTGCCGCTCTTCGTCGGCCGCGAGAAGTCGATCCGCGCCCTCGAGGAGGCCGTGAAGACCGACCGCCACATCCTCCTCGCCACGCAGATCAATGCCGGCGACGACGATCCGGCCACCGACGCGATTTACACCATCGGCACGCTGGCCAGCGTGCTCCAGCTCCTGAAGCTTCCCGACGGCACCGTGAAGGTGCTGGTCGAGGGCGGCGGCCGCGCGCAGATCACCGGCTTCGTCCGCTCGGACGAGTATTACGAGGCCGAGGCCGTGACGCTCGCCGACGAGCTCGGCGACAGCGTCGAGGCGGAAGCGCTCGCCCGCTCGGTGATCTCCGAGTTCGAGAACTACGTGAAGCTCAACAAGAAGATCTCCCCCGAGGTCGTTTCCGCCGTCACCCAGATCGACGAGCCCTCGAAGCTCGCCGATACCGTCGGCTCGCATCTCGCGGTCAAGATCGCCGACAAGCAGGCGATCCTCGAGATCCCCACCGTGGCGCAGCGCCTCGAGCGCGTGCTGTCGCTGATGGAGAGCGAGATCTCCGTGCTCCAGGTGGAGAAGCGCATCCGCACCCGCGTCAAGCGGCAGATGGAGAAGACCCAGCGCGAGTACTACCTCAACGAGCAGATGAAGGCGATCCAGAAGGAACTCGGCGACGAGGACGGCCGCGACGAGCTGGCCGAGCTCGAGGACAAGATCGAGAAGACCAAGTTCACCAAGGAAGCCCGCGACAAGGCGATGGCCGAGCTGAAGAAGCTGCGCCAGATGTCGCCGATGTCGGCCGAGGCCACGGTGGTGCGCAACTACCTCGACTGGATGCTCGGCATCCCGTGGAACAAGCGCTCGAAGATGAAGAAGGACCTCCCCGCCGCGCAGCGCATGCTCGACGAGGACCATTTCGGCCTGGAGAAGGTCAAGGACCGGATCGTCGAGTACCTCGCCGTGCAGCAGCGCGCCAACAAGCTCACCGGCCCGATCCTGTGCCTCGTCGGTCCTCCCGGTGTCGGCAAGACCTCGCTGGGCAAGTCCATCGCCAAGGCGACGGGCCGCGAGTTCGTGCGCATGTCGCTCGGCGGCGTGCGTGACGAGGCCGAGATCCGCGGTCACCGCCGGACCTATATCGGCTCGATGCCCGGCAAGATCGTCCAGTCGATGCGCAAGGCCAAGACCTCGAACCCGCTCATCCTGCTCGACGAGATCGACAAGATGGGCATGGATTTCCGCGGCGATCCGTCCGCAGCGCTCCTCGAGGTGCTCGACCCCGAGCAGAACGCCACCTTCAACGACCATTACCTCGAGGTCGATTACGACCTGTCGAACGTGATGTTCGTGACGACGGCGAACACGCTGAACATCCCCGCGCCCCTGATGGACCGCATGGAGGTGATCCGCATCGCCGGCTACACGGAGGAGGAGAAGGTCGAGATCGCCCGCCGTCACCTGATCCCGAGCGCGCTCAAGAAGCACGGCCTCGACGAGAAGGAATGGGCGATCACCGACGCGGGCCTGCTCATGCTGATCCGGCGCTATTCGCGCGAGGCCGGCGTGCGCAACCTGGAGCGCGAGCTCTCGAACCTCATCCGCAAGGCGGTGAAAGAGATCCTGCTCACCAAGGCGAAGGCCGTCGAGGTCAACCCCGAGACCCTGCCCGAATTCCTCGGGCCGCCGAAGTTCCGCTACGGTGAGATCGACGCGGACGATCAGGTGGGCGTGGTCACGGGTCTGGCCTGGACCGAGGTCGGCGGCGAATTGCTGACGATCGAGGGCGTCATGATGCCCGGCAAGGGCAAGATGACGGTCACGGGCAACCTGCGCGACGTGATGAAGGAATCGATCTCGGCGGCGGCGAGCTATGTCCGCTCGCGGGCCATCGATTTCGGCATCGAGCCGCCGCTGTTCGAGCGCCGGGACATCCACGTCCACGTTCCCGAGGGGGCGACCCCAAAGGACGGGCCCTCGGCCGGCATCGCCATGGCCACCGCCATCATCTCGACGCTCACCGGCATTCCGGTGCGCCGCGAGGTGGCGATGACCGGCGAGGTGACGCTGCGCGGCCGCATCCTGCCCATCGGCGGCCTCAAGGAGAAGCTGCTCGCGGCGCTGCGCGGGGGCATCAAGACGGTGCTGATCCCCGAGGACAACGCCAAGGACATCGCCGAGGTGCCCGACAGCGTGAAGAATGGGATGGAGATCATCCCCGTCTCCCGCATGGATCAGGTGCTGAAGCACGCCCTCGTGCGCCAGCCCGAGCCGATCTCCTGGGACGAGCCGCTGCCGGCGGCCAAGCCCGTGCGTACGGAAGAGGACGGGGCCACCATCGTCGCCCACTGACGGGCGCGAGATGCGCGGCCGATGAAGAGAGCCCCCGGAGGACCAGCGCCTCCGGGGGCTCTTCCATGACGGACGGAAAGCACGAGGGGCCTTGCCTCGCAGGCCGGCCATCGCCTACCAGACCCCGGCCGGTACGCGATTCCGAGGCGTCGAGGACGGGCAGGGCGGTTAGCTCAGTTGGTAGAGCGTCTCCTTTACACGGAGAGGGTCGGCGGTTCGAGCCCGTCACCGCCCACCAGTCTTTCAATGGCTTACGGGATTTTGCGGGGCGCGGAATGCGCCGGCTGCCCGAAACTCCACAAGAAGGATCGTCGATGATCCTCGATGCTGGAGTTCGCGGCCTTTGCCGCTCGCCGATCACAGCGTTCGCTCCGCCTGCCCGGCCCGGTTGCGGGGGCGCCATCCCGTCGGCGGTCACGGTCCTGTTTGCGACCGGCTTTGCGCAATCCGGCCGGGTAGCGATTGAAGTCATCCTCTCCGTTCTGCCGTCCAGCAATGGGGACACGCATGCGTGGCCGCCGACTTTGCCCCAGATCGCGCGCGATGTGTTGAGCGCATAGCCGTGCGGAGGGCCGTCAGCCCCGAGGAAACCGGCCGCTTTTTCAGGGATGTACCTTGCTCGCGCCGGCCCTCGATCGCTCCCGTGGCGACGAGTCCGGCGCCCGCTGGTCATCGTGACAATTCTCACAGACGACGAGACGGTGATCGGATTATCTCAATCACATCGCCGGCGCCGATGTAATGACGCTGGTTCATCAAGCATTCTGGAGAAGATCGATGTCCAACGTTGCTTTCGATGTTATCGGTAACAAGTCTGCGGAGTTCGAGATCGCGCTGCTGTCCGACGGGCAAAAGGCGGACATGGACGAGCTGAGCATGAACGAGCTCGATGAAGCCAATGGCGGTATCCTCGCCCCCCTGATCGTGGCCGCCGCTTTCCTGACCGGCTACGGAGCGGCGCAGTTCTATAGCGATCACTGGGGCCGGGGCCGGGGTGGCCGCCGCTGAGACCGTGGCGGTACGGTGGAGCGGCGGACGCCGGGCGGGATCCCCTCTCGGCGAAGGCCGAACACGGAAGCTGCGGCCGGGATCGCCCCGGCCGCGCTCCGACAAGGATGCTCACGCGGCGATGGGGCATCCGTGGATCCGGCGCAGCATGCGGGAGAACTGGTGCCCATGTCGGCGTGGGAGTCAGTCCTGAGCGCCTTGAGCGCGGCTCCGATGTGGAAGGCTCGCGCCATGCCACCGGGGGCGGCGTGGCGGCAGTTGCGTGCCCGTAGATGCGGACATCGCCTGCGTCGCGCACCTGGTGTTGAGCGCATCGTCATGTGAGTGGCCGCCCGCTCCGACGGAACCGGCCGCTCTTTCAGGAACATACCCAGCCTCGTCCCAGCCTCCAATGGCCTCGGATTGCGACGAACCTACGCCCCCCTCGTCGTCGTGACAATTCTCACAGACACCGAAAGCTTGGGTGACTATCTAAAACACATCGCAGCCGCCGATGTGGTGTCGGTGTTTCAGCAATCAACGCGGAGAAGATCAATGTCCGACGTCGCTTTCGAAGCCCATCGCAACACCCTCGCCCCGTTCGGGATGGTGCCCCAGGTCGAGATGCAGCGCATGGACATGGACGAGCTGAGCATGGACGAGCTCGACGAGGCCAATGGCGGCCTCATGGTGATTCTCATGGCGGCGGCCTTCATGGCCGGCTACGGCGGCATGTCCTTCTATCAGGACCATTGGGGGCAGGGCCGCACGCAGGGCCGGGGCCGCCGCTGAGATCGCGGCGGCGCGGTCGAACGACGGAGCGCCGGGCGGGGCCTCCCCTGGCGAAGGCCGAACACGGAAGCGGTGGCCGGGGTCTCCCTGGCCGCGCGTCCGAAAAAAGATGCTCACGCGTCGACGGGGCGTCCGTAGATGCGGCGCAGCACGCGGGAGAGCTGGCCGGCGGAATAGGGCTTGTGCAGCAGCTCGAAGCCGTGCGTGCCCTCCTCGGCGAGAACGTGGCTGTAGCCGGAGGTGAGCACCACCGGCAGATGCGGGATGCGCCCGCGTAGCCTCTCCGCCAGGGCGATCCCGCCCATGCCCGGCATCACGACATCCGAGAACACCGCGTCGAAACCGCCGCCGTCCGGGCCGAGCCGCTCCAGCGCGGCCTCGGCATTGGCCGCCCATTCGGTGGCGTAGCCGAGATCCTGAAGGATCTGCGTCGCGAAGCGGCCGACCTCGACATTGTCCTCGACCACCAGGATGCGGCGGCCGGCGCCGTCCGTCGCGGGATCGGCGGGCTCGGTCTCGCGGACGCCTTCGGCGGGGGGCTCGGCCTGGGGCAGGTAGAGGGTGAAGGTGGTTCCTGTCCCCAGGGCGCTGACCACGTCGATATCCCCGCCCGACTGCTTGGCGAAGCCGAACACCTGGCTGAGGCCGAGCCCGGTGCCCTTGCCGACCTCCTTGGTGGTGAAGAACGGCTCGAAGATCCGGCGCAGCTGCTCGGGCGCGATCCCGCTGCCGGTATCGGTGAGCGAGACGGCGGAGAAGCAGGCGCGGGAGCCGGCATGGCCGCGGATCGCCGGCATCGGCGCGTCGCAGGAGAGACGCAGCGTGAGCGTGCCCTCGCCCTCCATCGCGTCGCGGGCGTTGACCGCCATGTTGACGACCGCCGTCTCGAACTGGCTGCGGTCGCAGCGGATGAAGCAGGGATCGTCCGGCAGGTCCGCCACCACGCGGATGCGCGCCCCCGTGACGGTATCGAGCATGTCCGCCACCCCGCGCAGGCACATCCCGACATCGAAGGTCTCGGGCTTGAGCGCCTGGCGCCGCGCGAAGGCCAGGAGCTGCCCCGTCAGCTTGGCGGCGCGGTCGACCGTGTCCGACACCGCGTCCATGTAGCGGCGGCGGCGCTCCTCGGGCAGATCGGGACGGCGCAGGAAGTCCACCGACGAGCGGATGATCGTCAGCAGATTGTTGAAGTCGTGGGCCACGCCGCCGGTGAGCTGGCCGACGGCCTCCATCTTCTGCGACTGCCGCAGGGCCTCCTCGGTCAGGGTGCGCTCCTCGACCTCGCGGGCGACGCGGCTCTCCAGGGTCGCGTTCAACTCGCGAAGCTGGGCCTCGCGGGCGCGCAGGTCCTCCAGCCGGGCGCGCGCCTCGTATTGCCGGCGCCGTCCGCGCAGGCCTGTGACCACGACGCTGATCAGGGTCGTGGGATGGAACGGGCGTTCGAGGAAGCTGACATTGCCCAGCACCCGCGACAGCCGCTCGGCGATGGGGTTGCGGTCCACCCCGCCCTGCCTCGTGAGCAGGATGAACGGCATGTCCGACCAGGCGGGCTGCTCGCCGATCCAGCGGCTCAGGCCCGACAGGTCGGCGGTGCGCACCGCCTCCTCGGCCATCAGCACCGCGCCGGCGCTTTCGCTCAGGGCCTGCACCATGGCGGGCACGTCCTGGACGATGAGCGCCCCAAGCCCGGCATCGACGAGCAGTCTGTGCGCGAGCCCCGCGTCGCGTCCCTGCGGAGCCAGGATCAGCACGCGCTCGGAGAGCGGATTGTTCGGCGCCGTCACGGCGCGCCGGTGTTCATCAGGGGCGCGTCGTCTCCCATGACGGTCGGAACGCCGCGCAGGACGCCCTGGAACGTGCGCAGCGGCTCGCCGACCCGCAACCCGTGCCCCGTGATCCGGTACTCGCGGATGGTGTCCTCGTGCATCCCGGTGCGCTTCTTGACCACCGAGATCGCCCGGCGCACCCGGCCCAGAGCCTCGAAATAGCGCAGCAGCACCACCGTGTCGGCGAGGTAGGTGACGTCGACGGGGCTCTTCATGTCCCCGACGAGCCCGTGCTGGGCGATGGTCAGGAAGGTCGAGGCGCCCTGGCGGTTCAGGTATTGCAGCAGTTCATGGACATGCAGGATCAGGGCGTTCTCCTGCGGCATCGCGGCCTGGTAGCCGTTCAGGCTGTCGATCACGACGGTCTTGGCCTGCGCCTCGTCCACCTGGCGCCGGACGTGATGGGCGAACTCGCCCGGCGAGAGCTCGGCGGCGTCGACCTGGGTGAGGGTGAGCTGGCCGCTGTCGCGCAGGGCGGCGAGGTCGATGCCCATGGAGCGGGTGCGTTCCAGCAGCAGGCCGAGCTCCTCGTCGAAGACGTACATCGCGGCCTTCTCGCCGCGGGCTGCCGCCGCGACGACGTACTGGATCGCGAAGAGCGACTTGCCCGTCCCGGCCGGCCCGAGGATCAGCGTGCTCGATCCCGTCTCGACGCCTCCGCCGAGCAGCGCGTCGAGCGCCTCGATGCCGCTCTTGAGCCGTTCGCGCCGGAAGCTCGTCTTGTGCTCCAACGCGACGAGGCGGGGAAAGACCTGGACGCCGCCGGTGGCGACGGAGAAATCGTGGTAGCCGCCGCGAAAGCGCTGGCCGCGATACTTCATCACCCGCATGCGCCGCCGCTCGGCGCCGTAATCCGGGGCGAGCTCCTCCAGCCGGAAGACCGCGTGGGCGATGCTGTGGACCGATTTGTCGAGGGCGTCGGCGGTGAGGTCGTCGAGGAGCAGGACGGTGGTCCCGTGCCGCGCGAAGTAATGCTTGAGCGCCAGGATCTGGCGGCGGTAGCGCAGCGAGCTGCCGGCCAGCAGGCGGATCTCGGACAGGCTGTCGAGCACGATGAGGTCGGGCCGCACCGCCTCGACCCGCTCGAAGATGGCCCTGGCCGATTCGCCCAATTCGAGGTCAGAGGAGTAGAGCAGGCTCTGCTGCTGCTCGGCGTCGAGCAGGCTCTCCGGCGGCAGCAGCTCGAACAGGTCGATCTCGGGCCCGATCACCCATCCGTGCGAGGCCGCGCTCTCGCGCAGTTCCTCCTCCGTTTCCGACAGGCCGATATAGAGGCCGCGTTCGCCGCGGCGCGCGCCCTCGATCAGGAACTGGAGCGCGATCGTCGTCTTGCCCGTGCCGGGGCTTCCCTCCAGCAGGTAGAGGCGATGCCGCGCGAGACCGCCGCCGAGGATGTCGTCCAGGCCCGGAACCCCGAAAGCGGCCTTGGTGGTCTGATAGGCGGGTGCGGGCATGGCCACTCGGCTGGTATTGTAAGTTTTCAGACACTTCGCGAAGGGCAATGCGAAGCTGCCGTCCATACGGCTCTCAGATCAATCATAAACGTGCCAGGGCCAAGGCGGGACGAATGCGATACGCGTTCCTCGGCTTGATTTGGGCGGATGCCGAGCCCCGGAAACCCGGCGCTCTCTCATCTTCATCAGACCTGTAACCCTCCGCCGCGAGGAGACCAAGGGGCGTGTTCCCGTTTTGTCGCCCGCGCGCGCCAGCCGGGCTCCGTGCTATGGATCCGCATGGTCTTGGCATGTCGGATCGTCGTCCTCGTGAGCGTCCTCGCCGCGCTCGCCTGGCTTGCCGCCACGGTCCCCGATTTCGGGCCGGTGGCCCTCGGGAAGCTCACGGAGGGCGGCATGTGGAGCGCGCTCGCCGTGTTCATCGCCGCCGCGCTCGTGCTCGGCTACCGCCGTCGCGGCGCTGGGCCGGACGACAGGCGGAAAGGCTGATCGCACCGGGGCGGCTCATGCCTTCGGCAGCAGCCGGTCGCTGACGATGCGGCGCTGGATCTCGCTGGTGCCCTCGAAGATCGTGGTCAGCCGCGCGTCGCGCCAGTAGCGCTCGACCCGGCGCTCGGTGGTGTAGCCGTTGCCCCCGTGGAGCTGCATCGCCTGGTTGGTGACGCGCACCGCCATCTCGGTGGCGAGCAGCTTCACCTGGGCGGATTCGCTCTCGGCCGGCTCGCCCTCGTCGAGGAGATGGGCGACCTGGCACCAGTAGGCCCGCGCCTGGGCGACCTCGGCCGCCATGTCGGCCAAGGCGAAGCGCAGTGCCTGGAACTCGCCGATGGGATGCCCGAACTGTTCGCGCTCCTGGAGATAGGCCTGCGTATCCTCCACCGCCGCGCGGGCGACACCCACGGCACGGGCGGCGGTGTGGACGCGCGCGATGTTCAGGCCCCGCTGGACCGAGGCGAACCCGCCGGAATCCCCGTCCGCGCCCTGGTCGCCGTAGAGGCCGGTGAGGCGGTCGCTCTCCGGCACGCGCACGCCGTCGAGCGCGAGTTCGAAGGTCAGGAAGCCGTGATAGCCGATCTTGTCGATGACATGCCCGGTCATGCCCTCGGGGAAGGTGCCGGGCTTCTTCACCACGAGGAACGGTTCGAGCCCCGCCGAGCGCGGTTCGCCGTCCCGTGGCTCGCGGGTCCGCGCCAGCACCTCGACGAAATCCGCCGCCAGCGCGAATCCGGCCCAGCGCTTCGTGCCCGTGAGGACCCAGTGGTCGCCCTCGCGCACGGCGCGGGTCCGAACGCCAGCGAGATCGGAGCCGGCGGTGGGTTCCGAGAGCGCGATGGCGCCGATCCATTCCCCGCGCGCGGATTTGCGCAGGAGGCCGAGCCGGCGCTCGTCGTCGAGCACCTGCGTGCCGAGGCCCTGGCCCCGCGCCAGGATGCTGCCGACGGAGAGCCAGGCCCGCGCCAGCTCTTCGCTGACGAGGCAGTATTCGAACACGCCGAGCCCCAGGCCGCCATGCTCCTTGGGGATGGTGATGCCGAACCAGCCCTTCGCGGCCATGGCCTCGATGAGCGCGCGCGGCATCTCGGCCTTCTCGCGGTCGAGCTCGTCGGCGAGGGGCAGCACCACGTCGCGGGCGAAGGCGCGCGCTTCCGCCTGGAGTTCCCTGCGCGCCGGCGTCGCCCAGGGCGAGAGCAGGTCCGGCGGCCGGGGGGCGTGGCGGTCCGGCTTCGACATCGATCCTCCCGAGCGGTCTTCCTCACGGGGCCGGCATCCGGCCCGTGCGGAAACCCTCGAGCGAGCGCGGCCGTTCCCGTTCCGCGCGCCCGCTCGGTCGGGACGCGCCCCTATCCGGCGCCTTCGGCGGCCGGCACGGAATGGGGGATCCACTGCGTGGCTTCGCGCCGGGGGGCGACGACGTCGGTGTCGATGCGCAGTTGCGGGCTGTACATCGGATCGTCGCCGAGCACGTCCCGCCAGCGCCGCAGGAAGCGCGAGACCTGCGCGCCCGGCGCCACGTTGGCCTGCCGCGACGCCTTCTCGTGATGCACCATCTCGGCGAAGGGCGTGTAGACGATGCGGTAGCCCTGCATGCGCATCTTCAGGCAGAGGTCGACGTCGTTGAAGTCGAGGCTGAAGCTCTCGTCGAAGCCGTCGACGGCCTCCATCGCCGCGCGCCGCGTGGCGAAGAGCGCCCCCGTCACCATGGAGCAGTCGCGCTGGGTGAGCGCCCAGTCGTCATAGGTCGGCGCCTGGGCGTCGTGATCGTACCAGGGATGGGCGGCGACGTCGTAGATGCCGCCGAACATGCCCGCGTGCTGGAGGCGCCCGCTCGGAAACAGCAGGCGCCCGCCGACCCCGCCGACGCCCCGGTCGAGGGCGAAGGTCAGCAGCGCCTCGAGCCAGCCGGGGCTTCCGACGACGAGGTCGTCGTTCATCAGCACCATCACGTCCGTCTCCGCCGCGCGCCAGAGGCGGTTCATCTTGGCGGCGTAGTTGAACGGCACGCCCGCCGGGCGGCGGGTGTCGATGCGCGTGACGGAAAAGGCGTCCGAGCGGCCGCGATAGATCGCGTCGTCCTCGGCGTCGTCGCCGATCAGCACCCGGATGCGGTTCGCCGGGTAGGTGCTGCGGCGCAGGCTGTCGAGGAGGTTGACGATATGGGGCGCCTGCGCGCCCTCGGCCCGGCTCTGGCGCGTCGGCACCACCAGCGTCACCGGCGGCGGGTCGGCGAGGATGCGCTTCAATTCCAGCGTGCCGGGGGTGAGCCCCGGCCCGACCTTCAGGGGCGTGCCGAGGCCCTTGAACCAGGCATTGAGGGCGGCCGCCCGCGCGCGCGGTTTCGCCTGCGGCCGGATGCCGGGGGTGGCGATCAGCGTCTGCGGGATGCGGTCGATGGAGGTGCCGGCCGACAGCGCCGCGAGCAGGAACCGGAACCACGCGGCACTCCCGTTCAGGAGGCCGAATTCCGGCGCGGCGCCCGCCAGCGCCGAGGCGCGGATCAGGAGCGGGAAGCCGACATAGTCGTCGGCCATCAGCAGCGCCGGGTTGAAGGCCGGCTTGCAGTGGACCGCCTTGAGATGGCCGTTGCGGGTCAGCACGGCGTCGTCGCCGTAGAAGACGCCGACGTCCGGCCGGCTCGCGAGCGCGGGCAGCAGATGCGCGATCAGGTCCGGCCGCAGGGTGCAGGAGGCCGGCGCCACGAAGAAGGCCTGTCCCGGCCGCCGCTCAACGAGCCGGCGGGGATGGAGCGGGCGCAAGCGCTCGTCGAGAGGCAGCGGCACGATCTCGCGCGGCCAGGACGGCGCCGCCCAGGACGGGGAGGGGGGCTGCTTCATCGTCTCGACTCGTTCTTGGAATGCGACGGGCGGGGCAGGGGAGGGCTCAGCGCGGCCACAGGCGCGCCACGCTCGCGTCCATGGCGGCCGCGACCGCCGCGATCGACAGCCGCTCGCGGATGCGATTCCGGGCGGCGGCCCCGATCGCGGCGGCGCTCCCGTCCGCCACCGCCCGAGCCGCGTCGGTTAGCGCGCGGGCGAGGTCGGCCTCGTCGACCTGCCCCCATTCGGCGCCGCGCAGATAGGGCCCGTAGGACTCCTCCAGGGTGACGATCTCGGCCTTCACCGGAAAGCCGCAGGAGGCGTCGAGGAAGTCGCGGCTGCCCCCGTAATCCGTGGCGACGACGACCTTCCCCATCTCCATCGCTTCCGCGATGGTCAGGCCGAACCCTTCCGAGGAATGAGAGGACGCGTAGACGTCGCACAGGTCGAACAGCGCGTTGAGCTGCGTGGGGGAGAGAGGCTTGTCGATGACCACCACGTCGCGGCCCTTGCCGACGAGATCGAGCAGGCGCTTGCCCTCGCCGGGAATGTCGAAGACGTGCTTGGTCTTGAGCACGAGCTGCCAGCCTTTGTCTGCGAGCCCGCTGGCGCGGAAGGCGCGGATCAGCGCATGGGGGTTCTTCCGCGCCAGGAAGCTCGACCCGTCGAAGGCGTAGAGGATCAGGCGCTTGCCCGGATCGAGGGAGAAGGCGGTGCGCAGGCCGGCCTTGGCGGAGGCCGTCGCCGTCTCGGCCGGCTCGTTGGCGACGACATAGGGCACCACGTCCACCGGGATGTCGGTGACGGTGCGGAAGATGTCGGCGCAGAACTGGGTCGGCGCCCAGATCGCGTCGAGCCCGTCGATGGTGCCGAGCCAGTTGGTCGGCACGAAGGAGGTCTCCCAGACGAACAGCCCGATCTTGACCGCCGCGCTCTCGACGACGGCGCGCTGGCGCTCGCTCATCAGCACGCCCCAGCCTTCGCCGTTGAGATGGACGAGGGCCACGTCCGGGCGACCCGAGAATGTGGCGGCCTGCCAGTTCGCCGCCACGCGGGCATGGACGTGGAAGGGCCGCTCCATGGGATGGAGGTTCACCTCCCATGGCGTGCGCCGGATCGCCGACGCGTAGCTGCGCGCGGCGACGCCGAGGCCGTTGGCGTAGTTCGTCGGCGCGACGAAGGCGACGCGCGGAGGCCGCCCTATCGCTTCTCGCTCGGTGAGATCCGCCCAGATCTTGGGGCCGTCATAGGCATAGGTCCGATCGAGTCGGGCGAGCGCAATTCCACCGGCCGCGATGGCCTCCCGCACCGCTTCGCCGCCGACGCCGGCATGTTCCCCAAGGAGCGAAGCCTTCACGAAGGGGAAGCCTTGATCCAGCAGGGTATCCCAGTCGAAAATCGTGCGGTTGTTGCCTGCGTCGTTTCCAGGCTCGCCGAATCTCTTATGCGCACCGAACAGGCTTCGCGTGGATATCCCCGCAGCCCGCATCCGGCTGGCGAAGGTCAGCTCGTACTCCATGATGACGGCGTTCTTGTCGGGCCAGATCCTGACATCCTGAATGTATTGATTGAATGCGTAGGAAGACAGGCATTTTTTCTTCAGGGCCAGAAAGAAGCTCTGGATGTGGTGGTTGTAGTAGACGTTGTCCGTCAGCCCGACGAAATCCTCCTCGCACGCGTCGATCCTGGCCAGGATCGCGGCGAAATCGGCGTCGTTGAGGGGCCCGATCAGGCTATCGTTGACAAGATAGAGCGTCTCGGAATCGAGCAGGTCGTCGTCTTCGAGGAGGACATGCGCCCAGGCGTTGAAGTCGAAGCCGACATTCTCGCGGACATAGGCCGAGTTGCACAGCTCCAGCAGCGAGGCAGGCACGGCCGTCTTGCGCCTGTCCGCTGCGACCACCAGGACGATGTCGACGCCCTGCTTCGCGAAGGCCTGGAGATAGGGGCCGACATGGCCCTTGATCCGGCCGTTCGGCGCGTGCGTGATGAACAGCGCCGTGCGGCGGCCCAGGCGGGGCGTCCGCTTCAAGCAGACCATCGCCGCGCTCGCCGCGCCCGATCCCTCCTGCGGCAATCCCCGGATCCGCAGGCCCTCGCGGATGCCCGAGGTCACGTAATGGATGACGGGGTTGATCCCCAGCGCCGCGATCGTGGGATAGCGGGCGAGATACCAGGGCGCGTCGAAACGCGGCGACGGGCTCGTGCGCCGGCCGCCATCGGCCAGGAAATGCGCCAGCGGGTTCGTGGTGGTATCGCCGGGCAGATAGGTCGCCCGATACCAGGCGGTGTCGAACCAGGGGCCGGGATTGATGTCGGCCGCCGCGCCTTCCTGAAGATAGTGGAGCAGCGGATTGCTGCCTGCGTGCAACGCTTCCGGGCACTGGGCGAAATACCAGGGTAAATCGAAGAGCTGATGGGGCCGGTAGCGCCGGTAGCCGCCGTTCGCCACGTAATGCTCGATGGGATCGAGCCCGCTGCTGGCCGCGTCCGGGCATTCCGACTGGTAGAAATGCGCGTCGAAGAGACCGGAATGCCGGATCACCTCGATCTGCCGCGCAAGCTGGATGCGGTCGTCGCGGTGGCGCAGATAACCGTTGGCCTTGCCGGTCACGTAGTAGTGGACGAGGGCGTCGCCGGCCGTCTCGCCGACCTGGGGATGACGCGCGCGGTACCAGGCGACGTCGAACTCGGGCGAGGGATCGTTGTCGCGGCTCGCCATGAAATGCAGCAGCGGGTTGGTGCCCGCCGGCGCCCCCGCCATGTAGCGCTCGGCGTACCAGCGCGGGTCGAAGAGCGGATTCGGCTTGATGCCGGCCGCGGCTCCTTCCGCCAGGAAGTGCAGGAGCGGATTGGCCCCGGTGTCCCGGAGCCTGGGCACCGCGTCGAGGTAGAAGTCGCCGTGGAACAGGGGATGGGGCCAGCGCCCCTCCTCGGCTCCGTGCAGGGCGTAGTGGATCGCCGGATCGATGCCTTCCGCGATCACGTCGGGGTAACGGGATCGGTAGTACGGCGCGTCGAACAGGCCGGTTGCGTTCACGACCGCCGCCGCCGCGGCGAATCGGTCGTTCTTCCCGAACAGACGGCCGACGGCGCCGAGGTGCCGGGACAGGGGCATGGTCGCGGCCTTCGCGGACGAAACCATGGAGGCGGAGGGTTTCGACAAGGCGATGAACCTATTCCGAAGGCGCATGGTGTATCCGACGGCATCCCCCAGCGGCGCCGCTTGCTCCGGTTCCGCTGGAAGGCTGCGGCATCGTGGGGCGGTGGTTCGCCGGCCGGCGGTCAAAGGCCGCCGCGCCGCTCCGGCCGCCTCGTGTCGCGGCCCTTCCTACCGTGCCCGCTCCGGCGGGCCAAGATCCGGTCTCCGCATGCGCCCATGCATGCCGGACCTGCGGCGACGGTAAGATCGCGCTTCCGGTCCCGCCGCTCATGCGGTTAAACGCGGGCGGCGAGGCCGCGAGCCGGCCTGGCCGCCCCGTTTCCCGGAGCAGTCCGTGACCGTCCAAGCCGTCCTCGCTCCCGTCTTCGCCCTCGTCTTCCTGAGCTTCGCGCTGCTGATCCTGATGGGACGGCGGCGCTTCGCGGAGGTCGGGTCCGGCCGGGTCGGGATCGGCGAGATCGCCCTCGGCGAGCGGAACTGGCCGGCGAAGGTGCAGGCCGCGTCCAACGCCTTCTCGAACCAGTTCGAGATCCCGGTGCTGTTCTACGCGCTGGTGCCGCTGGCGCTGATCACCCGCAAGGCGGACCTGCTCTTCGTCGTGCTCGCCTGGGTGTTCGTGGCGACGCGCGTCGTGCATGCCGGCGTCTTCGTGACCTCGAACCATGTCCCGACGCGCTTTCGCGCCTACATGGCCGGTGTCCTGGTGCTCGGCGTGATGTGGATCGTCTTCGCGGTGCGCATCCTGCTGGCGCCGGTCGGTCCGTAGGGCCGGCGCCTGACGAGACGAAGAACGAGAGACATGGGAGCAGGGGCGATGCGGGTTCTCGTCGTCGGAGCCGGAGCCACCGGCGGCTATTACGGCGCGCGGCTGGCCGAGATCGGCCGCGACGTCACCTTCCTGGTGCGCCCGGCGCGGGCGGGGAAGCTCGCAGCGGACGGCCTCGTTGTGCGCAGCCCGCTCGGCGACACGCGGATCGAGAGCCCCCGCACCGTCACCGCCGACGCGCTGGCGCGGGGAGAGGCGGGCGCCTTCGACCTCGTCATCCTGTCCTGCAAGGCCTACGACCTCGAGGCCGCCGTCGCGGATCTCGCCCCGGCGGTGGGAGAGGGCACCGCCGTGCTGCCGATCCTCAACGGCATGGCCCATCTCGACCTGCTCGACGCCCGCTTCGGCGCGGACCGCGTCCTCGGCGGCTCCTGCTCCATCGCCGCGACGCTCGCCCCCGACGGCGCCATCCTCCAACTCAGCGATTTCGGCGTCTTCACCTATGGCGAGCGCGACGGATCGCGCACGCCCCGCATCGAGGCCATCGACGCGCTGGTGAAGGATGCGCGCTTCCAGCCGCGTTCCAGCGGCACGATCCTCGTCGAGATGTGGGAGAAATGGGTCTTCCTGGCGACGCTCGCCGCCAGCACCTCGCTGATGCGGGCGGCCATCGGCGACATCGTCGCGGCGCCCGGCGGCCGGGACTACATCTCTGGCCTCTACGACGAGTGCCTCTCGGTGGCCCATGCGTCGGGCGTGAGCCCGCGCGAGAAGGTGGCCGCCAATGCCCGCGCCATGCTCACGGCGGAGGGCTCGACGCTCACCGCCTCGATGATGCGCGACATCCTCGGCGGCCACCGGATCGAGGCCGACCACATCGTCGGCGACCTGCTTTCGCGCGGACGTGGGACGGGGCTGGAGCTGTCGCGGCTCGCGCTGGCCTACACCCATCTGAAGGCCTACGAGGCGAGGCGCGCCCGCGAGGCGGCTTGAGCCGGGCATCGCTGGCGCGCTCCCACCCTCAGCGGCGCGGCGGCGGGGCGCCGTATTCGAGCTGGGTCTTGGCGTCGACGCGGGGCGCGGGCGGCGTCAGGTCCGGCGGCGGGGCGCTGGCGCAGGCGGCGACGGCCGCCACCAGAAGGCCGGCGAGCGAGACGCGAAGGGCGGAAGAGATGGAAAGCGTTGAAGACATGGCGGTCCGTCGGTTCTAGAGCGATGACGGCGCGGGTCACGCGCGGTCAGCCCGGCCATAACGCGCCGAAGCTCGGCCGTATTGTGGCCGTCACGTCTCCGCTTCGTTGCACCGCTCGATAGTCATAGCCTCGCGGGAGAATCCGCCCTGACACCCGCCGCCCGCTGCTCCGCCGCCATCGAGGTCCTCACCGACATCGCCGAGCGCCGCCGTCCCGCCGCCGATGCGCTCAAGGATTGGGGGCTCGCCCATCGCTTCGCCGGATCCGGCGACCGGGCGGCCATCGCCAGCCTCGTCTACGACGCGCTGCGCCGGCGCGCCTCCGCCGCCTGGATCATGGGCGACGAGAGCCCGCGCGCGGTGCTGCTCGGGTCGCTGCGCCTCCAGCAGGGGCTCGCCGCCCCGACCGTCGCGGCGCTGTTCTCCGGCGAGCGATTCGCCCCCGAGCGGCTGAGCGAGGCCGAGGCCGGCCGCCTCGCTTCCGCCACCCTCGACGACGCCCCGCCGGAGGTGGCGGGGGACGTTCCCGAATGGATCCTGCCGGCGCTGCGCGACGTCCTCGGCGACGACCTGCTGCCGGAGCTCAGGGCGCTCGGCCGCCGGGCGCCCCTCGACATCCGTGTCAACACGCTGAAGACCGACCGGGACGCGGCGCTCGGCATCCTCTCCGCCTACGGCGCCGCGCCGACGCCGCATGCGGCTCAAGGGCTGCGCATCCCCACTGGCGCGGACGGGCGCGGGCCGGCGCTGCATGTCGACCCGGAATTCCTGGCCGGCTGGTACGAGATCCAGGACGAGGGCTCGCAGCTCGCGGCCTCCCTCGCGGGGGCGCTGGAGGGCGAGACCGTGGTCGATCTCTGCGCGGGCGGCGGCGGCAAGACCCTGGCGCTCGCCGCCGCCACCGGCAACCGTGCCCGTCTCATCGCCACCGACGGCGACCCGCGCCGGCTGGCGCCGATCCACGAGCGCCTGCGCCGCTCGGGCGCGCAGGCCGAGATCCGCACCCCGCGCGGCGGGCGCGCCCGCGCCGACGTGCTGGCCGATCTCGACGGCACGGTCGACCGCGTGCTGGTGGATGCGCCCTGCACCGGCTCGGGCACCTGGCGGCGCAACCCGGACGCCAAATGGCGCCTGCGCCCCGGCAGCCTCGCGACGCGCGTCGCCGAGCAGGCCCAGGTGCTCGACCGCGCCGGCCTGCTGGCTCGCCCCGGCGGCCGCGTCGTCTACGTCACCTGCTCGCTGCTCGCCGAGGAGAACGACGGTGCGGTCGCGCGCTTCCTCCAGCGCACGGGAGGCGCCTTCGCCTCCGTCGATGCCGGGACGATGCCGGGCGCCGGGGCGCTCGACGGGCTCGTGCGCCGGACCGTCCACGGCCTTCAGATGAGCCCGGCGCGGACGGGCACGGACGGCTTCTACGTCGCCACCCTCGAAAAGCGTTCCTGAGACGGGGAGCAGCCCCGCGAGAAAACCATTCCGGGCATCGGAGGTGGAGCCCCCTGGGACCGGGGACGCGCGTCACGTCCAAGCCGTAGCTCTCTAGCGCCGCATGGCGCTGCCCATGGCGTCGAGGAAGACGCGCAGCTTGCGCGGCTGGTGGTGGCGGCTGGCGAACAGGGCGACGATGGGGATGTCGCCGCCGCTCCAGTCGGGCAGGACCCGTTCCAGGCGGCCGCTCGCCAAGTCGTCGCCCAGGTCGACGATCGACTTCATCATGACGCCATGGCCGGCCACGCACCAATCGTGGAGCGCGTCGCCATTGTCGACGCGCAACCGCGGCCGGGCGGCGAGGGTCGCGGTCGTGCCGTCCGCATCGACGAGCGTCCATGGCGCGATGCCGTCCCCGTAGCGCAGGAAGGCATGGCTCGCGAGAGCGTCGGGCGTCCGCGGGCGGCCGCAGCGATCGAGATAGGCGGGCGAGGCCGCCAGCACGCGGCGATTGTCGGCGAGCTTCAGCATCGTCGCATTCGTATCGCCGAGCCCGCCGATGCGGATCGCGACGTCGAAGGTGCCGCCCGACACGTCGACCAGCCGGTCGTCGAGCGACAGCACCGCGTCGAGCCGGGGATGCCGCGCCACGAGATTCGCGAGAACCGGCGCGACGTGACGGCGCCCGAACGATACCGGCGCCGTCACCCGCAGCGTGCCGATCGGCTCGTCCCGGCCGGTGGCGAGCCGCTCCTCGGCCTCGTCCAGTGCCTCCAGCGCCCGGTCGAGATGCGCCAGGAGCGCCAGGCCCTCCTCGGTCGGTGAGAGGGTGCGGGTCGTGCGGTTGACGAGCCGCAGGCCGACCCGCCCCTCCAGCGTCGAGAGGCGCTTGCTGACCACGGCGAGGCTGACGCCGAGCGCTCGCCCCGCCGCGGACAGCGAACCGGCCGCGACGATCGCGCGCAAGGTCCTGAGTTCGTTGAGATCGTCGAGCATCGTCAAACACCGGTTGAGAGACTGTCGTCCGACTGCGCGCTTCTTCGCGGAAGCGCAACACCTACCTCGACGGTCATGGGTTCGGGTCGCCGAGCGGACCAATCGAGGAGATCGGGATGAGCGTGGACTTGCGGAACAAGCGCGTGCTGGTGGTGGGCGCGTCGGGCGGGATCGGCGGCGCCGCCGCCGACGCCTTCGCGGCGGCCGGCGCGGAGGTCGCCCGCCCCGGCCGCGACGCGCTGGACCTGCTGGACGAGGCGGGCATCGCGGCATTCTTCGAAGCGCGGCCGCCGTTCGACCATGTGGTGGTCGCCGCGGCCGCCACGAAGAGCGGATCGGTGGCCACCCTGGCGCAGGACGACGCGGAAGCCGCGATGAACTCAAAGTTCTTCGGCGCCTATCGTGTGGCGAAGGCGGCGAGGATCGCCGAGGGCGGCTCGCTCACCGTCGTATCGGGTTTTCTCTCGACCCGGCCGAGCGCGTCCTCTGTGTTGCAGGGGGCGATCAACGCGGCCCTCGAAGCGCTGGCGCGGGGCCTCGCGCTGGAGAAGGCGCCGGTGCGGGTGAACGCCGTCTCGCCGGGCCTCGTCGACACGCCCCTGTGGCAGGGCATGGGGGAGGCCGACCGGCAGGCGATGTTCGAGGGCGCGGCCAAGCGCTTGCCCGCGCGGCGCGTCGGCCGGCCCGAGGATATCGCGCAGGCGATCCTGTTCGTCGCCACCAACCCCTACGTCACCGGCACCACCGTCACGGTGGATGGCGGGGGCACCATCGCGTGAGGAAAGAGACGATGCGTTTCACGGTCTTGGCGTTCTCGCTGCTCGCGCTGTCCGCCCCGGTCCTTGCCGCCCAAGTGGACGATCGCGCCGCCGTCGCGCTCTCCGAGCCGCAGGAGCTGATCGCCGACAAGAGCCTGCCCGCCGCGACGGTCGCGGCGATGCTGAAGCCGGTCGATGCCTTCTACGGCTTCTGGAACAACGGCAGCCAGGCGCTGCTCGATCAGGCCGTCGCGCCGACCTTCACCGATCACACCCTGCCACCCGGCCGCCCGCAGGGGCCGAGCGGCCCCGCCGCCGCGAGCAAGGCGTTCCTGGCCGCCGTGCCCGACCTGAAGATCGCGGTGGTGCAGCGGCTGGTGGTGGGCGACCGGGTGGTGAGCCACCTGCGCTTCACCGGCCATTTCACCGGAACCTTCATGGGACATGACGGGAAGGGCCAGCCGGTCGACTTCATCGCTACCGACATCCTGCGCGTGGCGGGCGGGCGGATCACCGACAACTGGCATCTGGAGGACAATCTGACCTTCCTCCGCCAGGCCGGCATCCTGCCGAAGGCGGGGGAGTGACCATGCCCGACCCCAAGCATCGCCTGCGGGCGCTTCTGCTCGCCGGGATCGCGGCGATCGCGGTCGCCGCCTCGCCGGCGTCGGCGCAGGCCCGGCTGGAACCGGTCTTCTCGTCCGATCTCGTCATCAACGGCGTGACGACCAGCGCCGACGGGCGACTGTTCCTGCCCGTCCAGTCGCAGCAGCCCGGCGTGGGACCGCAGGTGGTCGAGGTGAAGGACGGCAAGCCCGTGCCCTATCCCGACGCGCATTGGAACGGTTGGCAGCCGGGCATGGACGGCGCCGACCGCTTCGTCGGCGTGAACGCGATCCGCGTCGGGCCGGACGGCGCCTTGTGGGTGGTCGACCGCGGCGGCCCCGGCATCGGCAAGCCGCTGGCGCCGCATGGCGTGAAGCTGGTGCGCATCGATCTCGCCACGAACACGGTCGCGCGCGTCTACGATCTCGGGGCCGTGACGCAACCGTGGAGCTTCGTCGACGACGTCCGCTTCAACGGCGGCCACGGCTATCTGACCGATGCCGGGGATCCCGGTCTGATCGTGCTCGACCTCGCCAGCGGCAAGGGCCGGCGCGTGCTCGACGGCCATCCCTCCACCATCGCGCAGACTCCGTTGCGCGCCGAGGGCAAGGACCTGCGCGATGCCAGGGGCGATCCGGTGAACATCCACGCCGACCAGCTCGAAGTGTCGCCGGACGGGCGCTGGTTCTACTACCAGCCCTCCAACGGGCGGATGGCGCGGATCGAGACACGCTATCTCGACGACGCCACGCTCGGCGATGCCGAGCGGGCGGCGCATGTCGAGCGTTTCGCCGATACGCCGTCCACCGGCGGCACCGCGATCGACGCCACCGGCGCCATCCATCTCAGCGATACCGACCGAAGCCGCATCCTGACGATCTCGCCCGAAGGCACGATCGCGACGCTCGTCGCCGATCCGCGCCTCGTCTGGGTCGACGCGATGTGGATCGACGATCAAGGAAACCTGCTCATGCCCGCCTCCCAGCTCAATCGCAGCGCCGGCCTCAACGGCGGCACGAACGCCGTGAAGCCGCCGATCACGCTCTACCGGCTCGCCATCGGCGCCAAGGCGGTGCGGCGGTGAGCCGGGTCGCGCTCGTCGCCGGCGCGGGCGGCATCATCGGCAAGGCGCTGCTCGAGGAGATCGCGCGCGCGCCGGATTGGCAGGGGCTCGCGCTGTCGCGGCAGGGGGGCGACGTGTCCGCCGACCTGACCGACGCCGCTGCGACACGCACGGCGATGAACGCCGCGCGCGAGACGACGCACCTCTTCTATGCTGCCTACAAGCCGGGCGGCGGCCTCGCCGAGGAGGATCGGATCAACAGCGCGATGCTGCGCAATCTGCTCGACGGGCTGAGGGCCGTGGGCGCGCCGCTGGAGCGGGTGGTGCTCTATCAGGGCGCGAAGGTCTACGGCGTCCATCTCGGGCCCGTGTCCTCGCCCTTCTACGAGGATGCCAACCCGCGCCCTGTCGGTCCCAATTTCTACTTCAGCCAGGAGGACGAGCTGCGCCGCCGTGCCGATGCCGGCGGGCCCGAGTGGTCGATCCTGCGACCCGACGTGGTGCTGGGCGACGCGGCCGGCAACGCGATGAACATCGCCACCGTCATCGGCGCCTATGCGGCGTTGACCAGGGCGGACGGCGCCGCCTTCCGCTTTCCCGGAGCGGCGCATGTCTACGACCATTGCCTCGCCCAGTTCACCGATGCGCATGCGCTGGCCCGCGCGAGCCTGTGGGCGGCCACGGCGGAGGCGGCGCGGGGGCAGGCGTTCAACTATGTCCACGCGCCGTTCCGCTGGCGGCGGGCATGGGAGAAGGTCGCGGCGCATTTCGGCCTGGAAACGGGGGAGCCGATCCCGTTCTCGCTGGCCGCGCACATGCCCGCGCTGGAGCCGGTCTGGCGGCGGATCGCGGGCGATCTCGTCCAGCCCGACTACGCGAAGGCGGTCGGCTGGGGGTTCGGCGATTTCGTCTTCGGCTCGGCCTTCGACGTCCTGTCCGATACGACCAAGATCCGCACCGCCGGCTTCGCCGAGACCCTCGACCCCGTCGATGCGCTCGTCGCCGCGATCGAACGGCAGATCGCCGCCCGCATTCTGCCCCCAGCGCGATAACGAACGAGAATTCGCCTCAACCTCCGTCGCCCATGCGATATGCTCGATCCTGGGCCGCCGTCCCAGCGATCCAAGATCGAGACGGGAGCATTGATTTTGCCGGTTTTGACGGTACCCTTCCTGGTAGGGGTGCCTGGCGGTTCTATTTTTCATAGACATATCAGTTGCTTAAGGCGGGAAAAGTAGCAGGGTGGGAGTAGGGCCGTCGCCGGAGGGCACGCATAACGTCTTCTTCGCGGTCCAGCCGCCTGAAGGCGTGCGCAGCCTGCTGTGCCGGTTCCGGGACAATCTCTGCCGGGTGCACGCGCTCAAGGGCCGGCCGGTTCCGCGCGAGTGCCTGCACATCTCGCTCCATGCGCTCGGCCTCCATCCCGGCCTGCCGACGGAGGAGGTCGAGAGGGCGGTCGAGGCGGCGGCGAGCCTGCGCGCGGCGCCCTTCGACGTCTCGCTGAACCGCGTGCTGAGCTGGAAGGGCGATCCGGGCCGACGTCCGCTGGTGTTGCTCGGAGACGAGGGCGTGGTCGGCATCGACCGTCTTCGCGGCACGCTGCACACGGCGCTTGCCGACGCCTTCCTGACCCTGCGCGGCCACAAGGATTCCGATCCGCATCTCACCCTGCTGAGGGGCGACCACGATCTCCCGGAGACGATCGTGCCGGAAATCCGATGGACCGTTCGCGAGTTCGTTCTGATCGACAGCCGCGTCGGCGAAGGGCGTTACGATATTCTCGGGCGCTGGCCCCTGACGGTGTGACGCGGCCACCTGCCGGCTAGGAACCGGCCGGTTCGGCCCCATCTCACCGGGAGCCGGTGCCCGCACCGTGCCTTGGAGAGCCGATGACGCGCCGTCCCATCCTCGCAAACAGCCTCGGTCTGCTGGCCGGCCTCGTCCTCGCGCTGGGCGGCCCGCTGCCGCTCGCGGCGCAGGAGGCGCCCCATTCTCCGTCCGCCGCGCAGCGCCCCCCCGAGGGCCGCAAGCTGCCGCCGGATGCGGTGACGGACCAGAGCGTCACGCTGCCGGACGGGAGCATCCTCGCCTTCAAGGCCACGGCCGGCAGCCTGCCCCTCGTCGACGAGAGCGGCAAGCTCCAGGCCGAGATTGCGTTCGTCGCCTATACGAAGGCACCGGCGCAGGGCGAGGCCGAGCGGCCGATCACCTTCGCGCTGAACGGCGGGCCAGGGGCGGCCTCGGCCTATCTGAACATCGGCGCCATCGGCCCCTGGCGGCTGCCCACGGACGGGCCGAGCATCAGCCCCTCGCAGAGCGTGGCGCTGGTGCCGAACGACGGCACCTGGCTCGATTTCACCGACCTCGTCTTCATCGATCCGGTCGGCAGCGGCTACAGCCGCGCGGCGGATGGCGACGCCAAGAAATACTGGAGCGTCGATGCCGATGCGGGCGTGCTGGCGGCGGCCATCGCCCGCTACCTGCGCGTCAACGAGCGCATGGGCGCGCCGAAATTCTACATCGGCGAGAGCTATGGCGGCTTTCGCGGGCCGCTGATCGCGGAGAAGCTCCAGGAGGAGATCGGCGTCGGGTTGTCGGGGATGGTGCTGCTCTCCCCGGTGCTCGATTTCGCCTGGCTCCAGCCGCCGCGCCTCAATCCCTGGGGCCATGTCACGCGGCTGCCCTCCTTCGCCGCCGCCGGCCTGGAGCGGGCAGGCACGGTGCCGACGCGCGAGCTCCTCGCCGATACCGAGCGCTACGCCACGGGCGACTATCTCGCGGACCTGCTGAAAGGCCCAAGCGACATGGCGGCGGTGAGCCGGCTCACCGAGCGCGTCGCCGCACTCTCGGGGCTCGATCCGGCGCTGGTGCGCGAGCAGGCCGGGCGTCTGGCGACGCACAGCGTCCAGCGCGCCCTCGACCGTGCCAACGGGCGCATCGCCAGCGCCTACGACACGGGGGTCTCGGGCTGGGATCCCGACCCGACCGCCGTCATGCCGAGCTTCGAGGACCCGCTGCTCACGGCCCTCCAGGCGCCGCTGACGAGCGCCATGATCGAGCTCTACGCCAAGCGGCTGAACTGGCGGGTGCCGAACCTGCGCTACGAGCTGCTCAACAGCGCGGTGAACCGGGGCTGGAGCTGGGGGGCGGGGCGCAACGCGCCGGAGGTCGCGAGCAACCTGCGCGGCGTGCTGGCGCTCGACGGCAACCTGAGGGTGCTCGTCGCCCACGGCTTCACCGATCTGGTCACGCCCTATTTCGCCTCGAAGCTGATCCTCGACCAGATGCCGTCCCTCGGCGGGGGCGGGCGGCTCACGCTCAGCGTCTATCCGGGAGGCCACATGTTCTATGCGAGGCCCGAATCCCGCGCCGCCTTCAAGCGCGACGCGCGGGCGCTGTTTTCCGCTGCCCTGGCCGCGCGGGGCGCGCCGCCGGCCGCGTCTTCCGCGCCCGCGGCGGTGCAGACGCCGAAGGGCACGCCGTGAGCGGCCGCCAGATCGCGGCGCTCTCGCTGCTCGCGGCGGGTCTCGCGGGCTGCCAGAGCATGGAACGGACGGTGGCGCCGCCGCCGGCGCCGGCCGTCGTCGCGCCCGTCCCCTCCGTGCCCACGTTTTCCGGGCCTGTCCTCGCGCCGGACGGAAGCTGCACCGGCCCGGTGCCGACCGTGGCGAGCGCGATCGAACCGGGAATCGGCGAGTGCGAGCTGGTGCGGCTCAAGGGCAAGCCCGCCACCGACGTGCTGGTGGGCGAGGGCCGCTCGGGACGCGAGGTGCAGGTGCTCTATTCCGAGCCGGGCTCGAAGGAGCTGTATTTCTTCGTCAACAACCGGCTCGACCGCATCGTGAAGTAGCCGCCGCTACCGCACGACCCGCCACGCCTTCAGCACGCTGCCGGGGATGTCGACTGGCGCCAGCCACGGCACCGAGACCTCGCCGCGCCCGAGCCGCGTGGCGAAGGAAGGGCCGTCGCTTAAGGAATCCTCGGGCTCCTTCGGGCACAGCACCACGTAATCGGCATGGCGCGCCTCGACGTGCCGGCGCAGGTCGCCCTCGCTGCCGCCGAGCCCCTCGATGGCGGCGACGAGACCCGGAATCGCCCGGTGATACGGGGCCGCGATCACCGAGTGCGGCGTGTAGAGCAGCATCGCCGGGCCGATCCAGATCGGCGCGAGCACGGTTCCGGGGGGGAGCGCGGCGAGCGGCGCCATGGCGTCGTGGGAGCGGCAGGCGGGCCTTGCCGGCATCGTGTCGTCGGATGCCTCGGCCAGCGCCGGCAGCAGCATCGGCGTGATCCAGATCGGGCTGACGAGGGCCGCCGCGAGCGCGCAGAACGCCGTCTTGCGGCCTCCGGCGACGGTCCGGTCGCGGGCGATGTCGATCGCCCGGTCCATCACCGGGCCGGCGACGAGCGGGATGAATCCCGAGGCGATGTAGAGGCCCCGGAACTGGAAGAAGCCGATGACGAGGCCGGGCCAAAGGAACAGCGCGGCCACCGCGAAATGGCGCCGCGTCTCCGCCTTGCCGCGCAGGGCCGCCCAGGTCGCGCAGAGCGCCGCCAGCATGAGCGGCGGATAGAAGGCCAGCGCCTCCCATTTCCCATGCGCGATGAATTTCGGCACCGAGGTCATCTCGTTGACGGTGAACAGCCAGTGCTCGCGCACCAGCGCCGGCATGCCGGGGAAGGGCCCGCCGAGACAGGCCGGAAACAGCGCGGCGAACCCCGCCGCGACGGCGATCCCGAACCCGGAGGCGGCAGCGAGCCGGGCGGCCGGCGTTCGCAGGCGGCCGTCGAGGGCCGCGCATCCGAGGGCGGCGGCCAGCCCCCCCGCGGCGAGCCAGAGCCAGGGCGGCGAGAGCGCGTCGCAATAGGACGTGCCCCAGAGCGAGGGCGCGGTCTGGCCGGCGAAGAGCAGCGGGGTCGCCGTCCCGAGCCCGATCCCGAACCCGAGGAAGGCCGGCAGGGCGGTGCGGCCGCGCCCCACCCAGTCCCCGGCGAGGAAGACGCCGGCCAGCGCCACGAAGGGGAGCCCTTCGAGGCCGATGGCCAGCGAGAGCGCGCAGAAGCCTCCCGCCGCCAAGCCCGCGCGGAGGCCCGGACGGATCAGGCAGAAGCCGACGCCGAGCATCGCCAGGATTTGCAGGTTGTGGTGGTCGACGCGGCCCGCCGTGAACTGCACCGTGACGCCGAAGAGTTCGAGCGCCGCGAACACCCCGAGGATGCCGGCGCGCGCGCCGAAGGCGCTCCGCAGGCCGCGATACAGGGCGATCCCATAGAGGCCCATCAGCAGCGCCGGCCAGAACGCTGCCGTCAGCCCCTCCGCGAGCGACCGGCCGACGAGGGGCGTCAGCACCAGGACGCTGGCGGCGAGCGGCGCGTCGACCAGGCGCGACCAGTGGCTCCGCACGCCCTCCGGCGGCAGGAAGCGGTGCTGGACCGTGTCGAACCAGCCCTGCCCGTTCACCAGCGCGCGCACGTCCACGAGCCGCATGGCGTCGTCGGTGTCGCGCACGGCGAGGTGATCGACAGTCGCGAGCATCTCGTTCGGCGGGTAGAGCGCCAGGGCCGCGAGGGCGACCAGCAGCCAGAGCAGGGCTTGGCTGTCGAGGAGCGAGCGCGGCGCCACTGTCGCGGGGGCGGTCACGCCGAGCACGGCAGGGCTCCGGCGGGCATCGCCGACCGCTCCGTGTCGAGCCGCCGGGACAGGGCGACGAGGGCGGCGGCCATCGCCAGCGGGATCACCGGGATCGAGGCGACCGCGAGCAGCTTGGCCAGCGGCGCGATCAGCCAGACCAGGATGGCGGCCGGCGACGCCTCGGGCATCGCGGTCCGGTCCAGGACGAGAAGGGTGAGCGCCGGAGCGGCGACGGCGAGGTCGTAGTGGTTGGCGTAAGGGAGCGCGAGCAGCGCCCCGCTCAGCACGACGACGAGCCGCGCGGGCGAGGGCGGCCCGCCCCGCAGCGCCGTGAGCGCCGTCAGGAAGGCGAGCCCGCCGAGCACGGCCTGGATCGCCCAGGCGGTCCCCGCGGAAAGATCCCAGAACCGGGCCGTCACGTAGAACGAGGTCGCGGTGGCGAGGCTCGATCCGGCGAACTCGGTGAGCAGCCGGCTCTGGAGGGGCAGGATCACCTCGACGAAACGCAGCCAGGGCGCCCATCCGAAGGCGGCGAGCGAGAGCGCGACCAGCACCGTCGCGAAGGCGGCGGCGTGCAGGAGGCAGCGCAGCCGCCCGGCGCAGAGCAGGAGCAGGCCGAGCACGAGGGCGAACTGGGGTTTCACGCTCATCAGCGCGAGACACAGACCCGCCAGCCGGGGGCGGCGCCCGCTCTCGGTCACGGCGAGGGTGGCGCCGAGCGCCAGCAACCCGCCGAAATGCCCGTACATCGCCATGGCGGCGGCGGCCGGCGAGAGGCAGGCGAGCGCGGCGAAGGAAGGTCGCCCGCCGATCAGCCGCGTCGCGGCGGCGAGCGCGGCGAGGTTCAGCCCCGTCCAGAGGAGGAGCGCGGGCAGGTAGGGCAGCAGGCCGAAGGGCAGGAGCAGAAGCAGCGCGTGCGGCGGATAGGAGAAGATCATCCGGTTTTGCGCGACATAGCCGAATCCCTCGCGGATCGCGGCGTTGTACGCGTCGATGTCGCCGAGCACGGGCGCCCGCCCCTCGATCACGAGATGCGGCGCGATCCAGAAGTTCACGAAGTCCCGCCCGAACGGCGCGCCGATCATGAAGGCGTCCGTCAGGTTCCAGGGCTGGAAGGCGAGCCAGCTCAGCATCGACACGGCGAGGCCGAGGACGACGATCAGGCCCTCCCGCCGTCTCAAGCCGAATCCGTGCATGCCGTCCTCCGTCGCGCGGCCGAGCATCGCGCGGGACTGCTTAAGGAGCGGTCAAGGCGTCGCCGTGGAGCGGTTCGTTAACCTCGTCGCGCGAAGCTTCGGCCACAGCGCTGCCGGCCGGCCGCCGGCGCGTCGTCCCCCGGAGTTGTTCATGAGCCATCACACCGAGACCCTGGTCATCGGCGCCGGGCCGGCCGGTCTCACCGCCGCCTATCAGCTCTCGAAGCAGGGCCGCGACGTGCTCGTGCTGGAGCGCGACCCCGCGCAGGTCGGCGGCATCAGCCGCACGGTCTCGCACAAGGGCTACCTGTTCGACATCGGCGGGCACCGCTTCTTCTCGAAGTCGAAGGCGGTGGTCGACCTCTGGGACGAGATCCTGCCCGACGATTTCATCGACCGGCCGCGCCTGTCGCGGATCTACTACAAGGGCCGCTACTACGCCTATCCGCTTAAGGCGTTCGAGGCGCTGAAGAATCTCGGCCTGTTGCAGAGCACCGCCTGCGTCGCTTCCTATCTCTACGCCCGCGCCCGCCCGGTGAAGGAGGCGAAGAGCTTCCATCAGTGGGTGCGCAACCAGTTCGGCGAGCGGCTCTTCTCGATCTTCTTCAAGACCTACACCGAGAAGGTCTGGGGGATGTCCTGCGACGACATCTCGGCCGATTGGGCGGCCCAGCGCATCAAGGGGCTCGATCTCGGCTCCGCCATCAAGGACGCGCTGGTGCGCTCGCTTGGGCTGCGCCGCAAGCAAAAGGCCGGCGAGCCGGTCATCAAGACGCTGATCGAGTCCTTCCGCTATCCCCGGCGCGGCCCCGGCATGATGTGGGAGGCGGCGGCCGAGAAGATCCACCGCAACGGCGGCCGCGTCGTCCTCGACCGGAGCGTCGAGGGGCTGAGCTACGATTCCGGCACCGGCATCTGGACGGTCTCGGCCGTCACCGGCGGCGGCGCGCGCGAGACCTACACGGCGCGCCATGTAATCTCGTCCGCGCCGGTGCGCGAGCTCGTCGACGCGATCCATCCGCGCCCGATCTCGACCTTCAACGCCCGCGCCCTGCGCTACCGCGACTTCCTCACGGTCGCCCTGATCGCCAAGGCGCGCGAGGACTTCCCTGACAACTGGATCTACATCCACGATCCGTCGGTGAAGGTCGGCCGCGTGCAGAACTTCCGCTCCTGGTCGCCGGAGATGGTGCCGGACGAGGGCTTCACCTGCCTCGGCCTCGAATATTTCTGCTTCGAGGGCGACGGGCTCTGGAACGCCTCGGACGACGAGCTCGTGGACCTCGCCAAGCGCGAAATCGGCAAGATCGGGCTGATCGCGGCCGAGGACGTGGTCGATGCCTGCGTGGTGCGCCAGCCCAAGGCGTATCCGGTCTATGACGACGCCTATCGCGACAACGTCGCCACCGTGCGCATGGAGCTGGAGCGGGACTTCCCGACCCTGCACCTCGTCGGCCGCAACGGCATGCACAAGTACAACAACCAGGACCACGCGATGATGACGGCGATGCTGACCGTCGAGAACATCGTCGCGGGCTACCGCCGCCACGACGTCTGGCGCGTCAACGAGGACGCCGAGTACACGGAATCCGGCGTCTCCGGTGCCGACGAGGCGCTGGCGAGCGAGCGGCTGGTGCCGCGCAAGGTGGCCTGAAGCACCGCCGCCGGGGCCGCCCCGGCGGCCCTCCGGCACCGGCCACGAGCCGTCGCCGCGATCCGATGAAGGCGCTCCGGGCATGGCCGCCGACCCCGCCGGCAGCCGCGCGGGATCGGATCGCCGGACCGAGGGATCCCCGACCCGCCGGCAGACCTTATTCGTCGCCCACGGCTGGGCCGGGAGCGCCCCGATAGCCCATGGCGAGCACGTAGAGCTCGCTCGAATCGGCGCGGCTTGCGGCGGGCTTGACGTGGCGCACGCTGGCGAAGTCGCGCTTGAGGTCGGTGAGCAGCCCCCCCTCCGTGCCGCCCTGGAAGACCTTGGCGAGATAGGCGCCTCCGGGGGCCAGCACCTCGCGGGCGAACTGGGCGGCGGTCTCGGCGAGCCCGACGATGCGCAGGTGGTCGGTCTTCTTGTGGCCGGTGGTGTTGGCGGCCATGTCGGAGAGGACGAGATCGGCGGGGCCGCCGAGAAGCTCGGTGAGCCGGGCGGGCGCTTCCGGGTCGAGGAAGTCGAGCACGATGAACTCGACGCCGGCCATGGGCTCGATCTCGAGCAGGTCGATGCCGACGATGCGGCCGCGCTCGCCCACGATCTTGGCCGCCACCTGCGACCAGCCGCCGGGGGCCGCCCCCAGGTCGACGATGCGCTGGCCGGGCTTGAGCAGCGGAAAGCGCTCGTTGATCTCGATGAGCTTGAAGGCGGCGCGCGAGCGGTATCCCTCGCGCTTGGCGCGGGCGACGTAGGGGTCGTTGAGCTGGCGCTCCAGCCAGCGCTTCTGGGACAGGGTGCGCCCGCGCCCCGTCTTCACCCGCTGCTTGAGCTCGCCCCGGACGCCGTCGCCCCCTCCGCGCCTGTCGCTCACCGGTAGCCGCCCCGGCGCCAGACGCCGTCCTCGCGCATCATGTTCATCAGCAGTCCCTCGCGCAGGCCGCGATCGGCGATGCGCAGGCGCTCGGACGGGAAGGCGCGCCGGATCGCCTCCAGGATGGCGCAGCCGGCGAGCACCAGATCGGCCCGGTCGCGCCCGATGCAGGGATTGTCGGCACGCTGCTGGAGGCGGGTGCCGAGCAGGTCGTCGATGGCCTCCGAGACCTCGGCGTCGCTCATCCAGAGCCCGTCGACCCGGCGCCGCTCGTAGCGCACGAGGCGCAGATGCATGGCGGCCAGCGTCGTCACCGTGCCCGAGGTGCCGAGCAGGTGGAAATTCGCGCCCGTGGCCGCCGAGGCGGCGCGGATGGCGAAGCCCGACAGCTTCTCCGACACCTCCTCCACCATGCCCTCGAAGGTATGGCGCGTGACCTCGACGCCGCCATGGCGCTCGGCGAGCGTCACCACGCCCACGGGCAGGGAATCCCAGGCGCGGATGCGCAGGGTCGGGTCGGCGGAGGGGTTGGTGGCGGCCCCGTCGAGCCAGGCGATCTCGGTGGAGCCGCCGCCGATATCGAAGATCACCACCGATTCCGCGCGCGGATCGGCCAGCGCCGCGCAGCCGGTGACGGCGAGATAGGCCTCCGTCTGCCGGTCGACGATCTCGAGGTCGAGCCCGACCTCGGCGCGGACGCGCTCGACGAAGGCCGCCCCGTTCACGGCGAGCCGGCAGGCCTCGGTGGCGATGATCTTGGAGCGCACCACGCCGCGCGCCTGCATCTTGGCCCGGCAGATGCGCAGCGCCTCCACCGTGCGCTCGACGGCCTCCTCGCTCAGCCGGTCGGAGGTGCCGAGCCCCTCGCCCAGGCGCACGATCCGCGAGAACGCGTCGATCACGCGGAAACCGTGGGAGGCCGGCTCCGCGACGAGCAGGCGGCAGTTGTTGGTGCCGAGATCGAGGGCGGCATAGGCGTCGCGGCGCCCGTGGCGCGGCGGGGTATAGGCGCGCGCCAGCGCGGCGTGGCCGCCCTGGGCCGCCGCATGCGAGGCATGCGCCGTCTCGCGGGACGGCGAGCCTTCACGGGGTGGGGCGGGCCCCGCCTGCGGTCGCCGATGCGGCGACTCGGGCGCGGTCGTGGCACTCTCGTCCATCATCGCCCGCGTCGGCGTCTCCGGGATCCGGCCCCGGCTGTCGGCCTGGCCATCGCTCATCCCGAGGACGCTACAGGCTCGGCCGGGGACTGCATAGTGTCCAATCGTGCCGAGAGGCCCGGCGGTCCTCAGGCGGCGCCCTTCATGGCGGCCATGCGCGGCGTCGGCCGCAGCAGGCTCTTCACCTGGCTGTAGGGGCGGGGCCGGTTGATCACCTCGTCGAGGCGCGACCATAGGGTCTTGGGCGAGAACGGCTTGGCGATGATCTCGTTGACGCCGAGCGAGATCGCCCGGTCGACCACGTTGCGGCGCGGCTGGGCCAGCATCAGGATGATCGGGATCGTCGGGCAGGGCGAGGTGCTCGGCGTGCGCGCCAGCCGGATGAACTCCTCCCCCGACAGGATCGCGAGGTCCCAGTCGATGATGGTGAGGTCGGGCTTGCTCTCGGCCAGCACGCCGAGCGCCTCGGCCCCGTCGGGCGCCTCCAGCACCCGCTTTATGCCGACGCGCATGAGCATGTCGCGCACGATGCGGCGGATGTAGAGGCTCTCGTCCACGACGAGGGCCGACAGATCGGGGAAAGTCGGGGTCGCGATCATCGGGCGGACGGGGGCTCGCGAGAGGCCCTGAGTCGGGCTTGGCCGGCTAAGGGGCGATTCTACCGCGCGGAGCCTTTGCGCATCCCTAACGGCGCCGAGGGCCCGATCGGGCGCCCCCGAGCCCGCGCGAGAGCGGAAATCGGCGGCCGCGGGCCTCCGGCGGCGAGAAGGTTCTTGCGGTGAAGCCGTGTTTGCGTCAGGACTGAGGCGTTATTCTTGGTCACCGCTGCCTGGGATGATGACAATGCGGGGCGTGTGCTGTCTTGAGGGACGCGCGCGCTGTCTTCGCGATGATGATCGGCGGACGGTTTTTGCGAGCTTTCGATGGGACGTGGTCGTGATTTCAGGGGGCCGCAGAAGCGCGGCTTCGACGATGGTGGAGCCGAGCCGCGGTGGCCGGACCAGGCACCGCCGAGCGGCGGTGGCTACGGTGGGGGATACGGCGGCGGCGGCGGTGGCGGCTTCGGCGGTGGTGGCGGCGGGTTCGATCGCGGTCCGTCGCGTGCCCAGGCCGCTCCCTCCGGCCCGGAGCGTGACGCCACGGTGAAGTGGTTCAACAAGGAGAAGGGCTTCGGCTTCGTGGAGCTCGGCGACGGCTCCGGCGACGCGTTTCTCCACATCCGCGCGGTGGAAGCCGCCGGCCATGCCGACCTCCTGCCCGGCACCCGCCTGACCGTCCAGACGGCCCAGGGCCAGAAGGGCCCGCAGGTCACCAACGTCACCAGCGTCGACACCTCGACGGCGGAGGCCGCTCCTCCCCGGCGCGACGCGCGCCCCCCCCGCACCGGCGGTTTCGGCGGTGATCGCTTCGGCGGCGGCGGTGGCGGCTACGGCGGCGACCGTTTCGGTGGCGGCGGCGGTGGCGGCGGTGGCCGCTTTGCCTCCGGCCCGTCGGTGGAGATGACCGGCACCGTGAAGTGGTACGATCCGACCAAGGGCTTCGGCTTCGTCTCCGTCAACGACGGCGGCAAGGACGTGTTCGTGCACCGCTCCGCGCTCTCGCGCGCCGGGCTCGATTCGCTGAACGAGGGCCAGCAGGTCACGCTCGGCGTGGTCGAGGGCCAGAAGGGCCGCGAGGCCCAGAGCATCAACGTCGACGATTGATCGCACCCGGCGGACCACAATCCGCCGCGTTCCGACCGGATGTCTCGAAACGGCGGCCCATCGGGTCGCCGTTTCTCGTTTCGGACGGTCCGCCGTCCGTCATCCTCGGAGCCGTTCATGCGCATCCCCATGCTCGCCGCCGCGTTGTGCCTCATGTCCGTCGCCTGCGCGGCGGGCGCGCGGGCGGAGGACTTCTCCGGGTTCTATGCCGGCGTGAACGCGGGCTACGGGTTCGGCCGCGAGCGGGGCGACAGGGATGCCGCGCCGGGAACGGCTCCGGCGGGGCCGGGCGCCCAGGACGATGCCAAGCTGCCGCCGAGCGCGGCCAGCGCCGCGCGGGCGATGCGGAGTGGTCGGGACGGGGCCGCCAAGGGGCGGTGAGAGGCCGACGACGTGCCCCGCGAAGGGGCTGCAACCGAATGAGGACATGCCGATGACCGCGCCGATCCGCCGCCCGGACTCCTCCAAACCCGCCTTCACCTGGGAGGACCCGCTGCTCCTCGAGGACCAGCTCCACGAGGACGAGCGCGCCATCCGCGACACCGCCCGCGCCTTCGCGCAGGAGCGGCTGCTGCCCGGCATCGTCGCGGCCTACGCCAACGAGACCTGCGACCGCTCGCTGTTCTCCGCCATGGGCGAGCTCGGCCTGCTCGGGCTGACGCTGCCCGAGGAGTACGGCTGCGCCGGCGCCTCCTACGTCTCCTACGGGCTCGTCGCCCGCGAGGTGGAGCGCGTCGATTCGGGCTACCGCTCGATGATGAGCGTGCAGTCCTCGCTGGTCATGTACCCGATCCACGCCTATGGCAGCGAGGCGCAGCGTCGGCGCTACCTGCCCAAGCTGGCGCGCGGCGAATGGGTCGGCTGCTTCGGCCTGACCGAGCCGGAGGCGGGCTCCGACCCCGGCGGCATGCGCACGCGGGCCGAGCGGATCGACGGCGGCTACCGCCTCACCGGCGCCAAGACCTGGATCTCGAACAGCCCCATCGCCGACGTGTTCGTGATCTGGGCGAAATCCGACGCGCATGACGGCGAGATTCGGGGCTTCGTGCTGGAGAAGGGCCTGAAGGGGCTCTCGGCGCCGAAGATCGAGGGCAAGCTCAGCTTACGCGCCTCGATCACGGGCGAGATCGTGATGGAGGGGGTGGAGGTCGGCGAGGAGGCGCTGTTGCCGGATGCCTCCGGCCTCAAGGGCCCCTTCGGCTGCCTTAACCGGGCGCGCTACGGCATCGCGTGGGGGAGCATGGGCGCGGCGGAGGATTGCTGGCACCGCGCCCGCGCCTACACCCTGGACCGCCGCCAGTTCGGCAAGCCGCTGGCGCAGACCCAGTTGGTCCAGAAGAAGCTCGCCGACATGCAGACGGAGATTGCGCTGGGGCTCCAGGCGGCGCTGCGCGTCGGGCGGCTCCTCGACGAGGGCCGGGCGGCCCCCGAGATGATCAGCCTGATCAAGCGCAACAATTGCGGCAAGGCGCTCGACATCGCGCGGACCGCCCGCGACATGCATGGCGGCAACGGCATCATTGGCGAATACCACGTCATCCGCCACGCCCAGAACCTCGAGACCGTGAACACCTACGAGGGCACGCACGACGTGCACGCCCTGGTGCTCGGCCGGGCGCAGACCGGGTTGCAGGCGTTCTTCTGACGATATCTCAGGGCCGCGAGACGGGCTTCTGCTCGAACACCACCTCCCGATCCGCCGGCCAGCGCAGGCGGTAGGAGAGGCGGATGTCGCGGGCCTCGCCCGGCTTGTAGTCGTAGCTCCAGGCGAGCACGCCGCGCCGGTCGTTCGGCTGCTTCTCCGTGGGCGCCGTCGTCTCTCGCAACTGCTCCACGGTGATGGCGCCGTTCTCCGAGTAGGGCATCCGGTCGAGGATCGTGATGCGGATGGCTTGCGCGTGCAGGTTCTTCACGCTGGTCTTGAACTCGCGCAGGTCCGTCTTGGTCTGTCCGAGCCAGGTCGGCTCGCTCTCGCGCCGGCGCAGGGGCACGCGGGCGATCTTCACGCGGTCGTCGGCGCCGAGCCCGAGATCGACGCTGTCGCCGGGCGCCGTCAGCTTGATCCGCGTGCGGCCGACGAAGCTGCCGTCGCGCCGCAGGGAGACCTCGCCGGGCAGGAGCGGCGCCTCGTCCTCCTGGGTGAAGCTCGCCTTGAGATAGGCGGTCTCGTCGAGCTCCGGCGTCGCGGTGACGGAGAGCTGCGGCTCGATCCGGCGGGTGGCGAGCGCGAGCGTCTTGCTCAGGCCGTCCTGGCCGACGCTGACGCGCCCCGGCACGCGGTAGGTCGCCTGGAAGCTGCCGGCCTCCAGCGTCGCCTGCTGCTGCATCGCCTCGACCATGCGCGGAGCCGGGGGCACCGCCTTCTTCAACTCGGCGACCTGCTGGCCGTCGGCGGATGGCGCCGCAGGCGCGGGGACGGCGAGCGAGCGGGCCGCCGCCGCGCGCTCCCGCTCGGCGAAGGCAGGCGGCTCCCAGAACGAGACCTGCAACGGCGCGAGTTCCGCCGCCGCCGCGCCGCGCGCCACCCGCACCGTCGAGACGGACAACTCGACATCGCTCCAATCCTCGCCGGTGCGCTGGCTGATCTCGGCGCGGCGCGCGAGGTCGAGCACCGGCTTCTCGGCGCCGGTGTCGAGGCTCGCCTCGTAGGTCGGCCGCCAGGAGGCACCGGCGACGCGGTAGCTGACGAGGATCTCGCCCTGCATCGCGCTCGCCGCCTCGACGGCGATGCTGACGTCGCGCTTCGGCGCGCCGGGGCTGGGCCGCGAGGGACGCGCGCGCTCCGCCGCGAGGATCTCGGCGTCGAGGTCGCGCAGCTTCGCGCGGGCCTGCCGGATGTCCTCCTGAACGCCGGCGAGGCCGCTGCCGATAGCGTCCCAGGCGGTCTGCCACTGGCCGACCTCCATGCCCTTGCCCTCCGGCCCGAGCTTCTCCGGGCTCGCCTCGGCGTAGCGCTCGATCGCCTTTCGCTTGCCCTCCAGCGCGACGAGCCCTGCCGCCTTGACCTCGCGCTCCTCCCTCAGCCGGTCGATCTTCTCCTGAAGGGCGGCGTCGACCACGGGCTTGACCTCCCCCGGCGTCAGGCGGACGTCGACGGCTCCGAGGGTGAGCGCGCCGCCGCCCTTCGCCGAAACCTGGATCGAGGACGGATCGAGGGTGGCGGGCAGGCCCCGCAGGGTCAGGCTGGAGGCGCCCTCCGGGAGCGAGAGCGATCCCGTGCGGCTCACCAGCGCCGCGTCGGGATAGACCGTCACCCGCTCGATCCGGGACACGACCTCGATCTCGGCGGCGAGGAGCGCCTGGGGCGCGCAGATCATCAGGAGCGCGAGGCGGATGCGCATGGGGATCCTCCGGCAATCGACGGCGCCCGGCCGATGCGGCGGAGCGGAGCCGTGCGTAACCGCCGCGCGGCGGCGGCTCGGTGCGCCTTCGCACGGGCGCCCGAGCATTGAAATCACGGCCCGCGCGGAGCATATCGCACCCGGTTTTCGGGCATCGGGAGCGAGCGTGTGAGCGAGACGGTGGAGCGGCACGAATTCGGCGCCGAGGTGGGGCGTCTTCTCGACCTCGTGGTCCACGCCCTCTATTCGGACCGCGAGATCTTCCTGCGCGAGCTCGTCGCCAACGCGGCGGACGCCATGGACCGGCGCCGGTTCGAGGCGCTGAGCGGCGCCGCGCCGGCGCTCCCCCCCGACGCCAAGATCCGCATCGTGCCCGACAAGGAGGCACGCACCCTCACCGTCTCCGATGCCGGCATCGGCATGTCGAAGGACGAGCTGGGGCAGAATCTCGGCACCATCGCGCGCTCGGGCACCCGCGCCTTCTCGCAGACGCTGGCCGACACCAAGCCCGAGACCGAGGCCGAGGATACCCGTCCGAGCCTCATCGGGCAGTTCGGCGTCGGCTTCTATGCCGCCTTCATGGTGGCCGACCGGGTGCGCGTCACCTCGCGCCGGGCCGGTTCCGAGGAGGCGTTCGCCTGGGAATCGGACGGGCGCGGCGGCTACACGATCGAGCCCGCCGAGAAGGCCGAGCCCGGCACGGAGATCGTCCTCCACCTGAAGGAGGACGCCGACGAGTATCTGGAGCCCTACCGGCTCGACCATCTCATCCGCAAATGGGCCGACTTCATCACCGTGCCCATCGCCATCGCGCGCGACGGCAAGGACGAGGCGGCCAACCAGGGCACCGCCCTCTGGCGCAAGGCGAAGTCCGAGATCACGCCCGAGCAGTACGAGGAGTTCTACCGCCAGGTCGGCATGAATTTCGACAAGCCCTGGGCGACGCTGCACTGGCGCGCCGAGGGCGCGATGGAGTTCACCGCGCTCCTGTTCGTGCCGGGCATGAAGCCGTTCCAGGCCATCGAGGGCGAGCGCGAGAGCAAGGTGCGGCTGCATGTGCGCCGCATGTTCATCACCGACGAGGCCGGCCTGCTGCCGTCCTGGCTGCGCTTCGTGCAGGGCGTGGTCGATACCGAGGACCTGCCGCTCAACGTCTCGCGCGAGATGCTGCAAGCGACGCCGGCTCTCGCCCGGATCCGCAAAGCCGTCACCGGCAAGGTGCTCTCGGAACTCGCCAGCCGCGCGAAGAAGCCGGAGGGCGAGTACGAGAAATTCTGGGAGAATTTCGGGCCGACCCTCAAGGAGGGCATCTACGAGGACCACGAACGCCGGGCCGAGATCGCGGCGCTGCTGCGCTTCCGCTCCTCGGCGGTGGAGGGCTGGACCTCATTTGCCGACTACGTGTCCCGCATGAAGGACGGCCAGGAGGCCATCTACTACCTCGTCGCCGACGATGCGGAGGCCCTGCGGAACTCGGCGCAGCTCGAGGGTTTCAAGGCGCGCGGCATCGAGGTGCTGCTCCTGTCCGACCATGTCGACGCCTTCTGGCCCGACAGCCTGCACCGCTTCGAGGAGAAGCCCCTGCGCTCGGTTACGCAAGGGGGCGCCGACCTCTCGGCCTTCGCCCCCGAGAGCGGCGAGGCAGAGCCGGCCCCCGAGATCGGGACGCTGCTCGCGGCCCTGAAGACGGCGCTGGCCGACAGCGTCTCGGAGGTGCGCGCCACCGACCGTCTCGTCGACAGCGCCGTGGTGCTCTCGGCCTCCGGCAACGGCCCGGACCTTCAGATGCAGCGCCTGCTGCGCCGGGCCGGGCGCGGGACAGGCGCCGGCCTGCCCGTGCTCGAGCTGAACCCGCGCCATCCCCTGATCCGCTCCCTCGCGGCGGGTTCGGAAGAGACCGTGACGGAGGCGGCCGGAATGCTGCTCGACCTCGCCCGCATCCAGGACGGCGATACGCCGCGCGATCCCGTCGCCTTCGCCCGCAAGGTCGCCGCCGCCCTGGCGGCCGCCGCGCCGGCGGCCTGAGCGCGGAGCACCATGCGCACCGGATCGCGGCGAGGACACACCGCGCGCGGCCGGTGCCCGTGAAGATCCTGCTTCCGACGCTCTACGACACGCGCGGCGGCTCGACCCGTGTGCTGCTCGCCGCAGCCGATGCCTTGCGCGGCCGCCACGCGGTGACGGTCCGCGCGCCCCTGCCGGAGGCCGACGAGCGGACGCCGCCGCGCTTTCCCTCCCGGCCGCTCGCCGGCCCCTGGCGCAAGCTCGCGGTGCTGCCGCGCCTCGCCGGGCTCGTCGCCGCCGAGGCCAAGGCCCTGCGGCGTCTCCGGCCGGACCTGATCCACGTCCACGACGAGCCGACCCTCTACGTCTACGGCCTCGCCGCGCGCCTCCTGCGCCCCCGTCCCTTCGTGCTCTGGCACCTGCACGCCCCGGCCGCCGGCGGCCGCGCGGGGGCCCTTCGCGCCTCGCTCGCCGATGCCTGCATCGTCATCAGCCCGCATGCGACGCCGCCTACGCGCCTGCCCTGGCGTCTCGTGCGCAACCCGCTGCCGGCGCTCCCGCCGCACGCGCGCCCGGACGGCGATACGCGCCTCGCCGGCCTCGCCGTGGTCGGCGCCCTCGGTCCCCGCAAGGGCCAGGACCGGGCCGTCGACGCGCTTGCTGTCCTGCTGCGGATGCCGGAGGCGGCTGAGGCCCATCTCACCCTGATCGGCCCCGAGCTCGACGCCGCCTTCGCCGCCGCCCTGCGCATGCGCGTGACGGCACTCGGGCTCGATGGTCGCGTGACCTTCGCCGGCGAGCGCCCGCCCGAGACGGCCTTCGCGGGCGTGACGCTGGCGCTGTTCCCATCCCGCGCCGAGATGCAGCCGCTCGCCCTGGCAGAGGCGATGGCCCGCGGCCTGCCGGTCGTCGCCTCCGACATCCCCGCCCACCGCGCCATGCTGGAGGATGCCGGAGCGGACCTCGCGAGCCTCGGCGATCCCGCCGCCGAGCCCCTGGCCGCCGCGATCCTGCGCGCCGCCGCGTGCCCCATGCGGCCCGGCCTCGCGGAGCGGATCCGCACCCTCTACGCGCCGGAGCGCTTCCGCGCCGATCTCACCGCCGCCGTCGATGCGCTGACGGAGGGGCGCATCCGAGCAACCGACTTGTGAACGGGCACCGGCTCATGCTACGGACCGCCCGTCTCGTCGAGGCCCCTCGCGGAGAGGTGGCAGAGTGGTCGAATGCACCGCACTCGAAATGCGGCATGGGTGCAAGCCCATCGGGGGTTCGAATCCCTCCCTCTCCGCCATGAATACGCCTTAAGCGATTGGTGCTGATGTGGTTTTCTGAAGAGTAGGCCAGCCGGCCTACTGTCAGGCCCATATTTCGAATCGGCTTTTAGCGGGCCTTTTTTGGAATACCCCCCATGGGCGCAAGGCTAGGCGCTTCGCCCCGAGCGATCGAGAAACCTACATCGCGGTGCTCGCCGATGAGCTTCGCGCGTTCGGCGTGGCTGGCGCGTCGGGACCGCCTGCCGCCTGGGAGCGCAACCCGGCCGCGGCGAGATCCACGGGCTGCCTCCCCCTAAAAAGTCGGACACCGGCAACTCATCCCGCAATGACGAGACCCGTGCATGCTTCCTTTCGAGGCGGCAGGCGTCTTCCCGTCAGCGAAGAAAGTTCGAGGGCGCCGGTGCGCTCGCGTTGAGCAGGGTGATCGTCACCCGTCGGTTCGGCGCGATGTAGGGATTGTCGGGGAACACCGGCTCGGTGTCGGCGCGTCCCACCACGGAAGCGAAGTTGTCGTTGCGAACCCCGGCACCCGACAGGATCTCGCGCACGGCGAGCGCACGCCCGGCGGTGAGGTTCCAGGGCTCGACCGCCTGGGCCGAGCCCGGACGCGCGGCGGCCGTGTAGCCGGTTATGGACAGGCGGTTGGGCATCCGGCTCAGGGCGGGCGCGAGCGCCTCCAGCACGCGGCGGGTGTGCTCGTAGGGGTCGACGGAGCCGTCGCGGAACATGGAGCGGCCGTCCTGGTCCACGAGGGAAACGTTCAGGCCTTCCTTGGTCGTCTCGAAGACGATGTTGCGCGACAGCTCGGCGATATCGGGCATCTTCTGGAGCGCCTGCCGGAGGCTGGCTATGGCGCTGTAGTCGGGCTCGCTGGCGCTGCTCGGGCTGGTCGGGCGCGCTCCGTCCTTCGGCTCGGCAAAGCCCCTCGCCGCCTCGCGGGGCGTGGACGGCTTGTTGCCCGAACTGTCCAGGGAGGTGCCGTACAGCATTCCGCCGGCGCCGCTGGTGGCAGGGCTCAAGGACGCCGGCGAGAAGTATTCCGCCAGACCGACCTTCTGCTCCTGCGTCGTCATGCTGATCAGCCACATCAGCAGAAAGAACGCCATCATGGCGGTCACGAAGTCCGCATAGGCGATCTTCCAGGCCCCGCCGTGGTGGGCATGGCCGTGCTTCTTGACCTTCTTGATGATGATCGGCTGGCTAGCCATGGTCATCGAGTCCCTGATGGAGATTGCGTTAGATCTCGGCGGGCAGAGCGGCGGTCGCCGCTTCCACTTCGGTGAAGGTCGGGCGGACTTCGCTCATCAGGGCCTTGCGGGCGAATTCCACCGCCATCACCGGCGGCTGGCCGCCGATATGGGCGAGGAGACCCGCCTTGAGTGAAATGTAGTATTTGGATTCGGCCTCGAAGAGGCTCTTGAGCGACTGCGCCATGGGCCCGAAGAAGCCATAGGCGACGAAGACGCCGAAGAAGGTGCCGACGAGCGCGCCGCCGATCAGATGCCCGAGCACCTCCGGCGGCTCCTTGATCGCCCCCATGGTCTTGATCACGCCGAGCACGGCGGCGACGATGCCGAGGGCCGGCGTTCCGTCGGCGAGCGACTGCATGGCCGAGACGACACGCTCCCGCTCCTGGTGGTGCGTCTCCAGCTCCTCGTCCATGAGAGCCTCTATCTCGTGGACGTTGTTGGCGCCCAGCGTCACCATGCGCATGTAGTCGCAGACGAACTCGACCGCGTGATGGTTGGCCGCGAAGGTCGGGAAGGCGTTGAACAGCGTCGACTCGCTCGGATTTTCGATGTGCGGCTCGAGCGCCAGCAAACCCTTCTGTTTCGCGAGCTTGTACAGCGAATACTGCATTCCCAGCAGTTCGACATAGCTCTCCTGCGTGTACTTGGGCCCCCGCACGAGCGTGCCCAGCATGGTGGGCACGGCCTTCAGCACCGGCCCGGTGTTGCCGATGATGAAGGCGCCGATCGCTGCCCCGAGGATGATGACGAACTCGAACGGCTGCCAAAGAACTTCCAGGTGGCCACCCATTGCCGCGTAACTGCCGAAGACGCAGGCAAAGACGACGATCGTGCCGATAATCAGCCGCATAACTTGCCATCCTTGCGCGGCGGCAGGCACAACCCGCGCGAAGCCACTCTGGTCCGACAAATTACTGATTGAGGTTAACGGCGAGTTTAGAACGGTGGCCGGGGCTCCACTTGGCGACCGGCTTCGCGTCGATCCCGCAGCGCTTCGAGAGCGTCCTCCGGCTCGCTCGACGATGCCGGGCTCGACGGATCGCCGCAATCCTCGTGGCGCTGCCCTGAAGAACCCGGCTCTGAGCCAGTTTCCTCTACCCCGACGCGTGGAATGCGCCGCTAAACCCTGAGATCGAACACCTGCGCCATGGCGGCCGGCGCCGTCGATGTCCCTACTCCCACTCGATTATTGATTGGGATCATAACGCCTTGAAATATCGTCATTAAAAATATTTTTCGCGGCAATATACCGTCAGCCATTCCGCCAAAACGGCTGGCTTTTGAAATTATTGGATTTTTCCGGGATACCCCGAAAAACCGTACTTTCGGGATCTATCGTCAAGCGAGGAACGCAGGAAACAATCCGACTCGATCCGTGCATTCCGCCGATCTCGCGCTGTGACCCTATCATCGTGAAGGCCGACTGTCACCTCCGAGCCTTCCAATGAACCAGTGCCGGTGACGCTGGCCGAACTTGCAGCCCGTTTCAGGAATGGCTCACCGGGCGCTTATTCCGTCTCCTATCGCCTACCAAAAGCGCACCTTGCGTCCGCGACATATTCTCATTTTGGGGACGCGGTTGTGCGCCAAGGCGGAACCCTTGGGTCGCACCGGGCTAGACTACGGCCAACATGTCGATTAGTCTCGACACATGGAATCAGATGCCGCCATCCTCGCTTTCGCCGCGCTCGCGCAATCGACCCGTCTCGACGTGTTCCGTCTCCTGATGGAGCACGGACCGGACGGAGTACCCGCAGGCGAGATTGCCCGTAGGCTGGATGTCCCGCACAACACCATGTCCACGCATCTGGCGACGCTGACGCGCGCCGGCCTGATCGACGCCGAGCGCCACAGCCGGTCGATCATCTATCGGGCAAGGCTCGAGGCCGTGCATGCGCTCACCAGCTTCCTGGTCAAGGATTGCTGCGGCGGTCGCCCCGAACTCTGCGCGCCGCTGATCGCTGACCTTTCCCCCTGTTGCCCGCCGCAATCCCTCGCCGCCAAGGAGGCCGCCCATGACTGACCGCATCTACAACGTCCTCTTCCTCTGCACGGGGAATTCGGCCCGCTCGATTCTCGCCGAGAGCATCCTGACCAAAGACGGCGCAGGCCGCTTCCGCGCCTTCTCGGCCGGGAGCCAGCCGAAGGGCGCGGTCAACCCGTTCGCCCTGAAGGTGCTCGGAAGCTTCGAGTATCCGACCGAAGGCTTTCGTTCGAAGAGCTGGGAGGAATTCGCCCAGCCCGACGCGCCTATCATGGATTTCGTCTTCACCGTCTGCGACAGCGCCGCCGGCGAGGCCTGCCCGGTCTGGCCGGGCCAGCCGATGACCGCGCATTGGGGCATCGAAGACCCCGCTGCCGTTGAGGGGCCGGACATCGAAAAGGAAAAGGCGTTCGTCGCCGCCTTCCGCTACATGCGAAACCGGATTGCCGTCTTTACGGCTCTGCCCGTGGCAAGCCTCGACAAGGCCGCGCTTGGCACCAAGCTGCGCGAGATCGGCCGCAGCGAAGGCGCAACGTCTCCACGCCCTGACGTCGCGTGAGGCCGGTCATGGACGTCATCATCTATCACAACCCCGATTGCGGCACCTCGCGCAACACGCTTGGCTTGATCCGCAATGCCGGTGTCGAGCCGCATGTCATCGAATATCTCAAGACGCCGCCGAGCCGGACCATGCTTGAGCAGCTCATCGCACGCATGGGTATCTCCGCTCGTGCTTTGCTACGCGAGAAGGGCACACCCTATGCCGAGCTTGGCCTTGGCGACGCGGCTCTGACTGACGGTCAGCTTCTCGACGCTATGATGGCGCATCCCATCCTCATCAATCGTCCGATCGTGGTCACGCCAGAAGGGGTGAGGCTGTGCCGGCCATCCGAGGAAGTGCTGGACCTGCTGCCGCCGCAGCGCGGGGCCTTCGTCAAGGAAGACGGCGAGCGGGTGATCGACGAACACGGCCGCCGCGTCGCGGCGGCTTGAGGAAGACTATGTCCACCTTCGAACGCTATCTCACCCTTTGGGTCGCCCTGTGCATCGTAGCCGGCATTGCGCTCGGCCACCTCATACCGGGCGTCTTCCACGCCATCGGCGCGGCCGAAATCGCCAAGGTCAATCTGTCTGTCGCAGCGCTGATCTGGCTCATGATCGTGCCGATGCTGGTCAAGATCGACTTCGCCGCGCTCGGTCAGGTCAAGGAGCATTGGCGCGGCATCGGCGTCACGCTCTTCGTCAACTGGGCGGTGAAGCCCTTCTCGATGGCGGCGCTCGGCTGGCTGTTCGTCGGCTATCTCTTCCGACCCTACCTGCCGGCCGAGCAAATCGGCTCCTATATCGCCGGCCTCATCATTCTTGCCGCCGCACCTTGTACGGCGATGGTCTTCGTCTGGTCGAACCTGACCAAGGGCGAGCCGCATTTCACGCTCAGCCAGGTTGCGCTCAACGACACCATCATGGTGTTCGCCTTCGCGCCCGTCGTCGGGCTGTTGCTGGGTCTCTCAGCCATCTCCGTGCCGTGGGATACGCTGGTCCTGTCCGTCGCGCTCTATATCGTCGTGCCGGTGATCGCCGCGCAGGTACTGCGCCGCCGGATACTCGCCAATGGAGGCGAACCGGCGCTGAAGCGCTTCCTCGATCTCCTTCAGCCGCTTTCGCTGGTGGCGCTGCTCGCCACGCTCGTGTTGCTGTTCGGCTTTCAGGGCGAACAGATTCTTGCCCAGCCGCTCGTGATCGCGCTGCTCGCCGTGCCGATCCTGATCCAGGTCTATTTCAACTCTGGTCTCGCCTATCTCCTCAACCGGCTGGCCGGCGAACAGCATTGCGTCGCGGGACCGTCGGCTTTGATCGGGGCATCGAACTTCTTCGAGCTGGCGGTCGCGGCCGCCATCAGCCTGTTCGGCTTTCAGTCGGGCGCGGCGCTCGCCACCGTGGTCGGCGTGCTGATCGAGGTGCCGGTGATGCTCTCCGTCGTCTGGATCGTGAACCGCTCGAAAGGCTGGTATGAGCGCGGAGAGAAGCCCAGGGCCGTGGCCGAGGCGAAGCGCTGATGCTGCGCGATCTGCCCAACATCGATGGCGCATGCCTAGACGTGCCGACAATCGACCGGCTCCGGGCTGCGCCTTCGACCCATCCGCCGCGTATCCTCTTGCTCTACGGCTCCCTGCGCGAGCGCTCCTACAGCCGCTTCCTCACGCAAGAAGCCGAGCGCCTGCTCAATCACTTCGGCGCTGAAACGCGCATCTTCAATCCGCAGGGCCTGCCACTGCCGGACGGCGCCGAGGTCAACCATCCGAAGGTCCAGGAATTACGCGAGCTCTCCCTCTGGTCGGAAGGTCAGGTCTGGACCAGCCCGGAGCGACACGGCGCGATGAGCGGAGTGATGAAGGCGCAGATCGACTGGATTCCACTCTCGGTCGGCGCGGTGCGGCCGACGCAGGGCCGCACACTCGCCGTCATGCAGGTGTCGGGCGGCTCGCAGAGCTTCAATGCCGTCAACCAGATGCGGGTGCTCGGCCGCTGGATGCGCATGGTGACGATCCCCAACCAGTCCTCTGTCGCCAAAGCGTTCCAAGAGTTCAACGAGGCTGGTCGGATGAAACCCTCCGCCTTCTATGACCGGGTGGTCGACGTGATGGAGGAACTGATCAAGTTCACGCTGCTGACGCGCGATGTCTCTACCTACCTCACCGACCGCTATTCCGAACGCAAGGAGAGCGGCGAAGCCCTGATGCGGCGGGTCAATCTGACCGCCGCGACCTGAACCATCTAACGATCTGGCGTCATCGCCCGCGAAATGACCCAGCCAATGAGGTCTCCTGAATGGATCACAGCCCAGAGCAGTCAAAGGCAAGCGTCTCCGAGGTATTCCGCGTCTTCCTGAAGCTAGGGCTCACCTCCTTCGGAGGCCCGATCGCGCATCTGGGCTATTTCCGCGACGAGCTGGTGACGCGGCGAAAGTGGCTGAGCGAAAGCGCCTATGCCGATCTGGTGGCGCTATGTCAGTTCCTGCCCGGACCCGCCTCCAGCCAGGTCGGCTTTGCGCTCGGCCTGACACGGGCGGGTTGGGGCGGCGCGTTTGCCGCTTTCCTCGCCTTCACCCTGCCATCGGCTCTGATCCTCCTCGCGCTCGCCATGACGGCAACGCGGCTGGAAAGCCCGCTTGCGCTAGGCGTCCTGCATGGACTCAAGATCGTCGCCGTCGCTATCGTGGCGCAAGCCGTGTGGGGCATGGCGAAAAACCTCTGCCCCGACAAGGAGCGCGCCACCATCGCGGTCGTGGCCGTGCTTCTGCTTGCCTGGGCGCCAAGCGCCATCGGAATGATGGCCGCCATACTGCTGGGCGTAATCGCGGGGTTGGCCCTCGGCAAGGGACAGGTCACGATCGGCGACCATCTGCCGGTCCCGGTCTCACGCAAAGCTGGCCTGGCGGCCTTCGCGCTGTTCGTCGCCTTGCTGATTGGCCTGCCGGTCCTGGCGGGGCAAGCGCAAGGATGGGCGCTCGCCGACAGCTTCTATCGCGCCGGTTCACTGGTCTTTGGTGGCGGTCACGTGGTGCTGCCGTTGTTGCAGGCCGAAACCGTCACACCAGGATGGGTCTCCAATGGCGCCTTTCTCGCAGGCTATGGCGTGGCGCAGGCGGTGCCAGGACCGCTCTTCACCTTCGCCGCCTGGCTCGGGGCGATCATGGGGCCCGCCCCCAATGGTGCTGCCGGTGCGGCAATCGCTCTGGTTGCCCTCTTCCTGCCGGGCTTCCTGATCCTGATCGGCGCGCTGCCCTTCTGGGATCAGTTGCGCCGCACGATATGGGCGCAATCGGCCATGCAGGGCGCGAATGCCGCCGTCGTCGGCATTCTCGGAGCGGCGCTCTATTCGCCCGTCTTCACCAGCGCGATCGGCGGCATGCCGGACTTCGCACTGGCCCTGATTTGCTTTGTGGCGCTGATGGTCTGGAAAGCTCCGCCATGGGTTGTCGTACTATTGGCGGCCACGGGCGGGGCGGCGCTCACCTTGGTGTCGTGAGACAGCCCCATACTTTCCCCTGCATTCCTTATGTCGCCGAGCGATTTGCGCGTTCGGCGATGTCCGCGCATCGCTCGATCAAAACCTCGAACGGCTCGGCATCATCGAAGAGCAGCCCATCCTCGACCATGCGCACATAGTCTTCCTCCAGCGCCTTGGCGCCATCGCCGGCGGGGACCAGTTGCAAGCCGCCATTGACGGCTGCGCCATAGTCGATCGACGTGCGGTCAGCGGCCTTTTCAGCGAAGAACATCGACTTGTGGCGGGCAACCGCGTTCGCCAGTTCGCGATCCGCGAAGGCAGCGTCCGCAAGACCGGCTTCATCGAGCCGGGCGACATCATGCCAGTGCCGGGCGAAGCGGTCCCCACGCAGCCGGTCCTGGTGGCAGAAGACATGGATGGCGGTCGCCTTCTCCCAGAACGTCCGCTCGGCGTGCATGACGCGCGGACGCGCTGTCGGGAATATCAGGCCATCGATCAGGCCAGAGGCATCGCAGACGACATCGCGCAAACTGGCCGGCTCGCCCGTCGACCGCGCGCCGAACTCCAGCATGACACTGGGGGCGACATAGCCTGATCCGGTTGCGGTCGGTTCGTAGTCGATAAAGAGCCGATCACCTTCGACGCGGATCGCCGCAGCCAAACCTTCCGTTGCCAGGGCGTCAGCGATCACCGGCTGCACGACAGCGGCGACCCATTCCGGCAGCCGGCGACGAACCTCGCTGGACCAGCGCTTTTCCTCGCTTCGCGTTTTCGGCAGGGCCTCGCCATTGTCCCCGACCAGGTCGGGCGCAATCGCTCGGATGTCGTAGGTCAGATCGACATCTTCGGAAAACCGATGGATGACCTGATAGGCTTTCGACAGCGATGTGCCGCCCTTGAACACCAGATGCTCACCAAGCGGCGCCGCGTAGAGCGTGCTCAACGCCCACACCACCCAGACGTCCTTTTCGAACAGATGCGCGGGCCGCCCCGAACGATCCGCCGCGACGCCAAGGGCGTCGCGGCGATCCTGAGCCGAGAGGAGCAGGAAGGTTTCAGCCATAGGCCGCCTTCCCGACACTCTGTGCCAACCATGTCGGAAGCTGCGGCGCGGCCGCCACCAATTCGCCAAAGGCGCTGGGCGGCAACTTTCGCTTCAATGTCCTGAGCGCAGTTTCGGCTTTCTCCGGGCCGAGCCAGGCCAAGGCCCGGACGGCCTCTCCCGCCGGCCGGTTGGCCAGAGCCAATTGCCAGCGCGGGGCATGGCGCAATTCCACGACCTGCTTGCCGAGATTCATCTTCCGGCTGCGCCCGGAGGTCAGATAGACCGAACGAACCGGCACCTGCGTCGTCAGGCCAAGGGCGTTTGCGGCCGCCGCACCGTTCGAGACGATGGTCTCGCCACGCTGGCTGGCAAGGGCTTCCACAGCCTGTTCCACCGACGGCGCGCGCGTCCCGAACCGACTGGCGACGGGGCGGAGATAGACACCGCGCCCAGCCCGGATGAGTTGTTCGCGCTCGGCCAGACGCGACAAGGCCTGGTCCACCGCGGCGCGATTGCCGAGATGGAGCAGCCCTTTAGCGGACACAGAAGCGCCCTCGGGCAAACCCGCCATATGCGACAGAATCTGTTCGGTCAGCCGTGTCATCGTCCTTCTCCTGTCAGGAACATACGTAGTTTTCTGACAGTTTTCAAGGAAACACATCCGGGACGGAAAGCTGGGACAAGGGGGAAAGCCTTCCCCTGCGGTCGAGCCTTGGGTCTCGCCCGACCCCTTCTGCGGGGAGATCCCCGCAACGCCCCCCATAGAGTGAGAGTGCGGACGGGTTTCCCGTGACGGGTTGAGGGCTGGAGAAGAGGTCTCCGGCGCCCGTCGCGGAGAACCGCGATGTTCAGGAAAAACCACGGCGCCCGCGCCAGTTCAGGCCGGACGAGCCTCTATGACGACATCACCGACAAGATCATCGCCGAGCTTGAGGCGGGCCGCGCGCCCTGGGTCCAGCCATGGGGATCGGCCGCAGCCAAGGCGCCGCTCGCCATGCCCCGCAACGCTGCGACCGGACGGCACTATTCCGGCATTAACGTGCTCATCCTCTGGGGCGCGGTGATCCAGCACGGCTTCCCTAGCCAGAGTTGGCTCACCTTCCGCCAGGCGCTGTCGCTGGGCGGCAATGTCCGCAAGGGCGAGCATGGCACGACCGTCGTCTATGCCGACCGCTTCACGCCGGAGGACGAGAAGCGCCGCGCCCGCGAGACCGGCGAGGACGCCGCCGCGTTTCCCTTCCTCAAGCGCTTCACCGTCTTCAACGCCGCGCAATGCGACGGCCTGCCGGACGACATCGCCGCCATCGCTCCACCGCCGCCGCCTGGCCTCATCGAGCCGCGCGTCGAGGCTCTGATCGAAGCGACGGGCATCGATTTCCGCATCGGCGGCGATCGCGCCTTCTATGTGCCGGCGCACGACTATGTGCAGGTGCCCCCGCCGCAGGCCTATTTCGAGCCGATCAACTGGCACCGCACGGCCCTGCACGAACTCGGGCACGCCAGCGGCCATGCCTCCCGGCTCGGCCGCGATCTGACCGGCGGTTTCGGCACGAAGAAATACGCCTTCGAGGAGTTGGTGGCCTTATCCTGACTCTGTGATCCTGTCTCAGAATCATGCATTGGAGGCGCCTCACCACGGCTCCGGTGAAGCTCTTCAGACGTCCGGGTCAAGCGTTCCCGCAGCGTAGCGAGGACAACGCTTGACGCGGCGGCGGCACGACAAGCTGTTCATGGGGTGCAGGCTAAGTCCTGCACCCCTGCCACGCGGCGAGCGGGAGAGCGCGAGGGGAACCCCTCGCATTCTAAACAATGAAGTTGCGCCGAAGGCGCTCCGCTTGGGTATCGTGCGTGCATTTGTATTTTACCGATCTTGACACTATTTCGCGTCCGCTTTTCCTTGATGACCTTGCAGTGAGCCTCGCGCCCGGTGCGCTCGACGCGGTCGAGCGCACCGGGCTGATTCACGGCATGCCGTTCATCCTGATGGATGACGGCAGCTACGATCTCGCTCTCAACCGGTTCTTTCGTGCCTGTCCTGCTATGGGAGCGCGATCGCCGAACACGTGGCGCTCCTACGCCCGCGACATTCTCGTCTGGGCGCGCTTTCTTGTCGAACGGCGCGGCGGCAAGACGGTCTGGCAGGCCGGCCGCGACGATGTCCTGGCCTTTCACCGGGCGCGTCGGCTGTCGGCAGCTCCCTACCGCATCTCGGCTGCGAGCTGGAACCGGAGCGTTGCCGCGCTCGACAAGCTCTATCGCTGGGCTGTCGAGGAAGGAATCATTGCGATCTCGCCCTTCAGCTACGGCGCCACCCTTCGCAGGGCCGGCGGTAGCCGCGCAGTGCTCGCTGTGACGACGAACCGTGCCCGCGAGCGCGCCGCGCGGCGCCACGATACCCGTTACATCGATCTTGGCCGCTACCTGCTGTTCCGCGAGGTGGGATTGCGCGGCCGGCTTCCCGACGGCTCGGAGGACGCGACGTGGCGCGGCCGCAACGGCGAGCGCAATGCGTTGTTTGCCGAGCTTCTCGTCACGACCGGCCTGCGGCTGACAGAGGCCGGCAGTCTGCTGCTGAGTGAGCTGCCGCGCCTGACCGATCCCGAATCGCGCTCGGTGCCGTTCGATCTCCCCGGTCCGATCGCCAAGGGCGGACGACCACGGCGCATCCGCGTTCCCCGCCGGGTACTGAGATTGATCGGCGACTATGTCGATCTCGAGCGCACGGTCTCTGCCGCGCGCTCAGAGCCTTCGGTGTCCGATCCGCTCTGGCTGATGCTGGAGGACGGGAAGGCAACAGACGCGGCGGGCAAGCGTGTCCGGCTCGACCGTCTGACGCTGGGCGAACGCCGCCGCGTGCTGGTCGGCACGCCCGGCCAGGCGCAGCATGCCTTGCTCTGGCTGACTGAAGGCGGCAAGCCCGTGCCCTCGGCGACTTGGGAAGCTGCCTTTCGGCGGGCCTGCACCCGCTGCCGCCGTTTCGGCATCGAGGTCGAGGTGACGCCACACACGCTGCGGCACACCTTCGCCGTCAACATGCTCTCCATGCTGATCCGCGAGCAGATCGGATCCGTGTTCGATCCGCAGGACCAGCACGGCGCAGCCTATCGGCGGATTCTCGGCGATCCTCTGCAGAAGCTCCAGCACCTGCTGGGGCATGCGAGTATCACCAGCACCTACATCTATCTCGACAGCCTCGCCGAGGCGCAGGAGCTGGTCGAGGCCGCCGCGGATCTCTGGGCCGAAGACACGGCTGGCGGCGCGGCATGACCGCCGCGGCGGCTCCATCGGTGCGGCGGCCGGGTCGCCGCGCCCTCTTTCCCGAGGCGCTGCCCGATCCCGAGGGCGAGGCCGCCGCTGCGATCGCATCGCTGCGCTTTACCGTCACGCTGGCGGATCGCAGCAAGACGATCGACCTGACGATGCTCGCCGGCCGCAAGGCATTGGCGCGGACCTTTGCCGGCGCGCTCTGGCGCGCCTGCCAGGTCGGTGGTCCGGCCGGCTCGATCTCGACGGCCTACGCCTATGCCAATGCGCTCAAGACATTTTGGCGCTATCTCGATTCCGCCGGATCGCACGTCGCCCGTCTCTCCGACGTCAGTGCCGTCTGCATCGACGGCTTCGATTCCTGGATGGAGGGGAGGGGCCTGCATCCCAATCACCGCCTGCACCGCATGAGCAAGGTGCTCAACCTGCTGCGGCTTGCCGAGGCCGCGGAGCCCAGCCACCTGCCGCCCGATGCCTCACGCCGGCTGATGTACACGAGCGATCGGCCCGGCGTGCGCGCCAGGCCGCGCGATGCCTATGGCGATGATGTCGCCGCGGCATTGCGGAAGGCGGCGCGCACCGATCTCGCCGCCATCATCCGCCGCTTGGGCGAGGCCGATCGTATTCCGGCGGTCGAGGATTCCGATCGGAGCAAGGCGCTGGCAGCAACCCACAAACAGGTAATGGAAGTGATCGACGCGGAAGGCGTCATCGGGCACAGGCACCCTCTCTTCAAGCGACTCTACACGCTCCGCCGCGAGAGTGGCCTGCCGAACGATCGCCTGATCCACGATCTGCATGGCCGCCGGCATCTCATCGCCGCCGATCTCGTGCCGCTCATCGTGCTTATCTCGCTCGACACCGGCATGGAGATCGAAGCGATCAAGGGCTTGCGAGCGGACTGCCTGAAGAACCCGGCGGGCGGCTATGTCGAGATCGAGTATTGCAAGCGTCGGGCGCGCGGCGCCGAGTGGAAGCGGCTGCGTGTGCGCGACGGCGGTTCCTCGACGCCGGGCGGCTTGATCCGCAAGGCGCTGCAGTGGACCGGTCCGGCGAGAAGCCGGCTCGGCGCCGACACGCTCTGGGCGCACTGTGCCTGGGGCCGCCTGACCCCTCGGGTGCTCAGCATGAAGGAGCTCGCGGCTTCATGGACGCGCCGGCACGGCATCCTTGATGAGCGGGGCCAACGCCTTCGCCTCAATCTGACGCGCCTGCGCAAGACGCATAAGGCGGCATGGTACCGGCGCACGGGCGGCCAGCTCGACCGCTTCGCCGTCGGCCACACTGTCGCGGTCGCGGCCGACCACTACGCCGACATTCCCGCGCTTCGTCATCTGCACGAGGCGACAATTGCCGACGCCATGACCGATGCGCTCGACGCCGCGTTCCCCCCCTGTGTCCTGTCGTCGGAGGAGGAAGCGGCCGTCCAGACCGATCCCGACAAGGCGACCGGCCTTCCCGTTGTCGGCGCCGCCGCGGTCAAGGCGCTGTTCGGCGGCGAGCAGGACGTCTGGCTCGCCAGTTGCGGCGGCTTCTACAACAGCCCGTTCGGCTCGGAGGGAGAGGCCTGTCCGTCCCCCTTCTGGGGGTGTCTCGAATGCAGCAATGCCGTGGTCACCGCCCGCAAGGTGCCCGCGCTCCTGGCCTTCCTCAACTTCATCCGGGCGCAGCGGCAGGTGCTGAGCGAAGCCGACTGGATCGCCAAGTTCGGCCGGGTTCACGGACGCATCGCCGAACAGATTCTGCCCCGGTTCGCCGACGCCGAGATCGAGGAAGCCCGTCGGATTGGGTCATCGGACCCCGCGCTCCTCTACCTGCCGCCCGAAGCGAGAGCGCCATGATGCCGGCACCGATCAAGCTGCCGCAGCACGCGTCGCTGCCTTCGGCCATTTATGGCAACGACGAGCCCGTGCTTGCCGGCGTGGCGGTCAGGGACGATGCCGACCGCACGCGACTTCCGCGCTTCGGTGACGATCTTTGGGACCTGGGCGCCGCCATTTTCCGGGTGAACGCCCGCTACAGCAATTACCGGCTGAACCTCGCCCGCATCGCCGATCCCGTCACGCGGCGGCTGGCGAAGGAGTACGTGATCGCCCGCCTGCGCATCCATGTGCCGGGATATCGGGCGCCCTGCGGCGCGACCTCGGCGATCCGCCTGCTGCGCTACATCCAGCATTTCGCCGCGTTCCTCCGCGCAAGGACTGGCGCCGTCGATCTCAGCCGGATCGATCAGGCGCTGCTCGACGCCTATCTGGCGTATGCCCGTGACGGCGGACGGCGAACGCCTCACGAGACGGTGAAGTATGTCGAGGTGCCGATCGACCTGCATCACCTGGCGCCATGGCTAACCGGCGGCGGCATCGGTTTCCTGCCGTGGCGTGGACGTGCGGCGCACCGCGTTGCCGGCCGGCCGCCAGCGCCCGCCGAGAACGCCACGCCGCGCATTCCCGAGCCGGTCATCGGCGCCATGCTGCGCTGGGCGCTCAAGTATGTCGAGGTCTATGCGCCCGATATCCTCGCGGCGCGGGCCGAGCTTGACGCTCTCGAAGCCCGCTGCGCCCGATTGATGGCGCGGGACGCGCGGGCCGGACGGGCCGTGGCCAAGAACTATCGCGCCCGCGTGGCCAAGTGGCTCGACGTGCGCCGGGCCATGGGCCGAGGCGTGCCGATCTGGGAGCACGCGCCCAATGTGGCCCGCCGCATCGACCCGCTCACCGGCGAAGAGACCCCGCCCTACAATCTCCATCTGATGCGCCTTCACGCCGGCGCTCCGCAGAGCGGCCGCATCAGCCAGTCCGAGCCGACTGCACGACTGATCGAGAAGGCAGCCGCCGAGCTCGGAACCGAGATCGGCGGGCTCGATACGCCGATCTCGATCGATCCGGACACCGGACTGCCATGGCGCGAGCGCTTCGACGGCCTCAGCCTCGCCCGCGAAGAACGGATGTTGCAGGGCGCCTGCTATCTCGTCTGCGCCTACCTCACCGGCATGCGCGACAGCGAGGTGCAGGCGATGCAGCCGGGTTGCGTGTCGCCGGTGCGCAGCGCCGACGGCCTGGTCGAGCGGTACCGGCTGCGCAGCACGGTGTACAAGCGCCATGGCGCGCGCGGCGTCACGGCCGACTGGATCACGATCGAGCCCGTCGCTCGCGCCGTCGCGGTGATGGAGGTTCTCTCGGCACGCAATCGCCGAGAGAAGGAACTGTCATCCTTGTGGGTGGCGCTGAAGGACTGGCCCTGGAGCAACGATCATCTCGGGATGGGTGCAACGCCGACACTCAACCTTTTCCGCGAGGGCCTCGACACGCGCTCGGAGGCCGCGCCGGCGATTCCGCGCATCGGCGACGAGCCTTGGAAGTTTACGACCCGGCAGCTCCGACGCACGATCGCCTGGTACATCGCCAACCGGCCGTTCGGCACGGTCGCCGGCAAGATCCAGTACAAGCACGCCTCGGTCGCCATGTTCGAAGGCTATGCCGGATCGGCGCAGGCCGACTTCCGCTTGGCGATCGAGCGCGAACGTGCACTCGGCCAGCTCGACGACATTGTCGCCCATTACGAGGCCTATCTTCGCCGTGAAGGCCCGGCGGGACCGGGTGCTGCGCGACTGCGACGCGAGTTCGGCCGCGTGCAGGAGGAACTTGGCGATCTTCCCGGCCGGATCTTGGACCGCAAGCGGCTGCGCACCATGGTTGCCCATCTCGGGCGGACCCTGCATGTCGGTTTCCTCAACGACTGCCTGTTCGATGCAGCGACCGCGCTCTGCCTCACCGGCGCGCCAGATGCCGAGCGGACGGCGCCGGCCCTATCGCGCTGCAGCCCCGACCGGTGCCCGAACGCCTGCCTGACCGCCCGGCACCGCGAACCGTGGCAGGCCTCGATCGTCGAGGGCGAAGCGCTTCTGGCCGACCGGCGTCTATCGCCGCTGCAGCGCACGGCGATCCTGCGGGACAACGAGCGCAAGTGCCGGCTGATCGCGCCTCTCATGGACGGTGACGCATGACCGCGCTCGGGCCGAAGAGCCAAGCGGCGCTAAGGGCTGCCATGAAGCGGTTGCTCGACGGCCGCCCTGAACGCACCGACGGGGCGCTGACCGTCGCCAACCTGGCGCGCGAGGCCGGCGTCAGCCGAGCGACGGCGAACCGGGCCGGCGATCTTCTCGCCGAGCTCCGCGCGGCCGAAGCCCGCCTGCGGCGATCGTCGCCCAGGGCCCTCAAGGAACGCATCCATGCTCTGGAAGCGGAACTACGCGCCGTGCGTGGTGCCGAGATGGCGGAGCTGCGGGCGCTCACCCGGACGCTCGCGCAGCACATCCAGATGCTGACGTTGCAGCTCGCCGAGCGAGATGCCGTCATCGAAGGTCTGCGAGCGGAGCTGTCTCGATCCGTGGACGCCAGGGTCGTCCCGTTGCGGCGTCCGCCTCTGGACGGCACCGGCTGACAGCCGCGCTTCATCCTGACCGGTCCAGGCGCCGCTCGCCGGTCATGGCTGCCTCCCGTGCTCGCCCGTCGAAGCAGGGCTCGGGTTGTGGCAGACGCTGCCGGCCCATCAACCCTGTTCCGCACCAGCACCGAGAACAGGGTGTGACGGCCCGGCTTCCCGCGTCTGCCCCTGCCGCCTCGCCCTCGACGGAGAGGGCGAACACAGGAGGCAGCCATGACCACCGATCGCACACCCCAGCCCCGGAACGACATCTACGAGCGTGTCACCAGCCAGATCATCGCCGCCATCGAGGCCGGCGCCGACCAGTACCGGATGCCCTGGCACCACGACGGATCGGCCATCACTACGCCCGTCAACGTCGCCTCGCGCAAGGCCTATCGTGGCGTCAACGTCATCGCACTCTGGGCCGCCGCGCACGCCGCCGGCTTTCCCGCCGGCATCTGGGGCACCTATCGCCAGTGGCAGGCGCTCGGCGCCCAGGTCCGCAAGGGCGAGCGCGGGCACCTCGTCGTGTTCTGGAAGACCGTCGATCGCCACGGCAAGGCAGACGTACAGGACGGCGACGAGGATCGCGACGAGCCCGCCCGGCGCATGTTCGCCCGCGGCTACACGGTCTTCAACTGCGCGCAGGTCGACGGCTACACGCCGCCCGAGATACCGGTGCTACCCGAGGCCGAGCGCATCGAGCGGGCCGAACGGTTCTGCGCAGCGCTCGGCATCGACATCCGCCACGGCGGATCGCAGGCCTGTTACCGCCCATCCACCGACCACGTGCAGATGCCCGACTTCGCCTGCTTCCGCGATGCCGCAGCCTATTACGCCGTGCTGCTCCACGAATGCGGGCACGCCTCCGGCGCCAGGCATCGCCTCGACCGTGATCTCTCCGGACGGTTCGGCTCGGCCGCCTATGCTATGGAGGAATGCACGGTCGAGCTCCTGAGCGCCATGATCTGCGCCGACCTCCATCTCAGCGTCGAGCCGCGGCCCGACCACGCCAGCTATATCGCCTCCTGGCTCGAGGTGCTTCGCTCCGACAAGCGCGCGATCTTCACCGCCGCAGCCAAGGCGCAGCAGATCGCCGACTGGCTGCACGCCCAGCAGGGCAACGCTTGCCGGAACGACGTCAGGGGCGCCGCATAGGCGCTCCTCGACCCGATCAGTTGACAGTTCGCTCCCGGAACAGCGCCTCAATCAGCGGACATTCCGGCCGCGTGCCGTCGGCGCATTGCGCGACGACGTCCTTGAGCACCCGCTCCATGCGCTTCAGGTCAGCGATCTTCGCCCGCACATCGTCGAGATGCGCGGCGGCGACCGCGCTTGCCTCGGCGCAGGGCTGGTCGCGTTCGTCGACCAGGCGCAACAGCTCGCGGATTTCGTCGAGTGAGAAGCCGAGCTCGCGTGCCCGCAGCACAAAGCGAAGGCGCCGCTCGTGCGTCGTGTCGTAGCTGCGGTAGCCGGCCGCCGTGCGCGGTGGCTCGGGCAGGAGCCCGACCTTCTCGTAGTAGCGCACAGTCTCCAGATTGCTGCCCGTCCGCCGGGCGAGCTCAGCCCGCTGCAGGCCCTTCACGCCAGCGTGATCGCGCATCGCAAAAATCCCTCTTGACCCTGTAGTTGCTACAGACCGCATGGTACTGCGCAATGAGGATTTCGGCAAGGAAAGCGAGATCGGACATGGATATATCGCGACCCAGCACGGCGGGCATGACGTCCGCCACGACCGACGTGCTCGCGTCGGACCGAGCCGAAGTCGGACGGCAGCGCCTGGTCGCCGTCGGCGGCATTCTCGGCGCGCTTGCCGCCTCCTCGTGCTGCATCGTCCCGCTCATCCTGTTTAGCCTAGGCATTGGTGGCGCCTGGATCGGCAATCTGACGGCGCTCGCGCCCTACAAGCCGCTCTTCGTCGCCGGGACGACGGGCGTTCTCGGCTACGGCTTCTATCTCGTCTACTGGAAGCCGAGGCGGGCCTGCGCCGAGGATGCTGCCTGCGCGCGCCCGATCCCCAGCCGCATTGTCCAGATCGCGCTCTGGTTTGCGACGGTGCTCGTCGCGGCCGCCTTCGCATTCGACTACGTCGCCCCGCTGCTGCTTTCCGCCTGACACCAAGAGGAGACCCGTCCCATGAAGAAGAGTTTGAGTGCTCTTGCTTTGATCATGTCGGTGATGACCGCGCCTGCCGTGTTCGCTACCGAACGCACAGTCACCTTCGCCATCGACAACATGACCTGCGCCTCCTGCCCCTACATCGTGAAGACCTCGATGGCGGCGGTCCCCGGGGTCTCGACGGTGGCCGTCTCGTTCGAAGCCAAGACCGCGACCGTGACCTTCGACGACGCGCAGACGACCCCGGATGCCATCGCGGCCGCCAGCATGAATGCCGGCTATCCGGCCCGCCCGACGCAGGAGCAAGGCAGTTGACATGCATGACCGCGCCCTGATCCGCACCGGCGCCGCAGGCGCCATTGTCGTTGCGATCTGCTGCGCGGCGCCACTCCTTGCCGTGCCCCCGCCGCTGGCCGGCCTCGGCGCGTGGTTGACGGGTTCGGGTCTGGTCGTGCTTTCCCTGATCGCCGCGGGCCTCGGGCTTGTCGCCTGCGGCATCCATCATCGCCGTGCAAAGGTCGTCTGTTCCAACACGAAGATTCTGAATGAAGGCCTGAAGCCATGAACGATTGCTGCACATCCTCCGCGTCCCGCGACAAGGCGACGGTTTCTACATCCGCAACGGTGCCGAGCTTGGCCGTGCGGCCGGGTGTGACGTTTCCGGACTGGTCGGTGGTTTCGTCACCCGTGGTGAAGGAGGCCCTGCTGGCCATGGTCGGCTCCGACCATGTGCTCAACCGCTGGAGCGGCTACGAGGCGGCCACGGATCGCGTGCGCGTTGCGTTGCTACAGCTCTACGCCGAACACGGGCGAGCCCCGACCCCAAGCGCGCTTGCCAAGCGTGCGGGGCTGAGCGAGGAAGCCGTCCGTGCGCTGCTCGAAGAGCTCCGCCGTCGCGACCTCGTCGTACTCGATGGCGACATGATTGTCGGCGCGTATCCCTTCACCGACCGCGACACCGGCCACCGGGTCACACTGGACGGACGCACTCTTACTGCGATGTGCGCGGTCGACGCGCTCGGCATCGGCGCTATGACCGACCAAGACATCTCGATCGTCTCGCGCTGCCGCCACTGCGGCGCGCCGGTCCGGATCACCACGCAGGAACGGGGCCGGGCTCTGGCCGACGTTGAGCCGACGACGGCCGTCGTATGGCTCAGCGTCCATTACGAAGGCGGATGCGCTGCGAACTCGCTGTGCACTGCAACATCCTTCTTCTGTTCCGACGATCACCTCGCCGCGTGGCGCCGGCAGCGTCCTGCAGACGAGCCGGGATTCCGGCTGTCGATCGAGGAAGCTCTCGAAGCAGGTCGGGCGATCTTCGGGCCCAGCCTTGCCGGAATCGGCACAATCGCCGGCCACGGCAACAACGCGGCCGAGACACAAGGTGAGCCTCAATCGTCGGGCGATACGGCATCGCCGGACAGGCCCGTGACGCATCGGCGCCTTGGCACGAATGGCCGCAACAATGGTTCCTACGACCTTGCCATCATCGGCGCCGGCTCGGCCGGCTTCTCGGCCGCGATCACGGCAGCCGATCAGGGCGCCCAGGTGGCCCTCATCGGCAGCGGCACCATCGGCGGCACCTGCGTCAATATCGGTTGCGTGCCGTCGAAGACGCTGATCCGCGCCGCCGAGACGCTCCACAATGCCCGAGCCGCGGCACGTTTCGCCGGCATCACGGCCGAGGCCGAACTGACCGACTGGGGCGGAACCGTCCGTCAGAAGGACGCGCTGGTTTCGGAGCTACGTCAGGCCAAGTACGCCGACCTGCTCCCGGCTTACAACGGCATCGCCTATCGCGAAGGGCCGGCGCGCATCGTGGACGGCGGCGTCCAGGTGGACGGCACGTTTGTCTCAGCCGGCAAGATCATCATCGCGACCGGCGCGCGACCGGCCGTCCCTGTCATCCCAGGCATCGAGACCGTGCCATACCTGACGAGCACGACGGCGCTTGATCTCGAGGCGCTGCCCCGATCTCTGCTCGTGATCGGCGGCGGCTATATCGGGGCCGAACTCGCCCAGATGTTCGCCCGCGCCGGCGTCGAGGTGACGCTGGTGTGCCGCTCGCGTCTCCTTCCGGAGGCCGAACCCGAGATCGGCACGGCGCTGACGGGGTATTTCATGGACGAGAGCATCGCGGTGATTTCCGGCATCACGTACCGGACGATCCGCAAGACCGCGGACGGTGTTGCACTCACTGTCCATCGCGACGGCAAGGACGTCACGATCGACGCCGATCAGGTGCTCGTGGCGACGGGCCGCGCGCCCAATATCGAAGGTCTCGGGCTCGCCGAGCATGGGATCGCTCTCTCGCCGAAGGGCGGCATCTTCGTCGATGACCGCATGCGCACGACAAGATCGGGCGTGTACGCTGCCGGCGACGTCACCGGTCACGATCAGTTCGTCTACATGGCCGCCTACGGTGCCAAGCTCGCGGCGAAGAACGCCCTCAACGGCGACAGCCTGCGCTACGACAACAGTGCCATGCCGGCCATCGTCTTCACCGATCCGCAGGTGGCGAGCGTCGGGCTGACAGAGGCGGCTGCGCGGACCGCCGGCCACGCCGTCCGTGTCTCCACGATCGGTCTCGACCAGGTGCCGCGCGCGATTGCCGCCCGAGACACACGCGGGCTCATCAAGCTCGTCGCCGACGCTGGCAGCGGCCGGCTGCTCGGGGCGCATATCCTCGCACCGGAGGGAGCCGACAGCATCCAGACGGCGGCCCTGGCAATCCGGCACGGCCTCACCGTCGACGACCTCGCGGATACGCTCTTTCCGTATCTCACCACCGTTGAGGGCCTGAAGCTCGCGGCTCTTGCCTTCGACAAGGACGTGGCGAAGCTCTCATGCTGCGCCGGCTGAGCCGTGAAGGCTCGGATGTCGAACGTGACAATGTTGGAGGAGATCTAGTGGCGAAGAGATATGACCTTGCGATCATCGGCACGGGAACGGCTGCGATCGTAACAGCACACAGGGTTCGTGCGGCTGGCTGGAGCGTCGCCGTCGCGGACTTCCGGCCCTTCGGGGGCACCTGCGCCTTGCGCGGTTGCGATCCGAAGAAGATGATGGTCGGCGGCGCCGAGGCGGCTGATCACGCCTGGCGCATGAGCGGACGTGGAATCGAAGGGGACGCGACGCTCGATTGGACGGGACTGATGGCCTTCAAGCGCAGCTTCACCGATCCGGTACCGCAGAAGCGTGAGAAAGCCTTTGCCGACAAAGGGATTCACGCCTTCCACGGTCACGTTCGCTTTATCGGCCCGAATGCGCTCGAGTTCGGAGGAGAGAGGATCGAGGCGGACCGTATCGTGATCGCCGCCGGCGCCGAGGCCGTGCCGCTCGGCATTCCGGGCGAGCAGCACCTGATCACCAATGAAGGCTTCCTGGAACTGGAGAGCCTGCCTGAACGCATCGTCCTTGTCGGCGGCGGTTATATCGCGGCCGAGTTTTCGCACATCGCGGCGCGCGCCGGAGCACAGGTCACAATTCTTCAGCACGGGAAGCGAATGCTCAAGCAATTCGACCCCGATCTCGTCGGCTGGCTGATGGACAAGTTCAGCGAGCGCGGCATCAATGTCCGCACACAGGCAGGGGTGACCGCCATTGAGAAGGTATCAGACGGCTATCGCGTCCGGGCGGACTGTCCTGACGGCGAACTCGATATGGACGCAGATCTGGTCGTCCATGCCGCGGGTCGGGCGCCGGCGCTCGCGACGCTCGATCTCGATGCCGGGAGCGTAAAGCACCATAACGGGCGGCTGGCGTTGAACGGATTTTTGCAAAGCGTCTCCAACCCCGCGGTCTACGCAGCAGGTGATGCCGCCGGCCTAGGACCGCCGCTCACTCCGGTATCAAGCCATGACGCGAAGGTAGTCTCGGCGAACCTGCTCAACGGCAACACGGTCAGGCCTGAATACACAGGCGTTCCGAGTGTCGCCTTCACCATCCCGCCGATCGCAGCCGTCGGCATGAGCGAAGCCAAGGCGCGTGAGAAAGGCCTGAACGTTCGCGTAAAGACCGAGCGCGTGGACGGCTGGTTCACCGCACGCCAGCAGGCCGAGACGGTGTATGGCTTCAAAACGTTGGTCGACGCGGACACTGACCGCATCCTCGGCGCCCATCTTGTCGGTCCGCACGCTGACGAAGTGATCAACATCTTTGCACTGGCGATCAGGCAAGGGCTGACGGCAGAGCAGTTGAAGACCACCATGTTCGCATATCCCAGCGGCGCGTCAGATATCGGCGAGATGCTTTGAGCGTAAGTGAGGTGGTCGACCGGTACGGCCGCGGAGCAGTCTGCACGAAAGAAATCCCTTCACCAGTCGCATTCGGTTCGCTGAGCAGTCGTAAAAACCACGAACCGCAATGCGAAGAGCAGCCCTCCAGATACTCCCGAGTGTCTCACCCGTTCTAAAACCGCGCAACGCCGCCAGATCGGCTGGTTTCGGCTGATGAAAGTCCGCTGAGACAGCTTGACTGTTCAGATAACGGGCCGAGATCAATGCGGCCTTCTGCTGCGCGTCTCTCGGCATCGTACCGACCGTCCGCCATGCCGACTATATCGGCGCCTGGCTCGAGGTGCTGCGCGAGGACAATCGCGCCATCGTCCGCGCCGCCTCCCAGGCCAGCAAGGCGGCCGATTGGCTGCTCGGCTTCCTGCCGGATGCGGATGTCGGCATGGCCGGCCACGGACGGGAAGCGGCGTGATGGACACACATGGTGAAATCGGCCCACGCAAGGCTTAACAGTCCATTACTGACCTTGCTGTAGACTTCCCCCAGCCTTTGCAGGCAACAGGACGCAGTGGGATTCGAAACTCGTGATGGAAAACACCTTGGGGCCAGATAACGCCATATGGGATGATGGTGAATGGGTGAGCTGGGACGAAATCAATCAGCAAATTCAATATAAAGAGTGGCGCGCGCGCTATCCCAATGCCGACCTGTCGCTTGTATCGGTCTTTGAGTCGCTGATCGGCACCGCCGAGGAATATTACCATCTCACCGGCAGACACCTGCAAGTATATGGTGACATTGGCGAGCTGTATGGCGCGATCACCCATGGCATCAAGCTGCACCGCAATTACGCCAAGGGGTCCGATGGCCGTCTTGGCAATGACTTCGTTGAGGTGAAAACCATCACGCCATTCAAGAACTGTGATGTTGTCGAGATCAATCTTGAGCGCAATTTCAGCAAGATCCTGATCGTGAAGATCAACGCGGATTTTGAGGTGCGAGGCAAGTTGATCGACCGCAAAGCCCTCCCCAAAGGCAAGGTAAGGGGGCACCGGCTACGCATCGACTGGTCGCTTGTGGAAGCGTAGCCGGCGATAGCAAGCCGCACTCCGACATGAATGGATTGTGTGTGACCCAATTAATGGGAGGCCTCGCGCAGCGTAACGATCCTGAAAACCGGAAAGGCGGGAAAGCGGGACTCCGGCTTCACGCCTTTCCGCTTCTGCGGCGCTGCCCTTCTTAGAGTGAGAGGGCGGCGCTTCGCTTCGTGACGGGTTGGAGGTCGAGAGAGGGTCTCCCGGCCGCCCGTCGCGGAGTAACGAACATGGCGAGTGCCATCCAGAAGATCACCCTGTCGTCGGCGCGCGACATCCCCTTCAACAAGCTGGTGCTGAGCCAGTTCAACGTCCGCCGCGTCAAGGCCGGCGTCTCGATCGAGGAAATGGCCGAGTCCATCGCCCGGCGCGGCCTCATCCAGAGCCTCCATGTCCGTCCCGTCCTCGACGCCGATGGCGCGGAGACCGGAATGTTCGAAGTGCCTGCCGGCGGTCGCCGCTATCGCGCACTCGAACTGCTCGTGAAGCAGAAGCGTTTGGCCAAGACGGCGACGGTGCCCTGCGTCATCGGCGACGCCAACAGCGACATCCTCGTCGACGAAGTATCGCTGGTCGAGAACATGGAACGCGCACCGCTCCATCCGCTCGACCAGTTCCGCGCCTTTCAGGCCATGCGCGACAAGGGCATGACCGAGGAGGCCATCGCGGCGGCCTTCTTCGTCAACGTCACGGTGGTAAAGCAGCGCCTGCGCCTCGCCTCCGTCTCGCCGACCCTGCTCGAAATCTATGCCGATGACGGCATGACGCTCGAACAGCTCATGGCCTTCACCGTCAGCCCCGACCATGCCCGTCAGGGGCAGGTCTGGGACGCGATCAAGGATAGCTGGCAGAAGGAGCCCTATCAGATCCGGCGGATGCTGACCGAGACCGCGGTTCGCGCCTCGGACAAGCGGGCCGTCTTCATCGGCATCGAGGCTTATGAGGCCGCGGGCGGCGTCGTGCTGCGCGATCTGTTCCAGTCCGACGACGGCGGTTGGCTGCAAGACCCCGTCCTGCTCGACCGTATGGTGGCGGAGAAGCTGAAAGCCACCGCCGATCAGATCGCCGAGGAAGGCTGGAAGTGGATCGAGGTCGCGGTGAGCTTCCCCTATGGCCACGACCACGGCCTGCGTGAACTCGCCGGCGTTGCGGTCGATCTGACCGACGAGGAGCGTGCGACCCGCGAAGCGCTGCGCGAGGAATATGACCGGATCGAAGCGGAATATTCCGAGGCCGACGAGTTGCCAGACGTGATCGATCAACGTCTCGGCGAGATCGAGCAGGCTCTGGAGGCCTTCGAGAACCGCCCCGTCAGCTACGATCAGGCCGACATCGCAATCGCCGGCGCCTTCGTCAGCCTCGACGCCGACGGCTCGCTGTCGATCGACCGCGGTTATGTCCGCACCGAGGATGAACCCCAGGCCGAGCCCGATGGCGAGGCGTCCGGGGGCGACCAGCCCGATACGCCGGCCGTCCAACGCGCGGTCATCACCATCGGTGGCAAGCCCGCCGAGCCCGAGGACGATGAGGAAGACGGCATCAAGCCGTTGCCCGAGCGTCTCGTGATCGAGTTGACCGCCCATCGCACCCTGGCGCTGCGCAACGCGCTGGCGGAACATCCGCACGTCGCCATGACCATGTTGCTGCACAAGCTTCTGAGCGACACCTTCATCCACACCAACCCGTCCGGTTGCCTCGAGGCCAATGTCCGCCACATCTTCTTCTCGGCCCAGTCCGAGGAATTGAAGGACAGCCCATCGGCGCAGGCGGTCAACGATCGCCACGAACGCTGGGGGGATCACATCCCCGCTGACGATCAGGCGCTCTGGGCATGGCTGACCGATCTCGATGACGGCACGCGCCTGGAGCTTCTGGCGCTTTGCGTCAGCTACGGCGTCAATGCGCTGTTCGAACGTCCGAACCCCTATTCCGGCTCGGGCGTCAGCCAGCATGGCCTCGACGTGCGTCTGGCGCAGGCCGACCGGCTCGCACGGGCTACGGGCATGGACATGGTGGCCGCAGGCTGGAAGCCCACGGTCGGCAACTATCTCGGCCGCGTGACCAAGCCCCGCATTCTCGAGGCCGTCCGCGAAGGTGCCGGCGAGCGGGCCGCGCAGCTCATCGACCACATGAAGAAGGGCGACATGGCCAAGGAAGCCGAACGCCTTCTGACCGACAGCGGCTGGCTGCCCGAACCGCTGCGCCTGGCGTCCATCGATGGCGATCAGGCCGATACCGGCGAAGACACCGCCTTGCCGGACTTCCTCACCGAGGACGGCGAGGACGAAGACACCGGCGAGGATGAGGTCCAGCACGCCGTCGCCGCCGAATAGCGCGGATCGCGCGGGGCGGCGCCGTTCGTCCCGCGCATCCCACCCCGATCTTCCACACCGCCCGGTCCCACGCTCGACAGCCTGCGCGGCTGTACCGCGCGGGCCGGGCATTTCTCGTTTCAGGAGCCTGTCATGGCCGACTATTTCACCCATTTCTCGTGCCTGCTCGATGTCGGCACGCCCGAGAACGCCGCCCGCGCGCTCAACCTCTACAACCGCCTCTCCGAGGCCGGCGCATCGGAAGAACCGCCTTCCGACGGCTTCCTCCTCTCGATCCAGCCCGAGCATGGCGGCACGCAGCTCTGGATGCACGACGACGTCACCGGCGATCCCGAGCGCCTGATCCAGTTCGTGAAGCGCTGCGCCGCAGAATTCGGCCTGAGCGGCCGCTGGGGTTTCCAATATGCCAACACCTGCTCGAAGCCCCGGCTCGACGGCTTCGGGGGCGGCGCGCATGTCCTCGATCTCGCCAGCGGGGAGACCGTCGACTGGATCTACACCGATGGCTGGCTCGACCAGACACTCTCCGACGAGGGAGGCCCGCTATGAGCATTCCGTCCCATGCCCAGAGCAATTTTCAAACGCTGCTGCGCGCTGCCGGTGACGGCAACCTTGCGCTCATGGAATGCCTCGATGCCGTGACCGGCGCCCCGCGTTACGTCATCTGCGCGGTGGGACGAGACGATGGTGATTTCGTCTTCACGCCCTTCGGCCACCTCGCCGACGGCAATCCCTATGACGCCTACCTGCCGCCCGACCCCGGCGATCCTGGCGGCTTCATCCATCCGGGCACGCCCGGAGAAGCGCCATGATGGACATCGACGCCATCTTCGCCGCCGATCGTGAGCGACCGCCCGCAGAGCGCTCGCTTCCCTGGCTGGAAACCAGAGACGGCATCACCGTCGTCGTGGAACCCAAGCCCCATTGGGCCAGCGACATGCGGGCCTTCCGGGCCGAGGCTCGCGAATATTGCGCCTATGCCGATTGGACCGCGAACGGCGCGCGCGCCCGGTTCTTCCGGCACATCGACACCAGCGGCGATGACCTGATCCGCAAGGCGCGCAGGCTCGTCGCCCGCGAGATCACCGACGGACACTGGGCCTGACCCCTCAAAGCGCCTCTGCCGCTCGGCCGAGGCGCTTTTTTCATGTCGGCAGCGACGTGTTCGAGAGTGAGAGGGCCGCCGGGACGGGTTTGAGTCCGCGCGGTCGAGAGAGAGCGCCGTCCGGGCTTCCCGTTCCCGCTCTCCCGAGGTTCCGATCCATGAACATCATGTCCCCCGTAGCCGGTCCGGCTGCGCCCGTTGCCCGCGCGTCCGCCATCATCGCCGCCGCCCATCAGCTTCTCACCCTGCTCGAACGCGGCCAGCGGATCGACAACGCCAATCTCCGCATCGCCATGGAAACGGCCTTCGAGGCTTCCGACACGAGCGGCGCCTGGGACTGGAAGACGGCCTACGAAGCCTGTGAAGGCGCGACCGTCCTGTTCCTGCGCAAATACGGACGTGCGCTTTTCCGTAAAGCCGGCACTCCGGCTGCACGGCTTGCCGCCCTGTCGAAAATCACCGGTCTTCTGCCGACGCACACCCGTCGCTCCGAGGAAGCCCAGGCGCTTCAGCAATTCTCGACACCGGTCCCGCTCGGCCTCGCCGCTGTCGCGGCCGCCGCGATCACACCGCACGACATTGTGCTGGAGCCGTCGGCAGGCACGGGTCTTCTCGCCATCCTCGCCGAGATCAGCGGTGGCTCGCTGCTCCTCAACGAACTGGCGGAAACCCGCGCCGATCTACTTGGCCAACTCTTTCCAGCCCTTGCCGTCACGCGGTGTGACGCCGCCCAGATCGACGACCACCTTCCGACGTGCGCCATCCCTTCCGTCATCTTAATGAACCCGCCCTTCTCGGTGATGGCGAACGTCTCCGGTCGGGTCGCCGACGCCGCCGCGCGTCATGTTGCTTCGGCCCTGGCGCGGCTTGCCGATGGTGGGCGTCTGGTGACGATCACCGGCGCGAACTTCGGCCCCGAGCAACCGGCCTGGCGCGACACCTTCGTTCGGCTTCAAGAGCGTGGCCGCGTCGTCTTCACCGCGGCGATCCACGGCTCTGTCTATGCCAAGCATGGCACGAGCATCGAAACGCGGCTCACCGTCATCGACAAGCTGCCGGCCGAAGACCCGGCCGCGTTTCCCCTGTCCGCTGGCCTCGCGCCCGACGGCGCCACACTGCTCGCATGGATCGAAGCGCAGATTCCACCGCGCCTGCCGGTCACGCTGCCTGACATCGCGCCGCCCGTGTCGGGCTCGGCGCCCCGCACCGTGCGGGGTTATCTTGCGCGTACCGCCACGGAGCATCCGGCCGCACGCTCCACCATGGACCCGCAGGGCGTTGAACTCGCCTACGACACGATGGACTGGACGCCGCCGGAAGGCGCCCACCTCACGGATGCGATCTATGAAGAATACGGATTGCAGTCGATCCGTATTACCAGTTCTCAGGCGCACCCCACCAAGCTCGTGCAGTCGGCGGCCATGGCGAGTGTTGCACCGCCCAAGCCGGCCTATCGGCCGATGCTGCCCGCGAACATCACCGATCTCCTGTCGGACGCCCAGCTCGAAACCGTCATCTATGCCGGCGAAGCCCATTCGGACTTCCTCACCGGCTCCTGGACCGTCGATGCGACCTGCGATCTCGTGCAAGCGGCCAAGCCCGATGCCGAAAACGCCATGCGCTTCCGGCGCGGCTTCATGCTCGGCGACGGCACCGGGGCCGGCAAAGGCCGTCAATCTGCCGGCATCATCCTCGACAACTGGCTGCGCGGTCGCCGCAAGGCGGTCTGGATCTCCAAATCCGACAAGCTGATCGAGGACGCGCAGCGCGATTGGTCCGCGCTCGGCATGGAGCGCCTGCTGGTCACGCCGCTGTCGCGCTTCCCGCAAGGGCGGCCGATCACGCTGTCGGAAGGCGTCCTGTTTGCAACCTATGCCACGCTACGGTCCGACGACCGTGGTGAGAAGGTTTCCCGCGTCCGGCAGATCGTCGAATGGTTGGGCTCCGATTTCGATGGAGTGATCATTTTCGACGAGAGCCACGCCATGGCCAATGCCGCAGGCGGCAAGGGAGAACGCGGCGACGTTGCCGCCTCGCAGCAGGGACGCGCGGGCCTTCGGCTTCAGCACGCCCTGGCCAACGCGCGCGTCGTCTATGTCTCCGCCACCGGCGCGACCACTGTTCACAATCTCGCCTATGCCCAGCGGCTCGGCCTGTGGGGCGGTGAGGATTTCCCCTTCGCCACCCGCGCCGAATTTGTCGAGGCGATCGAGGACGGCGGTGTCGCGGCCATGGAAGTGCTCGCCCGCGATCTGCGTGCGCTGGGCCTCTATACCGCCCGATCGCTCTCCTACGATGGCGTCGAATATGAGCTGATCGAGCACGCCCTGACCGACGAGCAGCGGCGCATCTACGATGCCTACGCCAGCGCCTTCGCCGTCATCCACAATCATCTCGACGCCGCGATGCTGGCGGCCAACATCACCGGTAGCCCAGATAGTGGGGGAGCCACACTGAACCGCCAGGCCAAGTCCGCCGCCCGCTCGGCCTTCGAGTCCGCCAAGCAGCGTTTCTTCGGCCATCTGCTCACGTCGATGAAAACGCCCACGCTGATCCGGTCCATCGAACGTGACCTGAATGACGGCCACGCCGCTGTCGTCCAGATCGTCTCGACCGGCGAAGCGCTGATGGAGCGCCGGCTGGCGGAAGTCCCGACAGAGGAATGGAACGATATTCGCGTCGACATCACGCCGCGCGAATATGTTCTGGACTATCTGGCCCATTCCTTTCCGGTCCAGCTCTACGAGCCGTTCACGGATGGCGAGGGCAATCTGTCCTCGCGCCCGGTCTATCGCGACGGCCACCCCGTCGAGAGCCGCGAAGCTGTCGCGCGCCGTGACGAGCTGATCGAACGTCTTGCGTCTTTACCACCCGTTCCGGGGGCGCTGGATCAGATCGTGCAGCGCTTCGGCACAGATATGGTCTCCGAGGTGACGGGCCGTTCCCGGCGCATCGTCCGCAAAGGCGAACGCTTCGCCGTCGAAAACCGCGCGCCATCCGCCAACCTTGCCGAGACGGCTGCGTTCATGGACGACCTGAAGCGCATCCTCGTGTTCAGCGACGCCGGCGGCACTGGCCGCAGCTATCACGCCGAACTGTCAGCGAAGAACCAGCGTCTGCGCGTGCATTATCTGCTCGAACCCGGATGGAAGGCCGACGCCGCCATCCAGGGTCTGGGTCGCACCAACCGCACCAACCAGGCGCAACCGCCGCTGTTCCGCCCGATCGCCACGAACGTCAAAGCCGAGAAACGCTTCCTGTCCACGATCGCACGCCGGCTCGATACGCTGGGCGCGATCACGCGCGGTCAGCGCCAGACCGGCGGCCAGGGTCTGTTCCGGCCCGAGGACAATCTGGAATCGAGCTACGCCCGCGATGCGCTGCGGCAGCTCTATCTCCTGATCGTTCGCGGCAAGGTCGAGGGGTGCTCGCTGGGTCGCTTCGAGTCCGCGACCGGCCTGAAATTGACCGATGACAACGGCATCAAGGACGAGTTGCCGCCGATCACCACGTTCCTCAACCGCCTGCTGGCGCTGACCATCGAGCTTCAGGGCATCCTCTTCACCGCCTTCGAGCAATTGCTCGACGCCAAGGTGGCCGGAGCCATCGCCAGCGGCGTTTATGATGTCGGGCTGGAAACGCTGACGGCGGAGAGTTTCGTCGTCGCTGAGCGCACGACCATCTACACCCATCCGGCAACGGGTGCGCAGACGCGGCTGCTCACCATCACCGAGCGCCGCCGAAACCAGCCAACCACGCTCGATACGGCGCTCGGCTGGCTCGACGATCCGCATGCCCGGCTGCTCATCAACGCGCGGTCGGGACGCGCTGCTGTCCAGGTGCCGGCGCCGTCCATCATGCTCGACGATGGCGAGATCGAGCGCCGTGTCCGCCTGATCCGGCCGATGGAACAGCACCACGCAAGCCTCGCCATGATGGAAGACAGCCATTGGCAGGAAGCCGCTCGCGACAGCTTTGCAGCGGTCTGGCAACGTGAAGTCGCCGAAGTGCCGGCCTATACCGATGGCACCATCCACATGGTCAGCGGTTTGCTCCTGCCGGTGTGGAAGCGCCTGCCGAACGAGTCGACGCGCGTCTATCGGCTCCAGACCGACGATGGCGAACGCATCATCGGGCGACGGGTTTCGCCCGCCTGGGCCATGAATGCCGCCTCGACGGGAACGGCCAACCTCAGCAGCGATGATGCCTATGCCGCTCTGGTGGACGGTCGCACCATCCTCGACCTGGCCAGCGGGCTCCAGCTTCGCCGCGCGCGCGTCATGGGCGCGAACCGGATCGAACTGTCCGGCTTCACCGACACCATGCGGGATCGCCTGCGCGCCTATGGCCTCTTCAGCGAGATCATCTCGTGGAAGCTGCGCTTCTTCGTTCCGGTCGATGCCTCTGGCCCCGCCATCATCGATAAGCTGCTCGCCACCTATCCGGTCGAGCGGATCAGCGAGCGTGAGGCAGCGTGATGGCTCGGCAGGACGCTTCTGAACTGGCACACAGTCTCGGCCGACAGGCCGAGGCGGTCTGCCGCCACTATCTCTCCAACGGCCACCGGCAGGGCAACTACTGGCAGGTTGGCGATGCTCGTAATGCCGCAGGCCGCTCCATGTTCGTGCGCCTGCGTGACACACCGAAGGGACCAGCGGGCAAATGGACCGACGCCGCCACCGGCGAACATGGCGACCTTCTCGACATCATCCGGGAATCGCTCGGCCTCATCGACTTCACAGACGTTGCTCAAGAGGCGCGCACCTTTCTCAGCCTGCCGCATCCCGAACCCGAGCCGGTATCACGCCGCGGACTGGCGCCAGCGCCATCGGGGTCGCCCGAGGCAGCACGCCGTCTCATCGCCATGACGCAACCAATCACCGGGACAATCGTGCAGACCTATCTGCGCAGACGCGACATTACGCTTTTGCACGGAACCGGAAACCTGCGCTTCCACCCCCGCTGCTACTACAAGCCCGACGATGGCCCGACCGAGACCTGGCCCGCCATGATCGCCGCCGTCACCGACCTCGCTGGCAAGATCACCGGCGCGCACCGCACCTGGCTTGCGCCTGACGGCTCCGACAAAGCCCCCATCGACACACCGCGCAAGGCGATGGGCGATCTCCTCGGCAATGCCGTCCGCATCGGTGTGCCCGGCAGCGTGATGGCGGCAGGCGAAGGTATCGAGACCATGCTGTCGCTCCGGCAGGTCCTACCCGATATGGCGATGGCGCCGGCGCTCTCGGCAGCACATCTGGCCGCCATCCTGTTCCCGGCGACTTTGCGGCGGCTCTATATCGTCCGAGACGACGATCCGGCCGGTGACGGCGCGCGGGACATACTGATCGAACGGGCGAACGCCGAGGGAATCGAGGCCATCCCACTGTCGCCGGCATTCGGGGACTTCAACGAGGATCTGCGGCGGCTCGGTATCGACGCACTTCGGGCAGGCGTTCGAGTGCAGCTCGCTCCAGAGGACGTCGCACGCTTCATGAACCTGGCCGCTTAGCCGGAAGGGGCTGACAGGTGGCGCGCAGCCCCCATGCCGCAACGATGCGCCAGTGACGGCAAAAGGACCGCGCCTCGGCCTTCGAGAGGGCGATCGGCCATCAGCCGGGCCGGATCAGCAATGGCTGCGGCCGACGATTTTCCGGCGGCGCATGTCCACCCCACGCGGCAAGCCGCGCGGGGACCCCGAACCCGCGCCTTTCCATCGCGAAACAAAATCGCCGGCCTTCGCCATCCTCCGCTGGCGCTTCGGCCCTACGCTCCGCTCCGGGTGCAGGTCCGTCCCGCCCGACGGCTTCGTCGCCATGAAGGCCGCGACGGTCGCGGTCCTTGCCGACGGAGCATCCCATGAGCGAGCACGACGACTACGAACCGCACCACGAGTCATCCCCGACCGACCATCTGATCCAGGACTTGCAGCTCCACGGCTATCGCCCCTCCGAAGACGAGTTGGACCAGCGCCCGCCACCGGAAGACCGCATCATCGAAGGCGCCGTCGCCGACATCTTCGACGCCCTGGTCGCCACGATCACCGACACCAGCCTCGACTTCGATCTCCCCGATCTCCTCTGGTCGACCGTCAATATGTTCCACCGCGCCGTGGACCGCATCGAACAGAAGCTCGACGACAACGAGCAGGCGCAAAGGCAGCTTCAGCGCGAACAGGATGGCTCCGAGGTGAAGTCCCTCCAGCTCGAGCGTCTCATCGACATCGGCATGAACCTGATCGACCGCCGCGACGGCATGGAAACCTTCCGCGAAGCCGCCGCTGGACGCTACCTCATCGCCACCGGCTCACCCTGGTCGCAACGCACCGGATCACGGGTCAACCATCGCAACCTCACCGCGTCGCTGATCGACAGCCGGGATTTCCTCGCCGCCAGGAGGCGCGCAGATACCGAGGTACTCGTACCCGCCGGCCCGAAGATCGCCTTCTCGGGCGGCGACACCGCCGACCACAAGCAGATCTGGGCCAAGCTCGATCAGATCCATACCAAGCACCCCGACATGGTGCTGCTGCATGGCGGCTCGCCGAAAGGCGCCGAAAAGATCGCTTCCCGCTGGGCCGACAGCCGCAAGGTGCCGCAGGTCGCCTTCAAGCCGAACTGGACGAAGCACGCCAAGGCCGCACCGTTCAAACGCAATGACCAGATGCTCGGCATCGTGCCGATCGGGGTCGTGATCTTCCCCGGCACGGGCATTCAGGACAACCTGGCCGACAAGGCCCGCAAGATGGGTATCCCGGTCTATCGGTTCGGCTCGGGCGGCGCGTGAGCGCCGCCGGGACCGGCCGCCTTGAAAAATGATAGCAATTCTTATATTATGCCATCATCGCTATCAAACTTGCAGGAGGCGCTATCATGCCCGCAGTCACGATCAGGAATCTGTCCGACGCGACGCATCGCGCCCTCAAGGTGCGGGCGGCGCAGCACGGCCGCAGCGCCGAAGCGGAAATGCGCGACATCCTCGAAATGGCTGTCCGCCCCGATACGCGCCTCCGGCTCGGCACGGCGCTCGCGGAACGCAGCCGTCGCCTTGGCTTGACCAATGAGGATGTCGAGGCCCTCGACCAGGCGCGTGACAAGGCGCCCGCCAAGCCGATGAGCTTCGAATGATCCTCCTCGATACCAATGTCGTATCGGAGGCGATGAAGCCCGCTCCCGACGATGCCGTGCGCGCATGGCTCGACGAACAGGCGGCGGAAACACTCTTTCTCTCCAGCGTCACCATCGCCGAGCTGATGTTCGGCATCGGCGCGCTCCCCGAGGGCAAGCGCAAGGAGCGTCTCACCGAAGCCCTGGATGGGGTGATGGAACTGTTCGCAGACCGCGTCCTCCCGTTCGATGTCGATGCTGCGCGCCGCTATGCGGATCTCGCCGTCAAAGCCCGAACGGCCGGGAAAGGCTTCCCTACTCCCGACGGCTATATCGCGGCGATCGCAGCCGCCAAGGGCTTTGCCGTCGCCACGCGCGACAACAGCGCATTCGAGGCCGCGAATGTCACGGTCATCGATCCCTGGAAGGCCGGGCGCTGACATCCGGCCACCGGCAGCGCAGGTGAGGCCAGCCGAGCCGGCGGCAACAGCCCTCGCGGCAAGCAGACAATCCGGTCTCCTGATCGGACGACCACCCCCGCTTCAAGACGCTGATCCTTGGGTTCAGCCGATGGCCTGACGCCATCAACCCGTAAAGGGTCGGACTACGCATAGCGTGCCGCCGCTCCGGCTTCGCCTGCACGGTGATTGCGGCCACCGGCCGAACTCTTCGGGCGCCTGTCAGCGGGGGATGGACCTCCGCTCAAACAGGAGCCAGATCGATGTCCTTCCAAACCGCTCACGCCTTCGCCTTCAGCCTCGCTACCACCCTGATGGCGGCCATCGTCATCTATCGCGCCGGAGACGGCACGCTCTCCGTCACCCCGACGTCGGAATATGATGGCGATGAAAACGCCATCGTCGGCGAAATCGACCCCTTCGCCTCATGAGGCGAACCGGGTCGCGCAGTCGGCGGGCGCTTCACGCTTCTGCTCCCCCCGCAGCTCGAATTCTGCTAATCTCGCGTGTGCGCCGTGGTGGTGGTGGAGGCGCATCCGTCTGACATTTGACGAAAGACACCACCATGATCTTCATCGGCATTCTCCTCAGCATCGCCGCCATCGGCTTCCTCTGCTGGCTCCTCTTCACGCTTGCGGTGTTCGCTCTTCCGTTCTTCGCGGGCGTGACTGCCGGCACATGGGCCTATGGCACAGGCGCGGGCTGGCTCGGCGCGATTGTCGTCGGCTTTGTCGCCGCCGGCCTGACCTTCGGCATCGGCCAATTCCTGCTCGCCACCGTCCGTCCGACCTGGGCACGCCTGCTCATCGCCGCAGCCTTCGTCGCCCCGGCCGTCGTCGCCGGATTCCATGCCACCCATGGCATCGTGAAACACACCATGCCATCGGAGACATGGCAGACCGTGTTCTCCGTCATCGGAGCGATCGCGGTCGGCATCGTCGCCTTCGTGCGCATCACTGGAATGGCGGCCTCCGACCCATCTGCCGGGCATGTGTCCCACGCCTAAACCCGCAGCGCCCATCGCGGCGGGATCCAGCGGCATATACCTTTGCCCTCCACGCCATCTGGTCGCCCGATGGGGAAGCGGCATCGCGAAGCATCGGCTGCGCCCACCTGTCACGGAACGAAGGAGCGCGTCGGGGCGGCAACGACATCGTGGCCGGCAGCCCCTCAGCGTCGAGGCGTTTCGTCAGAGCTGGCGGAATGGCGAAATGCGCAGCGCAGGCCTGTTCGAGGGAGGTCTACGCCTGTGATCGCCGGTCGGACTTCCCGGGCCAATGCGAAGGTCGCCGCCGTCTCCGCCGTCGGTCCGTCCGGCACCCGCGCCAAAACGGCCCCTTCAATGGCCTGATCTGGCCGAAGGACGGCTTTGCCTCGAGCGCCTAAGCCACAACGGCTGGCCCCGACTTTCTTCCCCTGCCGGCTGCGCCGTCATTCCTCGCGAAACAACAAAGTCGCGCCTGCGCCATCCTCCGCTTTGCTGCGGTCGCAAGCGATGTGTCGTCGCTCGCCTCCGTCCGGTCGATCGCCATCGAGGCCGCAATGGTGCGGGCTCGAAACGGAAAACGGAGACTTACAATGGCGACCATCGGCACCTTCAAGAAGACCGGCTCGAACGAATTCGGCGGCGAAATCGTCACCCTCAGCGTCCAGGCCAAGGGCGTGCGCATCGTCCCCGACCTGCGCGCCAGCGGCGAGAACGCCCCCAGCCACCGGGTCCTGGTCGGCCGCGCCGAGATCGGCGCCGCCTGGTCCAAGCGCTCCAACGAGGGCCGCGACTATCTGGGCCTCAAGCTCGACGATCCGAGCTTCAACGCTCCGATCTACGCCAACCTCTTCGATGACGAAGACGGCGAAGGTTACTCGCTGATCTGGTCCCGCCCCAACGGCCGCCGCGCAGACTGAGGCGGCGTCACAAGGCCCCGGCCGAGAGGTCGGGGCCGCCTTCCTGCTCAAATCGCACCCGATCGCAGATGCGTGCCCCAAATAGTCGGGTCACACCGAAGGCGCGCGCTCCAGCTTTACTGCAAAAGCCAGCCCGCAGAACCTTCGCTTCACTGACGACAACGCCTCGATTGCCCGAATCGGCAAATCGCGCCAGCACGACACGGCCCTTCGGCAACCTCTTTGAGCTGGCAGAAACGGGCCAATACGACTAAAATAGCCGTAGTTCTGGAGCGCGCGCCGGTTGCGATGGGAGGTGATCATGCATGATCACCGCCCGACAATCACGGGCCGCACGCGCGTTGCTGGGTTGGACACAGGAGACGCTCGCTGACAAGGCCCGCCTATCGCTGACCGCGCTCAAGCGCCTCGAATCCGAAAGCGGGCTCGATGTGTACGAGACGACGCGCGATCAGGCACGCAGGGCCTTGGAAGCTGCCGGCATCGTCTTCCTGTCGACCGACCGAGGGCAAGGAGTGCTGCTGGTCGATGATCGCGGAAACAAGCCGAACCGATCTACAGGCTTACGCTGACCTGTGGGCAGCCAGGTTCCTCATCATTCGCACTGCCTCCATTTCGGATCAAACATGGATAATAGACAGGCACCGCATATTCGCCGAGTCTGCACCATGACCGCACCATTCCAGGACCTAGCGCCATCGGGGCAAGATCTCACCGATTACGACAAGTCGCACGCCAAACTATACATGCGCTTGCTGGATGCGGCCGCTGACGGCGCGCATTGGGAGGAAGCCGTGCGGGTGCTGTTCGACCTCGATCCCGCCCGTGAACCCGAACGCTGCCGCCGCATCCATGACAGCCACCTCGAACGCGCCCGCTGGATGACACACACTGGCTATCGGCACCTCCTGCGACCGGCTCACCGCTGAGAGGTTTGCGAACCGGCGTGATGCCCTTTCGACATCACGCAATGCCCTCCTCCGGGCTTCCAACACCCTCGTCGCGCCCCGAAAAATCACACGCTCGACTTACGCGCACCACGCGGGAGAGTTGATGCGATGAGGCCCGATACATCGAACTGGCGAGACGACCGCAGCTACGATTTCTTCGATACACTTCCGATCGAGGGTCTCGCCTGGGAGTGCCTTCGCAGATACCGCCCTTATCAGGACGATTACGCCAGACTGGTCGATGCTGGCGCCGAGACTCAGCCGCTGCCTGACGACAGGCAGCAGCGCTGGGGGTTGCGATTTCCCTGCAAGACCAGGTCGTTCTGCCCTACAGCAACAGGTGGTGTGGTCGCCGCAGAGCGATCCCGCCGTCCTCTTTCTGACAGCGCGGCCGAGCTTTCTGCCGTCCAGCTCAAACAGCCTCGCCGACAGGTTCGCTGCGGGACGTGATGGCCCTGAAGGAGCCTATGCCGGTCTTCCCGAGCACGACCTCCAGCTACTCTTCCTACCCGGCATATCCGCACACGACCAGCTTGCGGCGGTCGTCCCCATCGATGACGACATCCTCGATCGCATTGATGCGCTGACACGCCTCGCGCGCGCCTGGCTCCAGCGTCCGCCATTGCGCGACACGCGCATGACCGCCGAGCAGCGCCGCCGCTTTCGCCTCAAACTTCGTGCTGCTGACGGCCGCATGAACGGCGCGACCTATCGCGACATCGCCATCGCAATCTATGGCGCGGCGCGCATCGATACTGACCCTTGGAAGACCTCGCCGCTGCGGGATGCCGTGATCGCCTTCGCCGAAGCCGGATTGGCCCTCATCGATGGCGGCTATCTGCACCTGCTTCGGCATCGTCGGCGCACCTAGCCTGCGCCACCGACAGGGGTGGGGAATTTAGCCATCCCAAGTCCCCCATCCATCCCGCCGGAGGTTCTCCGCCACCGTTGTCGCTGTCAGCCGCTGATCGCCAGCGGCCCCCAGCAACCCCACGGAGGCCCGCCCCATGCGACCCGATACCGCCGCGCTCCCGCCACGCTACCTGCGGACCAAGGAAGCCGCTGAATTTCTCAGCCTGTCCGCCCGCACCCTCGAAAAACACCGCACCTACGGCACTGGTCCGGCCTATCACAAACTCGGCGGGCGCGTCGTCTATTCAGTCGACGATCTGGAGACCTGGGCCGAGCGCGGCGCCGTGACCTCGACGTCCGATCCGCGCGGCTCCGTGCTTCCCGCAAAGCGCCAGACGCTACCGACCGGCCAGATCGCCGGCCGACACGCACGCTGATCGTGGCTGGTCCCTTTCATGGTGGTGCGTCGTCGTGACCCTTCGGAGCGTGGGCAGCTCGACCTGTTTCGCGCACTTCCCGGCGACTTCGCGCCACGAGACGCGCAGGATCTCATGGCCTATCCCTTCTTCTCCCTCTCGAAATCACACCGCATAGCGCCGATCAACTTTTCGGCGGGCGGCGTCTCCATCCGGGTAGAGGCCGTTCCCGATCATGGCATGGCCACGATCTGGGACGCCGACATCCTGATCTGGGCCGCCAGCCAGATCGTCGAGGCCCGCGACGCGGGCCTGCGCACCTCGCGTCTGATGGCGGCGACACCCTATGAGATCCTCACCTATGTCGGGCGCGGCACATCCATGCGCGACTATCAGCGGCTCAAGGCCGCGCTCGACCGGCTGCAATCGACCACCATCTCGACGTCGATCCGCCAGCCCGCCGAAGGCCGCCGTCACCGCTTCTCGTGGATAAACGAGTGGCAGGAGCGCACGGATCGCCAAGGACGACCGGATGGCATCGAGCTGATCGTCCCCGACTGGTTCTACAAGGCCGTCCTCGATGACGCGCTCATCCTCACCATCGATCCGGCCTATTTCGATCTCACCGGCGGCCTCGATCGCTGGCTCTACCGCATCGTGCGCAAACACGGCGGCCGTCAGCGCGGCGGCTGGCGTTTCGACCTACGCCACCTCCACCTCAAATCCGGCAGCCTGTCGCCGTTCAAGCGCTTCGCCTTCGAACTGCGTGACATCGTGCGGCGCCAACCACTGCCCGGCTACGTCCTGTCGCTCGAGGTGGAAATCGGCGGGCGCACGCTGCTGGCTTTCGAGCCACTGGCCGCCTATGGAAAACCTGTGGATGGCCTCGTGCTATCGGGAACCCGACCTATCGTGCCATCGGGAACCCGAGGCTCGTGCCATCAGGAACCCAGTCCGGCTTTAACGTCTGGAAATCGTGGGCGGATTCGCGCCCTTAACTTAGAGTCTAACCAAGAATCTAACTTTGAAGAGCGCGCGCGCGATGTGGAAAACCTCATCCGTACCGCCGCAGCGAACCTCCGCGCCGCCGGCAAATCACCGCTCAAGGGTGCTCCAGCAGCTCAGACGGGCCGGAAAGAGAGCGAACCGGCTTCCCCCGATCAGCTTCCGCTCCTCGATCGGCCTGGAGGTGCGCGATGATCGTCGCGTTCCTCAACCAGAAAGGCGGTGTCGGCAAGACGACGCTGGCGCTCAACCTTGCCGGCGAACTCGCCGGGCGCGGTCAGCGCGTCACCCTGATCGACGCGGACCCACAGGGCTCGGCCCTCGACTGGTCTGAGCAGCGCAGCCATGAGGGCCTGCCGCGCCGGTTCGGCGTCGTCGGCCTGGCGCGCGACACGCTCCACCGCGAAGCGCCGGAACTGGCCCGCGATGTCGACCATGTCGTCATCGACGGCCCGCCGCGTGTCGCAGCCCTCATGCGCTCGGCGCTGCTCGCCGCCGACCTCGTGCTGATCCCGGCGCAGCCGTCGCCGCTCGACGGCTGGGCATCGGCCGAGATGCTGGCGCTGCTCCGCGAAGCCCGCGTCTATCGCCCGGAACTGGTCGCCCGCTTCGTGCTCAATCGCTGCGGTGCGCGCACCGTCCTGGCCCGCGAGACCGCCGAGACCCTGGCCGATCACGATCCACCGTTGCTCGCCACCACCATCGGCCAACGTATCGCCTTCGCCGCCGCCGCGCAGACCGGCCGCCTGGTCGCCGAACTCGCCGATGCGACATCGGCCGCACGCGAGATCGCGGCCTTCGCCGATGAACTCCTGCGTCTGCGGATCGACGGGGGCGCACAATGAACGAACGATCCCCCCGTCGCGGCTTCGCCGCACGCCCCGCCGATCCCGACCAATGGATCAAGGCTGCGGACGACGCACCACGCGCCGCTGACGTCGCTGCGTTCACCGCCAGGCTCACCATCGATGTGACGCCCGAACTGCGCGGCCGGATCAAGATCGCCGCCTTCGGGCGCGGCGTCACCGTCGCCGACATGCTGCGCGAGCTGCTCGCGCGTGAATTCCCCTCGACACCAGGAGACACCACATGACCGGCACTGCGGCTCCCCGCATGCGCGGCGGCCCGCTGCCGTCAGCGCTCCCCAATGACAGCATGACCCACGTCGAACTGACGTGGATCGAGAAGAAGATCGAATACTGGATCAGGTTCGGCCGTGAGGCGCATGAACAGATCCTCGACCGCCGCCGGCGTGTCGTCTCCTTCCGTCCGAACACCGTATTCGCGTTCGTGCGATGGGCGGCCAACGACTTCGGCACGATCATCTCGCGCATCGACATCGTGCGCGGAGTCGAGCCCGGAGAGCCCTACCAGACGCTGCCTTTCGTCCGGCCGGGCGGTGAAATCCTGCTCAGGATCGACGGATGGCCGAAGGTCGAAGACGTGCTGCGCCACGTCGATGCCATCGAAGCGATCGGCATCGAGGCGGACGCCGTTTCGCCGGAACACTGGCGTCACGTCCACAATCGGATGGCGGCTGGACATCAGCCGCGCCCCTATACGCTCGACCAGCATCGCGCCTTCCTCCTGCGCCGGAGGACGCGGTCGTGACGCGCGCCGGTCTCTTCCTCGTCATGGCTCTCGCGACCGCGGGCATCAGCTATCCGGCGCTCACCCCGATGCCGATCAAGCTCCTGTGGAACGCATCGGCGAGCGCCCCCATCGGCTTCTACACGATCGACGTCGATGGCCCGTTCGACGTCACCGATCTCGTTGCCGTCGATGCGCCCGAGCCGCTCGCGACCTTTATGGCCGAACGCGGCTATCTTCCCAAAGGCGTCCCGCTGCTGAAGCGCATTTTCGGCGTTTCCGGGCAGACCGTTTGCCGCTCGAACCTCTCCGTCACGATCGACGGCGTCGAGATGGGCGATGCGCTGCCGCGTGATCGCGCAGGGCGCGACCTGCCGATCTGGCAGGGCTGCCGCCGTATCCCGACCGGCGAAGTCTTCCTCATGAACTGGCAGGTCCGCGACAGCCTAGACGGTCGCTATTTCGGCCTGACCTCCACCGACCAGATCATCGGCCGCGCCGTCCCCCTGTGGACCGACGAGGACGGAACGGGCCGCTTCGAATGGCGCGCACCGACGCGATGAACACCTCGCCATCGGCGGGGGCGGCGCCCACCGATGGCTTTCCCAACGTCGCCGCAAAGGGAAGTCATCATGCCTCAGATTGGTCAATTCACGCGCCAGGACACGGGCTTCGCCGGCAAGCTGGAGACGTTCACGCTCTTCCGCGATGTCGTCATCGTGCCGGCAGAGCCCTCCGATGCCGAGAACGCGCCGGATTACCGCGTTCACGCCAGCGACGATGGCAAAGCCGAAGTCGGCCCCGAAATCGGCGCGGGCTGGAAACGCACCGGCGAGCGCGCGGGCGAATACGTTGCCGTACTGATCGACGACCCTGCGCTGCCGCAGCCGATCCGCGCCAATCTGTTCCGCGACGATGACGCCGGGAACGCCTGGTCGCTGCACTGGTCGCGCCCGCGCGACCGCGCCGGGAAGGACTGACCGATGTCCGGTCCACGTCCGGCGATAAGCCATCGGGAAGCGCGCGGGCGGCATTACGCCGTCCGGCGCATGGTCTTCCTTCTCCTTTCCGGCCTGGCCCTCGCAGCAGGTGCAACGGACGCCGCTCTTGCCCAGTCTGTGTCGGCAGCGCGCACGGTCGCTGGCGATCCGCACGCCGCCTTCGTCACCGAAGCCTCGCAGCGCTTCGGCATTCCCGAACACTGGATCGTCGCCGTCAAACGCGCCGAAAGCGCCGGCGATGTGCGCGCGGTATCGTCGGCTGGCGCGCTCGGGCTGATGCAGGTCATGCCCGATACCTGGGCCGCGCTTCGCGTTCGCTATGGGCTCGGGCGTGATCCCTACGACCCGCGCGACAACATCCTCGCAGGCGCTGCCTACCTGCGCGAAATGTTCGACCGCTATCGCACGATCCCCGCAATGCTCGGCGCCTACAATGCGGGGCCTAGCCGCTACGACGAATACGTCCAGACCGGCCGCGCCCTGCCCGCCGAAACGCGCGCCTACATCGCGCTGCTGGCTCCGCAGCTAGGCACGACATCGCCGGCGAGCGCGCCATCGGTTGCGCCGCCACCGCCGCCGGATTGGCGGGAAGCGCCGCTCTTCGTCGTGCGTTCCGCCGACGCTCGTTCGGCAACATCGCCATCGGAAAACGCACGGTCGAACGATAGCCGCTCCTCCATCGCGGCACGCGCTCTCGATACCGCCGAAGACTCGAACGCCGCTATCGTTGTCGCCCGCTCTGACGGTGGAGCGCCCCGATGAGCTGCGGAAGCACCCGTCGCAGTCTGTCGCATTCCTGCGTGACATGGAGGGCACAAGGGGGAGAGGCAGGCATCACAACCGCACGATGGCAGGATAAAAGGCCGCACATTGCGCGGCGGTCGGGCGGTTGTTTTTGCAGGATATTTTGGCGCGCTCCGCACATTGCCGTGCTCATCGGCAATGTGCGCCTGACGCCCAATTGCCTGTATCAGCGCGATTTTTCGCACATTGCGGCCTCGCGTCATGGCCGATGACCACGAGTTTCGTGTTCGGCCTGGGCGCATCCGGTCAACCCGCGCGCAGTCGGCTCGGCCCTTCATCGCGCAGGCGCTGGCCGCTGCGAAGAAGGCGGGCGGCTGCGTCTCGCGCTCCGGGCGCGTCGTTGCCGCCAATCGCTCGCGCTTCGGCCGCGGCCAGCGCGCCAGCATCCAGGCGAACCGCCTCATCACCGCGCGCACGCGCGGCGCAGTCATCAAGGCCCGCGTCGTGCGGCACTCCGGCCGCACCGCGCCGCTTGGCACGCATCTCGATTATCTCCGCCGCGATGGCGTGACCCGTGACGGAGAAAAGGCCCGGCTGTTCGGGCCGGGAACGGAGGAAGCTGATGGCCGCGCCTTCGCCGGGCGATGCGAGGATGATCGCCATCATTTCCGCTTCATCGTCTCACCGGACGACGCCGTGGAGATGTCGGACCTCAAGTCCTTCACCCGCGATCTTGTCGGCCAGATGGAAAGGGATCTGGACACGCGGCTCGATTGGGTCGCGGTCGATCACTGGAACACCGAGCATCCTCACGTCCATCTGATCGTGCGCGGCGTCCGCGACGACGGCCAGGACCTCGTGATCTCGCGCGACTACATCAAGGAGGGCATGCGTGATCGCGCGCGTGACCTCATCACACAGGAGCTTGGCCCGCGCACGGATCTCGATATTCGCCGCACGCTCGAACGCCAGATCGAGGCGGAGCGCTGGACACAGCTTGATCGGCAGCTTGTCCGCGACGCTGGAAAGATCGGCGTCATCGATGTCGCCCCGGAGGTCGGCCGCCAGCCCGACGCCTACGCCGTCGAGAAAGTGGGCCGCCTGCGCAAACTCGCAGCCCTCGGCCTCGCCAGTGAAGTCGGACCTGGCCAGTGGATGATCGACGATCAGGCTGAGGTGACGCTGCGCCAGCTCGGCGAACGCGGCGACATCATCAAGCGCATGCACCGCGCACTCACCGAACGCGGTATCGACCGCGGCTCGGGCAACTACGTCCTGGCAGGGGAAAGCCTCGATGTGCCGGTCATCGGCCGTCTGGTCGAGCGCGGCCTCGATGACGAGCTGAAGGGAACGGCCTACGCCGTGGTCGACGGCGTCGATGGCCGGACCCACCACATCCGCTTGCCGCATCTCGATGCGGCGGGGGACAGCGCGCCGGGCTCGATCGTCGAGCTGCGCACCTTCGAAGATGCTCGCGGCGAACGCCGCGTCGCGCTCGCGGTCCGCTCCGATCTCGATCTCCAGCATCAGGTGAACGCCTCGGGCGCGACCTGGCTCGACCGGCAATCCATCTCCCGCGAACCCGTCGCCATGTCGGAGGGCGGCTTCGGCGCCGAGGTGCGGCACGCGATGCGACAACGGGCGGAGCATCTGGTCCACGAAGGTCTCGCCGAGCAGCAAGGCCGCCGCGTCATCTTCAGCCGCAACCTGATCGAGACGCTTCGCCGCCGCGAGGTGGGCGCTGTTGCCGACCGGCTGGCGAAGGAGACAGGCCAGCCGTTCAAAGCGGCCGGCAATGGCGAATATGTCGCCGGCACCTATCGCCAGCGCATGACGCTCGCATCCGGCCGCTTCGCGATGATCGATGACGGCCTCGGCTTCCAGCTCGTGCCCTGGTCGCCGTCCCTCGAAAGCCAGCTCGGCAAGCACGTCTCCGGGGTCGCCCGAGGCGACGGCGGTATCGACTGGAGCTTCGGCCGCAAGCGGGGGCTCGGCCTCTAATCACCTAAGAAGAAAGGACCGCAGCAATGTCCGCGACCAAAATCCTGTGGGGCCAGATCGCCATCGTCTTCCTCATCGTGCTGCTCACCACCTGGGCGGCGACGCAATATGTCGCATGGAGCCTCGGCTTTCAGGCGCAGCTCGGCGCGCCCTGGTTTTCCCTGTTCGGCCTACCGATCTACTATCCGCCGGCGTTCTTCTGGTGGTGGTATTTCTACGACGCCTACGCGCCGGAGGTCTTCGCCAAGGGTGGGATGATCTCGGCGTCGGGCGGCTTCATCGCCATAGCCGTCGCCATCGGCATGTCGGTCTGGCGCGCCCGCGAAGCGAAAAGCGCAGCGACCTACGGCTCCGCCCGCTGGGCCGGAAAGGACGAGGTGAAAGCCGCGGGCCTGCTCAGTCCCGACGGTGTCGTGCTCGGCCGCTATGACCGCGACTATCTCCGTCATGACGGCCCCGAGCATGTGCTTTGCTTCGCCCCGACCCGATCGGGCAAGGGCGTCGGCCTGGTTGTGCCGTCCCTGTTGACCTGGCCGGGCTCGGCCATCGTCCACGACATCAAAGGGGAAAACTGGCAGCTCACGGCCGGTTTTCGCGCCCGGCACGGCCGCGTTCTGCTGTTCGACCCGACCAACCCCAAATCGTCGGCCTACAATCCGCTGCTCGAGGTGCGCCGCGGCGAATGGGAAGTCCGCGACGTTCAGAACATCGCCGACATCCTGGTCGATCCCGAAGGCTCGCTCGAAAAGCGGAACCATTGGGAGAAGACCAGTCATGCCCTGCTGGTCGGCGCCATCCTGCATGTCCTCTACGCCGAAGACGACAAGACATTGGCCGGCGTCGCCGCTTTCCTGTCCGATCCGAAGCGCCCGATCGAGTCGACGCTTGCCGCGATGATGAAGACCAGCCACCTCGGCGAGGCAGGGCCGCACCCCGTCATCGCCAGCGCCGCGCGCGAACTACTCAACAAATCGGACAACGAACGCTCGGGCGTGCTCTCCACCGCCATGTCGTTTCTCGGCCTCTACCGCGATCCTGTCGTCGCCGAGGTGACGCGGCGCTGCGACTGGCGGATCAGCGACATGGTGGGCGGCAAGCTCCCGACCACGCTCTACCTTGTCGTGCCGCCGTCCGACATCAACCGCACCAAACCGCTGATACGCCTGATCCTCAATCAGGTCGGTCGCCGTCTCACCGAGGATCTGCAAGCGAAGGCCGGGCGGCATCGCCTGCTGCTCATGCTCGACGAGTTTCCCGCCCTCGGCCGCCTCGATTTCTTCGAGTCCGCGCTGGCTTTCATGGCGGGCTACGGCCTCAAAAGCTTTCTGATCGCTCAATCGCTAAACCAGATCGAGAAGGCTTACGGCCCGAACAATTCGATCCTCGACAACTGCCATGTGCGCGTTTCCTTTGCGACGAACGACGAAAGGACCGCGAAGCGGGTCAGCGACGCGCTCGGAACCGCGACAGAGATGAAGGCGATGAAGAATTACGCCGGGCATCGGCTCTCGCCCTGGCTCGGCCATTTAATGGTGTCGCGCTCGGAGACCGCGCGACAGCTCCTGACACCAGGCGAGATCATGCAGCTCCCGCCGAGCGACGAGATCGTCATGGTCGCCGGGACGCCGCCGATCCGGGCGAAGAAGGCGCGCTACTATGAAGATGCCCGCTTCAAGGAACGCATCATGTCACCGCCGGGACTGGCGCGGCCTGCTGAAGGTCGGCCCGACGATTGGAGCAAGCTGCCGATCCCCGCGCGCCCGGAGATGACCGAAAACGCTGCGCCAACGACGAGCAGTGACGATGAAGAGGATTCCACCGAGTCCGAGCGTCGGCATCAGCCCGAACTCAACCGGGTGAACCCCATCGAAAAGAAGGCGCCGATCGACAATGAGTTTGAGATCGATTTGCCTGACGACACAGAGGACGCAGCCGCGCGCAACCAGCGGCTGACCCGCGTCATGCGCGGCGTTGCCCGCCAGGTCTCGCTCGATCCCAATGACGGCATGGAGTTGTAGCACCATGCCCGGACGCAAGAAGAAGGTGCCGATTTCCGTCTATCTCGACCCCGACATCATGGCGACGCTATCGGACTATGCAGGCCGTCGCGAACAACCGCTCTCCCTGATCGCCGAGGCCGCCATCGCGTCCTTCCTGTCGCCGGACGACGCGGAGCGGCGTGAAGCAGTGATCGCCAAACGCCTCGACCAGATCGATCGCCGTCTCAACCGCATGGAGCGCGACATCGGGATCTCCGTCGAGACCATGGCCGTATTCATCCGGTTCTGGCTCAACACGACGCCGGCGCTGCCCGAGCCCGCAGCCCAGGCAGCGCGCGCCATGGTCGGGAAGCGCTACGAGGCGTTCATCGCGGCCCTTGGACGGCGCTTGGCTCAGGGACCGAAACTTCGGCAGGAGATCGTTGAAGATGTCGGCGAGTCGCCGCCGAACGCGACAGAGAGCGATCCATAGGCTTCAGCGCGCGTGGATCAATAGCATCGTCCGACCGCCGTTCTCCTGTATTTGCACGCCACGCTGCTACGACGGTCGATACTTGTTGAATCGGCTCAATTCGCGGCTCTTTTAATCACCCCGATCCGGGGACCCTCTTTTCCAGCCCCGTCAGGAAGCGGGGCAGGAATGACCAATATCAGCCAGAAGCCGGAGGCGTTCGCGCGCGGTGCGCGCATGCTTCGCACCGCGCTCGGCTCGACCATCACCCATCTTCTCGAAGACCCGGTCGTCGTCGAAATCATGCTGAACCCGGACGGCCGTCTCTGGGTAGATCGCCTCTCCGAAGGGCTGGCCGATACGGGTGAGACGCTGTCGCCCGCCGATGGCGAGCGCATCGTGCGGCTGGTTGCTCACCATGTCGGCGTCGAGGTGCATCCGCGCAGCCCGCGAGTCTCGGCCGAGCTTCCTGAGACGGGAGAGCGGTTCGAGGGCTTGCTGCCACCCGTTGTCGCCGCACCGACCTTCGCCATCCGCAAGCCCGCCGTCGCAATCTTCACGCTCGACGATTATGTGGCCGCCGGAATCATGTTCGCCGACCAGGCGGCGACGCTACGCGCAGCCGTGATGGCGCGCGCCAATATCCTTGTCGCGGGCGGCACCTCCACTGGCAAAACCACGCTGACCAATGCGCTTCTGGCCGAGATCGCCAAGACGGCGGATCGCGTCGTCATCATCGAGGATACCCGCGAGCTTCAGTGCGCCGCGCCCAATCTTGTCGCCATGCGGACCAAGGATGGAGTGGCCACGCTCTCGGAGCTGGTCCGCTCTTCGCTACGCCTGCGCCCCGATCGCATTCCCATCGGCGAGGTGCGCGGCTCTGAAGCTCTCGATCTCCTGAAAGCATGGGGAACCGGGCACCCCGGCGGCATCGGCACGATCCACGCCGGGAGCGGCATCGGCGCGCTGCGCCGCCTTGAACAACTCATCCAGGAGGCCGTCGTCACGGTCCCGCGCGCCCTGATCGCCGAGACCATCGATCTCGTTGCCGTCCTCTCCGGCCGCGGCTCCGCGCGCCGGCTCGCCGAACTCGCCCGTGTCGAAGGGCTCGGCCCGGACGGCGACTACGCCATCACCCCCGCAACCCTTGACCGCACAGGAGCGCCAACATGATCCGCACCACTATGCGCGTTCGCCGCTATGCCGCGACGGCCGCCGCCTTCACCTACATCAACCTCGTCCTCGTTCCCGCCGCCCATGCCTCCGGCTCGTCCATGCCGTGGGAAGCACCGCTCCAGAAAATCCTCGAATCCATCGAAGGGCCGGTCGCCAAGATCGTCGCCGTCATCATCATTATCGCCACTGGCCTGGCGCTGGCGTTCGGTGACACGTCCGGCGGCTTCCGGAAGCTGATCCAGATCGTCTTCGGTTGTCAAAAAGCGTTGGAACGGGACCCAGGATCGGCGTGCAATGGGGACCCCTTCGCAAGCTCGGCACGGTGCGGCTGAGCTGATCCGAAGCCCAGCTTTGGCGTCGTAGGTTCTGGCCTCAGGCGCGGTTCTTGAAGCGCCAGCTCTCGTTG
>NZ_JBNHES010000008.1:0-182599 GCF_050591105.1 Methylobacterium endophyticum
CGGACGATGTTGGTAGGTGTCTCCATGGCGTATCGCTCTCGCTGAGAGGTTCTGGCAGGCTTCGACACCCGCCTCGATACGCCGCCTTCAACACACCGTCGTCACCCAATCTCCCGCATAGCTCCGCTGCCCGCCCCGAAGGCCTGATCCGGTATCAGCCGACATAGCCGGCCTTAGGCCGGCTGCTGGCCGACAGAAGGATCCGGAAACGGCTTCCGACGAAGGGTCAGGATTTCGGGCAGGCGGCCCTGTTGCGACTGTGGAACGAGCCGCGCGCTTTCCCATCGCAGAACCACGGACGGCGAGAGGGAGGAGACGACATCGAGCGAGGCGACGATGTCGGCCCCCGCGCTCTTCGCCCTGCGTTCGATCCGCGAGAGGTCGTTCATGCATGGTCCGAGCACGGTGAACTCGGCACGCCGGCCGTCGTCGAACACGCCGGCGAGCAAGTCCCCGGCATGTAGGCTCGCGATGACGCGCAGCTGCGGCAGCCCCCCGGCGACGCGGCGGCGGTTGAGCGCCTCCATCCCGGATGCGACCTCGTCCACCGCCGCGAGGGCGGCGTCGGCCTGGCTCGTCGCGTCTCCCGACAGGAACAGCGCCAGGACACCGTCACCCATGTACTTGTCGACGATTCCGCCCGCGCTCGTCACGGCATCGTGGACGATGCCGCGCATGTCGAGGAGCCAGGACACGAAGACCTCCGCCGGATAGTCGCGCGCCATCGCGGAGGAGCCCCGGAGGTCGACCGCGAGAACGGTGGCGCGCCGCTCGTGGATCGCGTGGCCCGCGCCCCGCGTGACGAAATCGTCGACGCCGCCCGGAAGGAACCGGGCCAGGAGGACGCGCTCACGCCACGCCCGGAGCGTCGAGGTCGCGGATCGGCTCGTCCACCAAGCCGCGTAGAGCACGAAGCCCGCCGCCGCCGCGAACGGGATGAGCCGCAGCAATTCGCCCGCCATCGCCTGATGGGCTTGCGGCGCGTCAGACATCACGGCGAACGCCGCGACGGCGGCCCATCCCGAGAGGACGAGCATGCCGAACAGCGCGACCAGGCGCGGCCGCAGGCGCATGCCGGTCTGGATCAGGAAGAGGTAGGCCGGAAGCGCGGCGATCGAGTCGGTTGCGTGCGCGAGGGAGCCTGCAGGCTCAATGTGATCGGCGATGACATAGACCGCGACGGCCGCGTCGAAAGCCGTTGTGGCGACGGGCAAGGCCGTCGCCACGCGCTTGGATCGGGAATAGGTCCCGACCGCGGCCGCAATGGTCGCCGCCCCGTAGGCGAGGAGGACGATCCAGTGTCCCGCCCGGCCTTCATGTCCGTAATCGAGCAGCGCGGCGACCAGAAGAGCGGCGAGGATACCCAGCCGGACCGGTAGCGCTCTCCTGTCGAAGCCGCGCGCCAAGCCGCTGCTGAGATCGAGTTCCGGAAACGGGTTCTGCCCCGCATCCGGTATCTTCACGTGCCGGCCGTACGCACAAGAGTCCCGACCCGTACCGGCGGTGGCGGATGGCGCGAAGGCGCCTCCGGCCGCGGTCGGGCGCACACGCTTGGCCGGCAGCGCGCTGCGAACGACCTGCTCCGACGCCGACATCGGTCGCTTCCCCCTGCCTCGGGACGAGGCTGATCGTCGATGGGGATGCCCCTTCCCATCGTTGCAAGGTCAAGCGCGCCTTCTCTCGAACGCCACCGCTCACATCAGTCTCGCCATCGCACGGCCAGACCTCGATGAGAGGCTCATCGAGGTCTGGCATGACACCGGCGGCGACCGGCTCCGGACGCCCGCCTCCCGGGGTCGGGGTCCCTCCCGATCCGGGAGGCGGGGCCGATCAGTGGCTCTGGACCGAGACCAGCACCGGAGACGGCAGGCCCTCGTCGCGGTCGTCGTCCGTCGCCGCCGCGCCCTTGAAGCGCAGCAGCCGCAGCGCGTTCAGCGTGACGATCGCGGTCGCTCCCGTATCCGCCAGCACGGCGACCCAGAGGCCGGTGATGCCGAGTACGCTGGTGACGAGGAACAGACCCTTGAGCGCGAGCGCGAAGACGACGTTCTGGTGAATGTTCGCCATGGTGGCACGCGACAGCGCGACGAGATGGGCCACGTCGGTGACGCGGCTCTTCAGCAGCGCCGCATCCGCCGTCTCGATCGCGACATCCGTGCCGCCGCCCATGGCGATGCCGACATCCGCCGTCGCCAGCGCCGGCGCGTCGTTGATGCCGTCGCCGACCATGGCCACCTTGGCGCGCCGCTTCATCTCCTCGATCAGGCTCAGCTTGTCCTGGGGCAGGAGTTCGGCCTTCCACTCGATGCCGAGCGTACCCGCAATCGCCTGGGCGGTGCGGCGATTGTCGCCGGTCAGCATGACCGAGTGGATGCCCATCGCCTTGAGTTGGGCAACCGCCTCGCGCGCGTCCCGGCGGGGCTCGTCCCGCAACGCCAGCAGGCCGAGAACTTCGCGGGCCCGCTCATCGAAGAGAACCGCGACGGTCCTGCCCCCATCCTCCAGAGCCTCGATATGCCTGCGGTGTTCAGGCGACATATCGGCAGCCTGAGCCGCGTAGGCGGGCGACCCGACGGCCAGACGGCGGCCGGCGACCGTGGCATGCACCCCCTTGCCGGGCGTCGCGGAAGCGTCGGCGGCGGACGGGACGACGATGCCCGTGGATTCGGCCCGACCGACGATCGCCTTGGCGAGCGGATGGCTCGAGCCGGACTCGACGGCCGCGGCCAGGGCGATCACCTCGTTCTCGCCGCCGTCCGGGAAGGCGACGACGTCGGTCACGCGCGGCCTGCCCTCGGTCAGTGTGCCCGTCTTGTCGAACGCGACGGCACGCACCCGGCCGATGGTCTCGAGCGCATTGCCACCCTTGATCAGCAGGCCGCGGCGCGTTCCCACGGCAAGCCCCGAGGCGATGGCGGCCGGCGTCGACAGCACGAGCGCGCAGGGACAGGCGATCAGGAGCAGGGCGAGACCACGGTAGAGCCAAGCTCCCCAATCCCCGCCCATCGCCAGAGGCGGGACCGCCACGACCAGCACGGCGATGAGCATGACCGCCGGGGTGTAGTAGCGGCTGAACTGTTCGATGAACCGGGCGGTCGGTGCCTTGGAGGACTGCGCCTGCTCCACGAGTTGGATGATCCGCGCGATCGTGTTGTCGGCCGCGGTCTTCTCCACGCGCACCTGGAGGACGCCGTCGACGTTGATTGATCCCGCGAACACGCTCTCCCCGATGGACTTCGGCCGGGGCACGGACTCGCCGGTCACGGGCGACTCGTCGAGGCTCGACGTGCCCTGCACGATCATGCCGTCGGCGGGCACCCGGTCGCCCGGACGCACGAGGACGCGGTCGTCCACGCGAAGGACGGCCGCGGGAACGCTGCGCTGTCCGCCCTGCGCGTCGAGCAGGAGGGCGGTCTTTGGCACCAGCGAGGCCAGCGCCTTGATCCCGGCGCGGGCCCGGCCGGCCGCCACGCTCTCCAGGAGTTCGCCGACCGCGAACAGGAACACGACCGCGGCCGCCTCCTCGGCCTCGCCGATCACGAGGGCGCCGACCGAGGCCACGCACATCAGCGTCTCGATCGAGAACGGCGAGCCGGACATCGCCAGCGCGAAGGCCTTGCGCGCGAACGGCACGACGCCGGCGAGCACCGCCGCGGCGAAGATCCATTCGGCGTGAGCGGGAAAGAATTGCGCGATGCCGTAGGCCGCGCCCATCAGGACGCCGAGGCCGACGACGTGCTTGCCTTTCCGCGTCTGCCACCAGCGCTGGCTGCGCATGGCGGGCGCGGGCGCCGCTTCGGCCGCCGGGCCGGACGAGGCCGACAGATGCCGTGTGCTGGAGACGCCGAAGCCGAGGCTCCGGATCATCTTCTCGATGTCGCCGACCCGCGTGCCCGAGCCTTCGGCGAGCGTCAGTTCGAGCGTCTCGGTGGTGAAGTTCACCCGGACGTCGGAGACGCCCGCAATGCGCGCCAGCGCCGTCTCGATCTTCCCCACGCAGCTCGCGCAATCCATGCCCTCGACCCGCATCGAGACGTTCGGGGGGGATGCCGGGGGTACGCTCGGCCCCTTGCCATGCGCTGCGGCGCCGTGGCCATGATCGTGGCCGCCGCAAGCGTGGTCGGCGTGGTCGGCGTGGTCGTGCCCATGGTCATGCTCGTGGTCGCCGGAGCAGCCGGAATGCGCGTGTGCGTCATGAGAGGCGCGCGGGCCGGACGGTTGCGTCGCCGCCAATACAGCCGAGGCGGGCAATACATCGACGTCGAAGCCCAGGGATCGGATCTTTTTGGCGACGTCCTCCGCCGTCGTCTTGCCGGCGGGATCGCGGGAGAGGGAGAGCGTCTCCGAGGAGAATTTGACGCTCACGTTGGAGAGCCCCGCCATCCGCCCCAGCGCCGTCTCGATCTTTCCGACACAGCTCGCGCAGTCCATGCCTGCCACGCGGAAGCCGAGCCGTTCATCAGTCACCGAGGCCGTCCCTCTGAGTCCTGTGGTCATATCGATCTCCATGCTCGCCGTTTGACGCACGCGCGCATCCGAAGCGTCGCGCGGGTTTCAGGACGATCGATATCACGATTGAACACATATTCAAGTGTTTGCTTGAGTGCCCGGTCACCGCCTGCGCAGCGCCGGCTGCCTGGGTCAGCCTGAGGCAGGAAATTGACTCTAACTTATTGTTTATAAATCTATTTTACGATCCTACGCTTATTCCAACGGCAAGCGCTCAGTCGTCGGCTTGGTCCTCCGCGATGTGCGTGGCCATGTCCGACAACATCTGACTGACGTGCTGGTCGGCGATCTCGTAGAAGATCTGCTTCGAGTTGCGCACGCCCTTGACGAGGCGCGCCCCGCGAAGGAGCCGTAAGTGGTGGCTGACGAGGGACAGCGAGAGATCGAGCCGCTCCGCGATCTCGCCCACTGACATGGAATCCTGCAGACAGCACAGCAGGATCTTCAAGCGGGACGGGTCGCCCAGGAGGCGGAAGGTTTCCGCCAGGATGGTGATCTCGTTCGGCGCCAACATCGAGGGCTTGGCGACCTCGTGCGCGGCGCCAGCGTGCTCGACGACATCGCCCCGCACCGCCGGAGCGCTCTTCGGCTTGCGTGTGGTCACGGGTTGGAGACCAGTGCCGCGGTATGGCTTCGGTCGGCTTCGAGAATTGGCGTCCACATCGATGCTCCGGGTTCGACCTGTCAAAACACGAACGCTCTCGGAGGGAAAGAATGCATCCGAGCGTGACTGCGATCAGCCGTGATCGTGCCGAACCCTAACCGTCAATCAACGGGCAAGCCCCCGTTACCACGAACGCGACACGGCCGCCTCAAGGCGGCCGCTTCGTTCTCTGCGCCATGACACTCGCGGCGAAGGCGCTCGACCGGGGTACGTGAAGCGGCCATCCCGTCCGGCGTCTCGTCGCCACGCCGGTCCGCGCCTGGTGCCCCATCCTCAGCCTGTCCAGTTCACGCGCCCGGTCTAGCCACGCGTCGACCTCGGCGGCCAGTGCCGGCTCGGCGCACGCCCCGCAAATGGCTGTTGCGGACCGGATCGACGAACTCGGAGGTCGCCAGAGCAGAATCCGTCGCCTCTCCGAAGCAGTTGGCCTGGATTCTGGTGCAGCTTGCCACGACGCTGCAGCCCGCGCGACGGCCGACCTCGCTTGAATCCGGCAGGATACCGAGGCAGTTCGCGTCGCTTCTCCGGCGCGGCGGTTCACGATGCTGGTGCGCGCCTGCGGCCTGGACGGCGACCGACCGGCCGATCCTGGCGTCTTCGCAAAGCTCTGCGCGCCGACGCAGATGCCGGGAGTCTCGCGACCGGATATGGGCCAGGCTCCGGCGGCGTCACGCTGCCCGCCCCGGAGGTCTGATCCGGTACCAGCCGACATAGAGGGCCGGCAGGAAGAACAGCGTCAGGATGGTCGCGGCGAGGATGCCGCCGATCATCGCGTAGGCCATCGGCCCCCAGAACACCTCGCGGGCGATCGGGACGAGGCCGAGACTCGCCGCGGCCGCCGTGAGCAGGATCGGGCGCATGCGGTGGCGCGTCGCCTCCACAACCGCGTCCCAGGGCTCGAGGCCCTCCCCTTCCGATTCCTCGATCTGGCTGACCAGGATCAGCGCGTTGCGGATGATGATGCCGATCAGCGCCAGGATACCGAGGATCGCCACGAAGCCCATCGGCTTGTCGAACAGCAGCAGGGCCGGCACCACGCCGATCAGCCCGAGCGGGGCGACGGCGAAGACCAGGAACAGCTTCTGGAAGCTCTGGAGTTGCACCATCAGCAGCGTCGCCATGGCGAACAGCATCACCGGCACCACTGCCGCGATCGGTCCCTGGCCCTTGCCAGCCTCCTCGACGGCGCCGCCGGTGGCCAGCGTGTAGCCCTCGGGCAGGTCCTTCACGAAGGCGTCGATCCCGGGCTGGATCGCGGCGACGATCGTTGCCGGCTGCGTCGCATCCTTGATCGTGGCGCGCACGGTCAGGGTCGGCAGCCGATCGCGACGCCAGACGATCGGCTGCTCGAGATCGTACTTGATCTTGGCGAAGGCGAGCAGCGGCACGACCGAGCCGTTGGAAAGGGCCACTTGCAGGCTCTGCAGGGTATCGAGCGATTGCCGCTCGATGGCGCTGGCGCGGCTCACGACGTTCACGAGGTAGATCGAGTCGCGCACCTGCGTGATCGTCTGGCCGCCGACAACGTTGTTGAGGATGCCGGCGATGTCCTGGCTCGTCACGCCGAGCTGGCGCGCCTTGTCCTGCAGGATCTCGACGCGCAGCACCTTGCCGGGCTCGTTCCAGTCGAAGGTCGGCACGACGACGTGCTTGTCCTGTGCGACCACGTCGGCGAGCTTGAGGCCGAGGCGGCGCACCTCCTGGATGTTCGGCCCGCTCAGCCGGTACTGGATCGGCCGCCCGACCGGCGGACCGAGGGTCAGGGGTTCCACCATCACGTCGGTGCCGACGAATTCGCGGCGCGCGACGGTCCGCAGGCGCCCGATGACCTTGTCCCGCGCCTCGAGCGACTTGGTCACGATCACGATCTGTCCGAAGAACGCGTTCACGAGTTGCTGGTCGAGCGGCAGGTAGAAGCGCACCGCGCCCTGGCCGACATAGGAGGACCAGCGCTCGATGTCGGGATCGCCCTTGAGCGCGCCCTCGAACTGCTCGACCTGGCTCCTGGTCTCGGCGATGGTGGCGTTCTGCGGCAGGGTCAGGTCGACGAGGAGTTCGGCCCTATCGGAGGACGGGAAGAACTGCTGCTGGACGTGGCCCATGCCGACGAAGGCGGCGGCGAGCAGGGCGACGGTGAGCGCCACGGTCGTCCACCGGAAGCGCATCGCGACCGTGAGGATCGCGAGGAAGGTGCGGGTGAGGATCCCGTGCTTCCCGGCATGCTGCTTCATCGTCTTCGGCAGGAGCGCCACCCCGAGCAGAGGCGCGAACAGGACGGCGACGACCCAGGAGACGAGGAGCGAGGCGGCGATCACCACGAAGAGCGAGAACGTGTACTCGCCCGCCGCCGAGCCGTTGAAGCCGATCGGCAGGAAGCCCGCCACGGTGACGAGCGTGCCCGTCAGCATCGGAAAGGCGGTCGAGGTGTAGGCGAAGGTCGCGGCCTTCTTGAGGTTGTCGCCGAGTTCGAGACGGGCGACCATCATCTCGACGGTGATCATCGCGTCGTCGACGAGGAGGCCGAGCGCGATGACCAGCGCGCCGAGCGAGATGCGCTGGAGCGTCATGCCCATCGTCTGCATCACCACGAACACGATCGCGAGCACGAGCGGGATCGAGACGGCCACGACGAGGCCCGCGCGCAGGCCGAGGCTGACGAAGCTGACGACGAGCACGATCACCACGGCCTCGACCAGCGCCTTGGTGAAGCTGCCGACTGCCTCCTCGACCACCTTGGGCTGATCCGAGACGAGGTGGATGCCGACGCCGATCGGGAGCCTGCCCTCGATCGTCCGCATCCGCTCCTTCAGGTCCTCGCCGAAATGCAGCAGGTTGGCGTTCGGGCGCATGGCGATGGCGAGCCCGATGGCCGGCTGCCCGTTCACCCGGAACATCGGCGCGGGCGGATCCTCGTAGCCGCGCGCGATCTCGGCCACGTCCGCGAGCCGGAAGAAGCGGTCGTTGAAGCGCAGGTTGACGTCGCGCAGCGCGTCTTCCGAGGCGAACTGGCCGCTGACGCGCAGGCTGACCCGCTCCGGCCCGGCCTGGACCACGCCCGAGGCGGTGACCGCGTTCTGCGCCTGGATGGCCTTGACGAGCGCCTGAATGTCGATGCCGAAGCCGGCGAGCTTGCGCGTCGAGAAGTCGAGGTTGATCGTCTCGCCCTGCACACCGAGGAGTTGGGTCTTGCCGATGTTGGGCACCTTCAGGATCTCGGTACGCACGTCCTCGACGTAGTCGCGCAACTGGCGGTGGGTCAGCCCGTCGGCGGTGAAGGCATAGACGTTGCCGTAGACGTCGCCGAACTCGTCGTTGAAGCCGGGACCTTGGACGCCCTCGGGAAAGGTGTTCTTGATATCGCCGAGCCGCTTGCGGACCTGGTAGAAGGCCGGCTGGATCTCGGTCGGCTTCGTGGTGTCGCGGAACTGCACGAAGACGGTCGTCTGCCCCGGCGTGGTGTAGCTCTTGACGTAGTCGAGGCCGGCGACCTGCTGGACCTCCTTCTCGATCCGGTCGGTGACCTGTTCGAGCGTGTCCTTGATCGTCGCACCGGGCCAGCTCGCCTGTACGACCATCGTCTTGATCGCGAAGGGCGGGTCCTCCTCGCGGCCGAGGCCGCGATAGGCCATCACGCCCGCGGCGAGGCTGACCAGCATCAGGAACCACACGAAGGAGCGATGGCCGAGCGCCCAGTCGGAGAGGTTGAATCCTCCCGCGGGCGCGGCATGGCCGGATGCGCCGTGGTCCTCGACGGCGTCTCGGTCGGGCTGCGAATGCACGGGCTCAGATCCTTCCATCGGCGACGCGGACGGCTTGGCCGTCCTGCAGCGAATGCGCGCCGGCGACGACGACCCGGTCGCCCTCGGACAAGCCCTCGCGGATCGCGACCCGGCCGGGCTTGCGCTCCGCGAGGACGACGTCGCGCCGCTCGACGGTGTTCTTGCCCGCGGGCACGATCCACACGGAGGTGCGGCCATCCGCTTCGAGAAGCGCGGTCGCGGGCAGGAGGAAGCGCCGTTCGGTGCGCTGCTCGAGCGAGACCGTGATCGTCGTACCGAGCCGGAACACGGGCGGCGGAGCCTCGAGCGTCATGCGGATGCGGCGGGTTCGCGTGCTCCGGTCGGCGAAGGGGGCGACCTCGCGCACGCGGCCCCTGGCCGTGATCTCGGGCGCGCTCTGGAGGGAGACCGTGAAGACCCGGTCCCGTGGCATAGCGCCGACGAGATCCTCCGGAATGTCGACCACCGCCTCGCGGATCTCGGGCCGGGCGACCGTCATCACGCCCTGGCCCGCCGTGAGAACCTGCCCGACCTCGGCGAGGCGCTGGGTGACGACGCCGTCGAAATCCGCCAGCAGGGTGGTGTAGCGGATCTGATCCTGCGCCTTCTGGAGGCTTGCGGTCGCCTGCGCGAGCCGTGCCTGGGCGGTGTCGCGGTTGGCGACCGACGTATCGAGTTGGGCCTGGCTGACGTTGTTGCCTTCCATGAGGCGGCGCATGCGCGCCTCGGTGGCCGTCGCGTTCTCGGCCTGCGCGCGCGCGTCGGCGACGTCGGCCTCGGCGCGGGTGAGCGCGAAGCGCGGCACCACCGGGTCGAGCGCGGCGAGACGCTGGCCTTTCCTCACGACGTCGCCCACGGTGACGTCCCGTGCGACGACGCGCCCGCCGATCTGGAAGCCGAGTTGCGACTGGTAGCGCGGCTCGACCGTGCCGGCGAAGGGGCCGAACGGCACCGCCTCGGTCGGTTTGACGATCGTGTACAGGACCGGACGGATAGGCGGCGCCGGCTGTTCCTCGGCCGGCTTGCACGCGCCGAGCATGGCGACGACGAGGGTCGCAGTGGCGCCGTGGGCGAGCGAGCGTCTCATGGCGCGGACCGCCCGGCGCCCGACCCGGCAACCACGACGCGTTGCCCGGGACGCAGGAACTGGATGCCGGCGCTCACGACCGACTCGCCGGGCTCGATGCCGCCCGACAGCGCGATCGTGTCGGCGCCATAGCGGTCGATGGTCACGGTGCGCGGCGCGACCGCGCCCGTCTTCGGATCGTAGATCCAGACCGCCGGTCCGTCGTCCCAGCGGTAGAGGGCGGACCAGGGAAGGACGACGGCCTCGTTCGCCTTGAACCTGCCTCGCCCGATCACGACCGAGCCCAGGGTCATGGCGGCTGGCGTGCCCTCCAGACCGAACTTGACGCGCACGGTGCCGGAAGCGGGATCGACGGTCGGCGCCACCTCGCGCAGGTTGCCGCGGGTCGCGACCTTTGCGTCGGACTGGAGCCAGACATCGATCGCGACGCGTTGATCGTCGCCGCCGGCCGTCAGCGCCTCGTACACGTTGAACACGGCGTCGCGCGGACCGTCCTGCGCCAGGACCAGAACGGTCTGACCGGCCTGGACGACCTGTCCCGTCTCGAAGTCGCGGCTCAGCAGGATGCCGGCCACGCCGGCGCGCAGTTCCGTGTAGGAGAACTGCTCCTGCGCCGACCCGAGCGCGGCTTTCGCCGAATCGACCGCGGCCTGCGTCGTGCGCAACTGCTGCTCGGCATTGTCGTAGGCCGGGCGCGTCGTGTATCCGCCCGAGAGCAACTGTTCCTGGCGTCTGAAGGCGACCTTGGCCTGCGCGAGCAGCGCCTCGGCGGAGGTGAGCACCGCGCGTGCGTTGTCGAGGTTCGCTTTCTGCTCCTGCGGATCGAGCCGCGCCAGGACCTGATCGGCGGCAACGTGATCGCCGACCTCGACGAGCCGGCTCGCAACCTTGCCGCTGGTACGGAAAGCGACGTTGGTCTGTGCCTGCGCCTGTACGTCGCCAGTGAGGACGATGTCGGTCACCATCGCGGTGCGGCGCACCTCGAGCACGCGCACGCGCGCCACCGAAGGATCGTCCTCCTCTCCGGAGGAAGCAGGGTTGGCACCGGCGGGCGAGGCCGCCAGCGCGAGAGTCACGCAGAAAGCGATGTACCGTGACGCCGCCATCGGTCCGTCTTCGTCTCCACGGCCTCGGATCGAGGCCGTCCGACGGCAGCGATGCCCCTTACCACCGTTGGAAGGTCAAGCGTTGTGATTCGACCGCAGCTCCGGACCGTGCCCTGGGCTCGCTCGTTCGGCACGCCCGGTTTGCCTGCCCAGCTTCGTGCTGCCCCCCCCCGAACTTGGACGAGCGACAAACCGTGAAGCGGGGGTCGGCATCGCACCGCGGTCACCGCATGGTGGGCAAGCAGATCCCTCTGGTTACCGGAGAAAGAACAGCCAGGGTTCTGGAGCCGATAGGATTTCGTAATCACCGGGCATCAAGGGCGAGCCACCCGAATGCTGCGCGCGGAAATCATCATGGCATATATGCATGTTTATGCCGACAAAGACGATCAAGTGAAATATACTTCGTTTTAATCAACGAATTCTGTCGTTTGTGGCAAATCTCACGGCTTCGTGAACTTTCGGACGTGGGACAAGGTCAGAGACTGAGTATGGTGGGATGTCGCTCCACATGATGCCCACGCACCGTTTGCGACGCGACGCACAGAAATCGAGCTCTCAAAAGGATAGTCCTGAATGGAATTAAAGCCCTTTTCCTATGCTATGATCTTTGCTTTTGCTTGTGGTGTCTTTATCACGCTGTATGGATCAGCACAGGTTCTCATGGGCCAATGAATTTAAACCATATGAGCATTTCATTCCGCGGGCTCGGAGCGCCCTCCGTCGAAGCGGATGCCGGTTCGGTGGAAAGATCACGCTAAAGTCGATGGTTCAGGGCCGTTCCCCATCGAAATGTGGTCGGGACCGGCTCCAGTAGCCGCAGACTCGGCGGCCCCTTCCGAAGTGAGCCGACCAGGAAAAAGCCCGCCGCGGCTGGGCCGGGCGGGCGGCATTCAGACGACGATCGCCGAGCAGAGGTGAGCGCGACGCGACGAGCATGTGTCCCGCCTCGGGAACCGAGGCGTGCGTCTTCGGCGAAGCACGCCTTGCAGAACGCGGATTGGGGAAGGCCCTGCCGCACCCGGCAAGACCGTGGTTTCAAGATCCTCCGGGCGTCGAAGTCGGGAGGAGCGGCGTGCAAGTGACCGATCCGAACGCATCTCAAATCTCGAATTATTGTGGCGAGCTGTGGAGTCGTAGCATTTCGCGCAATATCGCATCACAACGTGCGAATATTGTATGCAACAAGGATTTCCTGCAAGTTATCTCATATGCGAGGCGGCATTGCGGCTTACAAATCCGGCACATTCACTAGTTCAGGGCTGGCCTCCGAGAGATGGACCTTCAATAAGACGATCTGCTGACTTTACGGACTCGGCCTGAGAATGAATGCGGGCGCTCGTCGCGGTGAATCGACCCTGAGGATCTGCGATCTGGCCGACGGCATGGAGGCCGCGCTGGACCGGCTCCGGTTCGTCAACGCCCATCTGGAGCGCACCGGGCGCACCGCCGAGGTCACGCCAGGTCTGCTTCGACTTCTCGGCTGCATCGAGCACGTCGAGACAATTATCGACCGTGAGCTAGCGGAAGCAATCATCGCCGCCGCCATCGCGGATCTCCGGGAGGCGATGGACGCTGCCGTGGAGGAGATCGGCGCGTCCCTCAGTACGCCGTGATCATGCCTCCCTCCCTAACGCTCCGCTTCGCCGAGGGCGGGCGGCCGTTCTGGCCGCCCGCCCTCACGCGCCCGAGCCGCTACGCTGCCCGCACCGTCGCCAGGAACCGCCTGACCTCGCCCGAAAGGTGCTCGGATTGCCGCGACAGCTCGGAGGCCGAGGCGAGCACCTGATCCGCCGCCGCGCCGGTCTCCTGCGCGGCACCGGCAACGCCGGCGATGATCGCCGTCACCTCACCCGTCCCGGCGGCAGCCTGCGCCACGTTGCGTGCGATCTCCTGCGTCGCCGCGCCCTGCTCCTCGACGGCCGTCGCGATCATCGTCGCCATGGACGAGATCTCGTGGATGCGCGCCCCGATCCCCTCGATTGCCGAGACGGCGTGGCCGGTGGCCCCCTGGATGCGTTCGACCTGGGCCGCGATCTCTCCGGTGGCCCGCGCGGTCTGGTCGGCCAGGGCCTTGACCTCGGCTGCCACCACCGCGAAACCCTTGCCCGCCGCGCCCGCCCGCGCCGCCTCGATCGTGGCGTTGAGCGCGAGCAGGTTGGTCTGGCCGGCAACCGTCGAGATCATGCCCACCACCTCGCCGATCTTGGATGCCGAAGCGGACAGCTCCTGCACCAGCGCGACCGTTTGGCCGGCCTCGGCCACCGCGGTTCGGGCGAGGTCCGTCGAGCCCTGCACCTGCCGGCCAATCTCTTGCACCGAACTGCCGAGTTCCTCCGCTGCGGCGGCCACCATCCCGACATTGCCCGCCGCTTCCTCGGCCGCCTGGGCGACCGTCGCCGACTGCCCTGTGGTTCGGGTCGCCGTGGCGGTCATGCTCCGGGCCGTGGCCTCCAGTTCGGTCGACGCGGCCGCCACCAAGCCGACGATCCCACCGACCGCCTGCTCGAAGCCCTCGGCCATCTCCTGCATCGTGCGCCTGCGCTGCTCCTCGGCCGAGGCGCGCGCCAGGGCGGTCTCCTCCTCGAGCCGGCGTGTGCGGACCATGTTGTCCTTGAACACACCGACGGCATCGGCCATCGCGCCGATCTCGCTACGCTCGCCAATATGGGGCACCGCCACCGCCGTGTCGCCGGCCGAAAGGCGGTGCATGACGGCGGACATCTGCCGGACGGGGGCGGAGATCGTGGCGGCGCACATCCAGCCGATGCCGGCGATCAGCGCTGCCACGACGGCGATGACGACGACGACCGCGTAGCGTGCATCCGCCCCGAGGGTCACGGCGTCCCGGGCCATCCGGGTGCCGAGGGCGTCGTTGAAGTCGAGCTCGGCCTTGATCGCCGAGCGCGCTGCGTTGAGGGCGGGCAGCATGCCATCGAGCAGCCAAGCCTTGCCGGCCGCTTCGTCGCCCGCGCCCAGCTTGGTCAGGAACTCCTCGCCCATGCTCGCGTAACCCAGCACGCCGCCTTGCGTGGCCTGCCAGAGCGCCTCCTCGCCGGCGCTGACGAGGCCCTTGTAGGCGTCCAGATCCTTCCGGATCTCCACGGTGATCTCGCGCAACCGCGTCAGGGATTGCGTCCGGCGCGCGTCACCGGATACCAGATAGGCGAGTTGCCGGCTGCGCAGGGCCTCGAAATTCGCCGCGAGGCGTCCGAGGATGCGCGTCGACGGAAGGGCCTCTTCGGCGAGGCCGCTGCTCGCCCGGCTCAATGCGTCGAGCTTCAGGTAGGAGAAGGCCCCGAGCCCGCAGACGAGGCCGAAGAGGAGGATCAGGGCGCCGATCAGGCGCGCGCGGATGCTGATGTTTGCGAGCATGACTCTGAATACCACTCGGTTTGTGGATATATAGTGCCGTCTCCGGTTGATCTCTTCGGGGTGGCAGGACAGGATTTCCCCTGGCGCCGCGCGGGTTTGTCGATATCATTCCCGTTTCGATCAGGCGGAAAGCTGTAAACCATAAATATTAAATAAATACGCACCTGCGGTGTTTGCTTTGATCCTGAAGAATATTTTTTCAGGATAGTTTTCTATCAAAATTTCAGGTTGCACCGACGCTGCGCATCATTCCAATCCCGCTCGCAAAGAGCACCAGATCGGATGTAGAAGCTCGTGGCGCTTCAACTGCCGAACTCCGTCCGGAGCGCGGTGTCCGTCATCGCGTCCACGACGACCGGGCGAAACACGACTGCGACACCTACGGCGATCCGCACCGTTCTGGCATTTGGACGATGACGGCGTTTCCGAACCCTGGCCGAGCGTCCGGTCTTGCGCCCGCCCTGACGCAGTTCAGCCGACGACTTCCGTCCGCAGGGCGCTGCTGGTCATCGCCACGCGGTTCCGTCCGCCCCGCTTGGCCGCGTACAGCGCCAGGTCGGCCCGCTTGAGCAGGCTGTCGACGCTGTCACCCGCCGACCACTCGCTCAGCCCAATGCTCGCCGTGAAGCGAAGATCCGGCTGCCCCGGCACCGCCGTTACCGCGCACCGGCTGCGGATGCGATGGGCGACCACGGCCGCCCCGCCCAGGCCATGCCCGGGCATCAGCACTGCGAACTCCTCTCCACCGAGCCGTCCCGTCACCGCACCGGTCTCCCGCAGCACCTGTGCCACGCAGCGGATCACGCAGTCGCCGACATCGTGGCCGAACCGGTCGTTGATCGACTTGAAGTGGTCGATGTCGATCTGCAGCATCGTCAGCGGAGCCGCGGCCGAGGCATTGGCCAGCGCGATCCCGGCCTGTCGCATCAGCGCACCGCGGTTGAGCAGTTGCGTCAGGTGGTCGGTGTCGGCTTGCCGGATGAGCGCCTGCTGCAGCGTGAGCACCCGCTCGGCCGAGCGCAGGCGGCCGTGAAGCTCCTGGGCACTTGGCGGCTTCATCAGGAAATCGTCCGCGCCGCTGTCGAGTACCTCGCTGAGCGGCCGGTCGTCGCGCGCGGAGGACATCACCAGGATGGTGAGCGGGCGCCGGTCGTCGGCGAGCGCCCGCAGTGACCAGCACAGCTCCAGGCCGCAGATCGGCTGGACCTCCAGGCTCGTGAGGACGCAGGTCACCGAAGGGTCGGCCTCGACATGGGCCAGCGCAGCGGTCGAGTCCCCAAACGCCACGACGCTGTGGCCGCCGGCCTCCAGCATGCCGGAGACGGTCCTGCGGATGACGCGGCTCGGATCGATCAGGGCGACGTGCATGGCCGGGGTTCTTCAGGCTTCGAGGAGGCCCGGCGCCGGGCGGGCAGTGCTTGGGCGGCGATGGTCTTCGGGGCGCGGGGCGGGTCGGGCCGCGCTCGGGCCGGTGACGCCCATGACCGCGTAGCAGGTCCGGTTGCGGCCCGCCGCCTTGGCCTCGTAGAGGACGGCGTCGGCCAGGCCGAGCAGGTCAGCCGGCGCGCCGGTCCGGCCGGGCAGGCCGAAGGCGAGGCCGATGCTCACGGTGATCGGGCCGACCCCGACGCCCTCCGCCTCGACGGCAAGCTCGGCGACCGCCTCGTGCACCGCCTCGGCGACGCGGGCCGCGCCCTCGGCATCAGTGTCGGCTAGGAGCACGGCGAACTCCTCGCCCCCGATCCGCGCCACGCAGTCGCCCGGCCGACGCGCGCCCGAGGCGAGGGCCCGGGCCAGCCCCTGCAGTACCCGGTCGCCGACGGCGTGCCCGTAGCGGTCGTTGTAGCGCTTGAAGTGGTCGGCATCGACCACGAGCAGAGCGACCGGGCCGGCGCGTCGGCGCGCCTCGGCCCAGACCCGCCCGGACGCCGTCTCGAAGGCGCGGCGGTTGGCTAGGCCCGTGAGGGCGTCGGTCTGCGAGAGATGCGCCAGTTCGGCCTCCGCGGCGGCGCGGCGCCGGAGTTCCCACCCGACCAGGAGCGAGAGCCCGACCGTCAGCCCGCAGAGCACCAGCACGAGCAGCCCGATCACCAGGGCCTTGGCGCGCCACTCGGCCTCGATCTCGCGGGTGGAGAGGGCGACCGTCAGGTAGAGCGGCAGGTCGCCGACCCGGGTGAAGGTGTAGAGGCGCTCGATCTTGTCGCTCGGGGTGATGCCGACGAAGCTGCCCCGGCCCTCGCGCCGGAAGCGCTGGACGTTGGCCGAGTCGGCGAAGTTCGGGGCGAGCTCGGGATTGGGCTCGGGATGGCGCACGATGCGCGTGCCGTCGTCGAGGAACAGGGCGATCGTGCCCTTGCGCCCAAGCTTGATCCGGTCGAACAGGCGGTCAAAGTAGGCGAGCGACAGGCTGCCGAGCACGATCCCGCTGAAGGCGCCGCCGGGCCTGCCGATCCGCCGGCTGAGCACGATGACCGGCTGGGCTGTGTGCTGCGAGATCAGCGGCCGGCTGATGTGGAGACCGAGGCTCGGGTCGGCCTTGTGGGCCCGGAAGTAGGCGCGATCCGCGTTATTGAGGCGCCGCGCCGGCCAGCCGGCGGCGTCGTAGATGCTGTTGCCGTGCTCGTCGAGCACCAGCATCACGCCGAGGTCCTTGGCGTTGACGGCGCGGTCGAACAGGACGCGCTGGCGGTACTTCGGGCGGATCTCCTCCAGATCGGTCAGTTCGAGGTTCTCGACGGCGCTCTTGAGCGCCAGGTCGATGATCTCGACGTTGCGGTCGATGTCGCGCTCGATCACCTGGAGCAGGTTCTGCGCGGTCTGCTCGGCCTTGTCCCAGGCGTCCTGGCGCAGATCGAGCAGCATCGCGGAGCAGACGGCGACCATGCCCAGCGGCGCCAGGATGCCGAGCCCGATCCAGGCCCGGGTCGAGCGCGGCCGGAAGCGGCGGCGTACCGGGCTTCGGTGGTCTGCGGCGGCGCTCATGCTCACGCGTCGCAGGGGAAGCGGGGGATGAAGGCTGCGGCGACGGGCCGGAAGGCGCCCACCACGGCCGGGTCGAGGCGCCCCGCCATGCCGTCCAGGATCGCGAAGGCTTTCTCGCTCGGCATCGGCGCCTTGTAGGACCGGCGCTCGATCAGGGCCGCGTAGATGTCGCAGACGGTCACGAGACGCACCAGGTCGGGGATCGCGTCTCCCGCGAGCCTGTCGGGATAGCCGGAACCGTCGAGCATCTCGTGATGGGAGCGCACGACTGCGAGCATCTCCGGCTCGAAGCCCTGGTCGACGAGCATGCGGTGCCCCTCCTCCGGATGCAGGCGGACCAGCGCCATCTCGGCCTCGTCGAGTTTGCCCGGCTTGTTGAGGATGGCGGCCGGGACGTGGATCTTGCCGACGTCGTGCAGCAGGGCCGCCTTGGTCAGCCGGTGGCACTCAAGGTCGCCCAGCCCGAGACTCGCCGCGAATGCGGCGGCCAAGCCTGCGACGAGCAGGCAGTGCTGGTGGGTGGCGTCGTCGAACCGGTGCACGGCCCGGACCCAGTCGCGGATACCGGTGTCGTGGATCGCGCGCCCGATGAAGTCGGTTCCGGTGTCGACGACGCTGGGGTTGATCGGCCGGTCCGGCACGAACGCCGTGGTAAAGAACGCGCGAGCCTCCGCGGCCGTCTGCACCGCGCAGGCCGGCAAGGGCGCCTCGCCCTCGTGGGGCAGCGCCGTCGGCGTCGCGTGCGCTGCGCCCACCATCTCCCGCACCAAGGTCATGTCGAAGGGCGCGCAGACCGTCTGCGTCGCGCCGAGCGCGATCGCCGCCATGCGGGCCCGCTGGCTGTTCTGGTGCAGCAGGACGACGAGGGGGGCGCCGCGCCGCGTGTGCGCCAGGAACCGCCGCAGGCGTTCGAACGAGCCCGAGCCGAGGTCGTGGATGTCGGCGACGAGCGCGGAGGCCGGACCGGCCGGAGTTTCGCCGCCGTAGAGGTCGTGGATTTCGCAGGGCAACTCGCCAGCGAGTTCCTGCGCCCGGCCTCTGCTGCGTCCGACATCGTCCGTGATCAGAAGGATCCGGTCCATCCGGCGCTCCGACCTTAAGGGAACATCGCGTCGACGGCGTCCTGCGAGACGGTGGCCTCGCCGGGCAGGACTGGGCCGTTCAACAGGGCCTCCTCTTCGGTGCGCCTGTCCGCGACCGGCTTCGCGGGCGCTCCGCCGGCACCGGACCAAAGGCGCAGCATCTCGCCGACGCGCTCCTCGACGAGGACGATGGTGCGCACGACCTTGGAGATCCGCTGCCCCGTGAGATCCTGGAAGTTGCAGGCCTCGAAGATGGTCTGCATCTGCGTCTGGATGGCCTGCGCGTCGGCACGGGTCGCCCCATCCCGGGATTGCTTCGCGATCCCGCGAGCGAGACTGTCGACGGTCTCCGAGGCCGTGAGGATGGTATTGGTGGCCTGCTCGGTGCCGTGGACGACGGCGTGCAACTCGTCGCAGGCGCGACTCGCCTCCTGCTCGTGCCGGAGGTCGGCGATCTCCTGCCGGGTCCGGGCGATCGCCTCCGAGAGAGAGATCAGATGGCGCTGCAGGAGGGCATGCCCCTCTTCGACGGATACGGAGTTCAACGGGCTGAAGGCCATGGGTCCAGCGGCTTTTAGTGTTCGATGCGAATGAGCGTAGCCGGCTCATATGAATCGAACCTAAAACGGCATTACAGACGCGATAAGGCGCTTCGATACATTTTGGGCGCGCTGTAATTTAATAGCGATACGCGATGTATACAAAATATCTGTTGGATCGCTGGGGGAACGATGGGAATGTGCTTTAAATTTCGGCGTTCCGAGCATCGATGGCGGAGCTCGAGGTCTCTTGGAGCTGCTTTCATATGGCCCGTGCCAGCTATCCGACGCGCACCGTGGCAGGAACGCGTACAGCGTGTGTCGCCACGTAGCGCCCGTGTGCAACACACGGGCGCTACGTGCCATCGTGCTCGGAGGGCGTCGATTTTAGCTGGCTACGACCGCGGCGGCGAGTACACGGCGATGATGTACCCCCAGACCCCTCGCCCGATAGGAACCCGAGTCTGTATCCGTAATGCTATGCAGCCATCCTCTCACAGCTATCGGCGCACCTGCGGCACGCTTCGACGCAGCTCTGCATATCGCCGATGCGCTCGCAGTCATCCGCGCATTGGCGGCAGATCTCGGCACACTCACGACAGGTATGCTTGTGGTGCTCAGTGCCGATCAACATGAAGTGAGCTGATGTCCGACAGATCTCAGAGCAGGCCATCATGAGCTTGAAATGATTGGGCTCAATGTGCTTGCCGCCGGCCACCAAGCAGTGATTCATGGCCATCGACAGGCACTCGCTGTAGCAAGCCAAGCAGTTGTCGATGCATGCTTTCATTTCAGAAGAATTCTGGTGCATTGGACGCTCCCTATCTTGTGTTCACTTAAGTTCGCGCCATTACCATCGCGAAAGGTTCTAATGATGTAAAGGTTTTAGCGATGTACGGCCGCACAGCAAATCAAACCTTGTGATGCGCTCGTTGTTCCAATAGGGGTCGAAAGCCCCTCCCGAACGCGTTTGCCGGCTGTTCTGCATGACGTTTCTCATCGGTCGGCGGGCCGGACGGCCGTCCTATTCGAGCGGGCGATCGGGATGACTCGACGGCCTCGAAGCTCTGCCATGGCCCATGCCGATGGCACACCTCGGCCATTTTGGGCCGGTTGAGGATCGTAGGTACCGAGGACCGGCACTCCTACACCACCCCACAGGACACGACCGCTTGCCCTTCCACGATGAGATATCCACCGATCAGGAACAAGAAGAAAGGCGTCAGATTGGAGGTGTAGTTGTACAGGCCCTTCATGCGACTTTTGAGTTCGTTAATCGCGATACGAAGGCGTTCGAGTACCTCGGCCTGGTGGATCCGGCTTCGGAGGGGGCTCCTTTCTCTACCCTCGGGGTTGGAGCACAACACCGCCGGAAGCGCCTTCGTATAAGGAGCCGTCAGCATGGCACCGAGCGCGTGCGTTGCGTGGACACGCTCGCGGACCGTCGCGTTCAGCCGCCTCTGCAACCGCGGCAGCAATGTGAGTTGGACGGGAAGCATGACGAGCGCGGCTACGGCGAGCGCAGCGTTCTGCAGGAGAAGAAAGGCGATGCTGATCAGAAAGGCTCCTCCCTGAAGGAGCGGGACGGCGACGAGACCGCCGCCGAAATAGCCGATCGCCTCCACCTCCTGCACGGCGACTGCCGCCAGCGTCGCTCGCTCCGCCTCCGACTGTACGTGCCGGGCACGCCGAACGACGGCGAGGCGGAGCCTGCGGACGAGGCGCTCGTTGGCGAGGCCGCGGACGTGGTTGGTCGCATACTTGATCAACCCGTTGAAGGTCAGGACCGCAAGGTAGCTCGCGCACAGTGCGAGCAGCAGTTCCAAGCGCCGGAGTTCAAGGCCGAGGAACGGCAGGGCGGTGTCACCGCGCCAAACGGAGTCGGCAAGCGCATGGTTGATGATGTGCTTCGGGATCTCCAGCAGCAGCCAAGCGGCAGGCAGCGTCAGTAGGCAAAGGATGGCCACCCGCACTTGGTAACGCAACGTGGTACGCAGGACGAACATCTCGAGCGGCCAGCGAGCGGTCGGTCGCCCCAAGCCGGTTGCGGAGATCCTTCCCCACCACTCCTGCGTCCGTCTGAGGATGAAACGACCGAGGATCCAGGCAGACCAGAAGGGGGCGACGACGAGCATCAAACCGGCGCCGAGGTCGAGCCACCAATGATCGACTGGATAATCTGTGCCTGCGATACTGTGAAACAGAGCATGCAAGAAATTGATCGTATCCATCCGCTCCTGGCTCTTCGGCACGATTGCATTTACAATGAAACAAAATTTGTCAAAATCAACACTGCCTCGACAATAAAGAGTGCGTCAGTGCATGTCCCAACTCTGTTCGTCCCACCCATCGGTTTAGGTCTGTAGACGCTGCAGGATCCAGTCAACGCACCAACCTTACGCCAGCGCGATGAACGGCTCGACACGGTACCGATAGGCCCGTAGCGCGTGGGCAGACCCTCACAGGACACGCCCGCGCAGGATCCACAGCATGCCGCTCACGATCCGGCTGTGATCTTCCGCCGTCCACGCCGTCTCAGGTTCCCAGGCCGGCAGCAGCGGGCGATCTAATCCTGCTGCGCATCCGTCAGTTCAAAGCGTTCGCGTCCTGTCCTACACGGTACCGGTCACCCAGCCTGTGAAACCCTTTTCAGAACTGCCCTGAACCCGGGTGGCGGCATACGGCCGCCACTCGGGTCCAGCGTGCCGGCCTAGTGCTTGCTGCCGTCGCCGTGACCGTGAGGCTTGGACGAATGGCCGCGCGCGGCGTCATCGGCAGCGCTCTTGGGATGATCGGGACCATGAGCCGGGCCGCCGGCGGTGTTGCCGCGGTTGGGCGTCGTCTGCGTCTGCTGCTCGGCGTTGGCATTGCCCGCGTCGGTGGCAAGGGCGGGCACGGCGGCCAGGCTCGACAGCATGGCGATGGTCAGGAGGGTCGATTTCATGGCTCTCGTCCTTTCGTTCTCGTTGGAGGGTCCGGGCTGCCCTGGTTCGGCAACCCTTCTTTCAGCGGCGGCATTTGGTCGTGCCGCCGTGAATGTATGGAACTGCCCGGAATTCAGGCGCCTGAAGCGGCTCTACCCCAAGTTCACGCGTCAATTTGTTGAGCAGTTCATGAAAATTGACATGCTGTACTTGCAGCATTCATTTGCCGCGTTGCTTGAGCCAAGCCTGCATCTGGGCGATCTCGCCTTCCTGGGCCTTGACGACCTCCTCGGCGAGCTTCCGGATTTCCGGATCCTTCGAGTGGAGCAGGGCCACCTTGGCCATGGCGATCGCGCCCGTATGGTGGGGGATCATGCCGCGCATAAAATCGACGTCGACGTCGTTCGTGTAGGAGATGTCCATGTCGCGGTGCATGGCGGCCGAGGCGTCGCGGAACGCCTTCGTGGCGGGGGTCTCGGTCTGGCCGGCCGCCGGAACCGGCTGATGGCCTGCGTGATCCATATGCTCGCGCGAGCTCTGCGCCACCGCGGCGCCGGCAAGACCGGCGACGAGCAATCCAGCGATCAGCATTGTCTTGTTGCGGGGCATGGGATTTCTCCAGGTACGGGTGGCGGGATCAGTTGAACTTGCCGCTGGCCGACGCTCCGTCGGGGGCGGTCAACTGCACGGCGCCCTTGGGTTTGGCGGGAAGCGCGACCTCGGCGTTGCCGGTCAGCTTGTTGCCGTCGCCCGGATTCAGCGCGATGCGCGCCGGCTTGCCGTTCGCGACCAGCGTCGCCGTGCCTTTGAAGCCGGCGGCCGGCACCGGCTGATCGCGGCTATCGAAAACGTAGACCTCGACAGCCCTGTCCTTGGCGACCAGCTCGACGTGGTACTTGCCCGCGTCGGTCACGCGGCCGCCGTTCCGGCCGGCGCTGTCGTGCGCGCATACGGGTGCGGCCACCATCAGCAGGCCGCCGATCAGCGCGGCTCTCCATGGAATCATCGGACTTCTCCTTCGTCGGGTTGCTCTCAGGGGATGTTCAGAACGCCTCGCGCGACCGCGCGCCGGCGGTGGCGGAGCCGTCCGGCTTTTGGGCGGCGCGCAGGCGCTCGAGGGGCTTCCGGCCGAAGCGCAGGAACAGGACCGGCGTCAGGAACGTGTCGAGCAGGGTCGCGCTGATCAGGCCGCCGAAGATCGTCACCGCGACCGGGTGCAGGATCTCCTTGCCCGGCGCGGCCGCGTCGTAGAGCAGCGGCACGAGCGCGACGCCGGCGGACAGCGCGGTCATCAGCACCGGCGTCAGCCGCTCCAGGCTGCCGCGCACGACGAGGTCGCGGCCGAACGGCACGTCCTCGTGGAGCGACAGGTTGAGGTAGTGGCTGATCTTCAGGATGCCGTTGCGCGCGGCGATCCCGGTCAACGTGATGAAGCCGACCATCGAGGCCACCGACAACGGCTGGCCGGTCCACCACAGCGCCACCGCGCTGCCGATCAGCGCGAGCGGCACGTTGCCCATGATGATGAGCGCCAGCGCCGCGGAGCGGTACCGGCTGAACAGGATCATGAAGATCAGGGCCAACGACAGCGCCGAAAGCACCCCGATGGTCCGGCTGGCCTCCTCCTGCGCCCGGAAGGTGCCCTCCAGGCTCGTGAAGTAGCCCGGGGGCAGCTTCTCCTCGGCGATCGCCCGGCGCATCGCCGCGACGATCGTGGTCATGTCGCTCTCGCCGTTGGTGTTGGCCTGCACGACGATCCGCCGGCGCGAGTTCTCGCGCAGGATCTGGTTGGGGCCGTCCGTCTCGCGGATGTCGGCGACCTGCCGGGCCGGAACCCAGCCCGTCGGCGTCTCCAGCAGGAGATCGCCGAGCCCCCTGGTGGTGCGCTGGTCCTCGGCCAGACGGATCAGCACGTCGAACCGGCGGTAGCCGTCGACCACCGTCGAGACCACGCGGCCGTTGGACAGGCGGCTGATCTGGTCGACCACGGCCGCCGGCTGCACGCCGTAGAGTGCGGCGCGGGCGTAGTCGACGCGCACATCCAGCTGCGGGATGCGGACCTGCTTCTCGATCTGCAGGTCGGCGAGACCCGGAATGCTCCGGAACCGCTCCTGCAGGCCGTTCGCGAGGCGGCGCAGCTGGTCCAGGTCCTCGCCGAAGATCTTGAGGGCGATCTCGGCGCGCACGCCTGACAGCATGTGGTCGAGCCGGTGCGAGATCGGCTGGCCGACGTTGACCGACACCGGCAACTGCTTGAGGCGCTGGCGGATATCCTCGACCAGCGCGTCCTTGGACCGTTCGCGGCCCGCCTTCAGCTCCACCTCGAGATCGGACGAATGGACGCCCTCGGCATGCTCGTCGAGCTCGGCGCGGCCGGTGCGCCGGCCGACCGCCGACACCCCGGGGACCTGCAGCAGCAGCTTCTCGGCGATCAGGCCGACCCGGTTGCTCTCGGCCAGCGAGATGCCCGGGTTGAACGTCATGTTGACGGTGAAGCTGCCCTCGTTGAACGGCGGCAGGAACGCGCGGGGCAGGTTCCAGGCGGTGACGCCGGCGGCGAGCACCGCGACCGCCACCGTGCCGATGAGCAGCCGCTGGTGGCGGAAGGCGACGGCGAGCAGCGCGGCGTTGCCGCGCTTGAGCGCCTTGAGAAACCGGCTGTCGTGCTCTTCGAGGTTCTTCAGGCCCGGTAGCAGCCAGTAGGCGAGCACGGGCGTCAGCGTGATCGAGGTGATCAGGCTGGCCAGGATCGAGATGATGTAGGCTTGCCCGAGCGGGGCGAACAGCCGCCCCTCGATGCCCGACAGCGCGAACAGCGGCACGAAGACCAGGATGATGATCAGCGTCGCGTAGACGATGCCGGAGCGCACCTCGCTGGAGGCCTCGACCACCACCTCGAAAGTGCTCTTCGGATTGCCGGCCTTCCGGTTCTCGCCGAGCCGCCGGAAGATGTTCTCGACGTCGACCACGGCATCGTCGACCAGTTCCCCGATCGCGATCGCGAGCCCGCCGAGCGTCATCGTGTTGATCGACAGGCCGGCGAAGTGGAACACCACCGCCGTGGTCAGGATCGAGACCGGGATGGCGAGCAGCGAGATCGCCGTGGTCCGCACGTTCAGCAGAAACGCGAACAGCACCACCGCGACCACCAGCATGGCCTCGACGAGCACGCGCTCGACGTTGCCGATCGACGTCTCGATGAAGTCGGCCTGCCGGAACAGGATCCGGTCGGCCTTGATGCCGTCCGGCAGGCTGGCGGTGATCTCCTTCAGCGCCTGCTCGATGTCGCGGGTCAGTCCGACCGTATCGATCCCGGGCTGCTTCTCGACGGAGACGACGACCGAGGGCTGGCCCATGTAGCCGCCGTCCCCGCGCTTGACCTTGGCGGCGAAGGACACGTCCGCGATCTGGCGCAGGTACACCGGCGCGCCGCCGACATTGGCGACGACGATGCTGCGCAGGTCGTCCAGGCTCATCGTCCGGCCGATGTTCCGGATCAGGTACTCGCGAGCGTACTGGTCGGTGAAGCCGCCGCCGGCATTGGTGCCGAAGGACTGCAGGGCCGTTTCCAGCTGGGCGTTGCCGACGCCGAGCGCGCGCATGGCGGCTGGGTTCGGGCTGACGCGGAACTGGCGCACCTCGCCGCCGATCGGGATGACCTGTGCGACGCCCGGAATGGTCAGGAGCCGCGGACGGATGACGAAGTCGGCGGCCTCGCGCACCTCCATCGGGCCGGCTTGCTCGCCGGTCACGGCGACGAGCACGATCTGCCCCATGATCGAGGAGATCGGTCCCATCTGCGGGGTGACGTTCGGCGGCAGCTGGTCCTTCACCAGCGCGAGGCGCTCGCCGACCTGCTGGCGGTTGCGGTAGATGTCGGTGCCCCAGTCGAACTCGACGTAGACGATCGACAGGCCGACGCCGGCGACCGAGCGGACGCGGGTCACGCCCGGCAGGCCGTTCATGCGGGTTTCGATCGGGTAGCTGACCAGTTGCTCGACCTCCTGGGGCGCGTAGCCCTCCGCCTCGGTCATGATCGTGACCGTGGGCCTGTTGAGGTCGGGAAAGACGTCGACCGGCAGCTTGCCGGACGTGAACGCGCCGTAGAGCACCAGGACGCCGGCGATCGCGAGCACGACCAGACGGTTCCTGAGCGACTGGCTGACGAGGAAGGTGAACATCGCGCCGCCCTCCTCAGCGAACCTGGTCGAGGAGTTCGGCGCCCTGGACGACCACGCGCCTGCCAGGGCCGATGCCGCCGGCGATCAGCACGCGGTTGCCGTCCAGCGGTTCGATGCGGACCTGGCGGGCCTCGTAGCGCTCGGCGCCGACGTGCTCGTAGACGACGTCCTGGCCGTTGCCGGTGCGCACGACCGCGGCGCGCGGCAGGGCGAGGCCGGACAGCCGGCCCTCGGTATTGGCCAGCACCGTCAGGAACTGCCCGACGCGCAGGCCCGACGCGTCGCCCTCGATCGCGAACTGCACCGGGATGGCCTGGTTGCGGTCGGCGAGGCCCGACCCCTGATAGGTCAGCGCGAAGGTCCGGCCGTCGGGCAGCCGCGCCGTGGCGTGCTGGCCTGCGGTCAATGCGTCGAAGCTGAGAGCCTCGATCCAGAGATTGGTCGGCTCGACGATCCGGAAGACCATCTGACCGGCATTGGCCATCTGGCCGGCCGTGGCGGACGCCTCGGCGATCATGCCGGCGACCGGCGCGATCAGCGGTTCGGGTTCGAGACGGATGCTGTCGAGCGCCGCGCGGCGGTCCTGCAGGCCCTTGAGCTCGTCGCGGGCTTCGTCGAGTTGGACCTGGGCGACGGCGCCGGTGGTCGCGAGCTTCGCGTAGCGCTCGACGCGGCGCTGGACGATCGCGGTCTGCTGGTCGAGTTCGCCCTGCCGCTGGCGCATGTCGGAGACATCGACCCGCGCCACGGGCGGGGTGACGTAGGCGAGGATGTCGCCTTTCCTCACCGGCGTGCCGAGCCGGGGAAAGAGCCCCGAAGCGGGCGGCGACAACCGACCGCCGACCGAGGACTGGACCACGCCGCTGGCGTTGGGATTGGGGACGACACGCCCCGGCAGACCGATCGTTCTGTCGAACGTGCCGGTCTCCGTCATGACCGTGCGCAGTTCTAGAAGGCGCTGGGCCGGCTTCGGCACGAACACCGCGCCGTCGGACAGGCGCTGGGCCAGATCGGTGCCGCCCGAGCCCGGCTGGATCAACGCTGCCGGAGTGGCGACCTCCTTGTGGTCCTCGCCGTCGTGCGCGAACGCCTTGGCGCCGAACAGGACGATCGCCGCGACCGCCAACAACGCGAGAGCCGGTACGTGCCGACGCCTGCTGCGCGCCAGCATCATCACGACGAGGCCGAGCAGGAAGCTGACGGTGGCGACGCCGATCAGTACCGGGTCCTGCCGCGCCAGACGGTCGGCGAGGTCGCGGGTCGCGACGGGCAGCGCGTTCCGTACGGTGTCGCCCATCGCCTGGACGGAGCCGCTCGGGGGTGTGACGGCGAGGTCTGCACCGGGAACGGGGATGTCGAGCGCGACCGGCAGGACGTCGACGACGTCTCCGGCGGTCACCGTGACCACCACGTCGTAGTGGCCCGGCTTGCTCAGCCACGGAGCTGGCAGCCGGTAGCTGCGCTCGGTGGTCGGTGCGGCGGCTTTCGGGCCGTCCGGAGTGTCGACCTCCAGCGTCGCCCCGGAAACCGGTTCGCCGGTTCGGAAGCGGTCGAGGTAGAGCGTCAGCGTGCCGTCGCGGGGAATCGCGACCAGCTCGAACGCCTCGGTCGCGGCGTCGCCGCGCGGTGAGATGGTCTTCGAGACCGGCGTCGGGGGGGCGCCGTGGTCATGCCCGTCGTGGGCACGGGCAGGAACGGCCGCCGACGCGGCAGCCATCGCCACCACGAAGGCGGCGGCCAGACGTTTCGACATGGAAAGGGATCCTCGCGTCGGGAAGTCCGGACGCATGCCGCGAGTGCGGACGCAGTCCGGGCGTTGCGCGCCTCAGGCGCGCGTCACTTCACGCGAGGGTTCGTGGCGGCTCGGGGAGAGCTTCGGGGCCGATGCCCGCGAGGCGGGCGACGTCGTGCGGGATCAGCACGACGGGTCCGAGCAGCACGGGAGACAGTGCGGACGGCCCGGACAGGATGCCACTCGCGCAGCAGACCATGTCGCCGCAGCAGACGCCCTTGCAGGCACCGGATGGGCAGCAACCCGAACCACTTGCCTCCGGACGGAGGGACGCGGTGGACGACGCCGCGACCGGCGCGGCTTCAGGCAGTATGACCTCGGCAATCGGTGCGGCAGTCGCCACGATCACCGTGGGCTGGCCGTCGTGGGCGTGCCCCTGATGGGCCTGGACGGCGGACGGCGCGAGGTAGGCGACGATCGCGAGGATCGTCGCCGCCATCAGGCGCACGAACTGCCGGTCAAAACCCATGAAGCTCGATCTACACCGATTCCTGCGTCCGGACCATATCCGCGCTCGAGACGTGGATGAATGCGTCGACGTTTGGTTTCCATGGCGGTGTTCCGGCCACCTTGGCAAGCGGCTCGGCCGGGGGGTCGGCGACGCCGATGGTCTTGGGGATGCACTCGGCGGCTCGGCCGGTGTCGTCACGAGCTTCGCCCCGAGGTCGACGGCGATCCGGGCCGCAGGTTGGATCCGGGCGACGCGCGCGACGCCCTCGGCTCTACTGCGGTGACCCACTCCGTCTACTTGGTGGCGGAACATGACGCGCTCCCTCGGCCGCGTCACGCACGGATGGGGCTTCCAACGGTGACAAGGTCAATAGGGGTGGCGGTCGTTTCCTGCGAAGTCGACCGATCGAATTCCGGTGCCGAACTGTGGGCTGGGTGAAGCTGGGTCGCAGGCGGGCATCGGCCCCCAGGCCGGCAGCCCGGTCGAAGCACTTGCCCGCAGCACCGTTTCCCGACGCAAGCGCTGACGTTCGGGCTCTCGGCGTTCGTGGACGGCGATGCGGCGACCGCCCTCCGTCCGCGGCGGCGGCGGCGGCATCAGCCCGACCTGCTCGTAGTAGCGCACGGTCGGCACAAGCACGCCCGTGCGCCGCGACAACTCGCCGATCGGAAAATCCATTTCCGGCATTGCTCCTCTAGCCACTAGAGGAATTAGGACCCTTCCGACGCTCTTGGGAGGAGGGGATCGTGACCGACGATCGCTGCGGCACCGACCACGCCCATCACGCGTACGGGCCGACGCACGCCCATGCCGGGGAGTTGGCCGGCCGACGACGCCTGCGGCTGCTCCGGCGGCGTCCCAGTCTTCGACGGGGTCGACCCGCGCTACAAGCGCATCCTCTGGACGGTCATCGCCATCAACGGCGCGATGTTCATGACCGAGACGGTCGCCGGGCAGTTCGCCAGATCGCAGGCGCTGAAGGCCGACGCCCTCGACTTCTTGGCCGACACCGTCACCTACAGCCTCAGCCTCGCGGTCATCGGCGCATCCCTCCGAACCCGGGCGACGGCGGCGCTGGCCAAGGGCCTGTCGCTCAGCCTGATGGCGCTCTGGGTGTTCGGCTCGACCGCCTTCTAGATCCTCGTCCTCGGGGTGCCGAAGGCTGAGGTGATCGGCGTCATCGGCGTGCTGGCGCTCGCCGCCAACCTCGCATCGGGCCTGCTGCTGCGGCCCTACAAGGACGGCGACGCCAACGTGCGCTCGGTCTGGCTGTGCTCGCGCAACGACGCCATCGGCAACGTGGTGGTCATGGCGGCCGCGCTCGGCGTGTGGGGGACCTCGACCGCTTGGCCCGATCTCGCCGTCGCGGGGTGATGGCCGGCATCTTCCTGACCTCGTCCGTGCAGATCCTGCGGCAGGTGTGGCGGGAATACCGTGAGGATGGCGGCCAAGGCCATGCGTCCAGGGGCTTCGGCGGGACCGCCATCGGCGCCGGTCCGAGCGAGCCCGCCTGAGGCCGCGATGCAAGCCTGGGCCTACACGCTGATCCCGGCTGAGACGACCGTCGTCGGTGCCGCCGGCGAGATCCTGCCCAACCTGAAGCATGCGGGCTCTGCCGGGGCCATACTGATCGGCGGTGCCGTCGGTGTGGCGGCGATGCTCGGCGTTCGCATGCTGGAGCGGCGGGGGAAGGGGCCGGTCGGGCTGACGACCGTCACAGGCATCGACATCCTGGTGGACGGACTCGTTCTCGGGATCGCCTTCGCGACCGGCGCCAAGGCCGGCATCCTGTTGACGGTGGCCCTGACCGTTGAGGTGCTGTTCCTCGGCCTGACCGTGGCGAACGAACTCGGCGAGGGTGGCGCCTCAAAGCGCAGAGTGATCGCTACGACCACCGGCCTCGTCCTGCTGCTGCCGCTCGGAGCCCTGCTCCGCGGTCCGATCGGTAAGCTGCCTCTGGCTGTCCCGGGCGGGTTCCTCGCTTTCGGCCTGATCGCGCTCCTCTATCTCGTCACGGAGGAACTGCTCGTCGAGGCGCACGTGACCGAGGACCGCCCTTGGGTGACCGCGGTGTTCTTCACGGGCTTCCTGCTGCTGCTCCTCCTCGACGAGATGGTCGGCTAGGCTAAGGTTTCGAAGATGGCCCCACCCGCGGATGCGCCCGCGCTCCCCGAGACCGCCCACGTCCTGCTCGTCGAGGACGACGACGGCATGCGGGTGCTGGTCACGCGACTCCTTCGGGAGAGCGGCTACCGGGTGACGGGCTGTCGGAGCGGCGCCGAGATGTGGTCGCTGCTGCCGGAGACGCCGGTCGACCTCGTGCTGCTCGACGTCATGCTGCCCGGCGCCTCGGGCTTCGACCTGCTGCGGGCTCTGCGGGCCAAGGGCACCGTCCCCGTCATCATGCTGTCCGCCCGGAACGAGGAGGCGGATCGGGTGCTTGGGCTGGAACTCGGTGCGGATGACTACGTCGCCAAGCCGTTCGGGCGGCCGGAACTCCTGGCCCGCATCCGGGCGGTGCTGCGCCGGACCGCCATCGCGCCGGTCCCGGCCGCAGCGTCGCGGCCCGAAGCCCTGTCCTTCGCCGGCTGGCGGCTCGACCTCCGCAGCCGCGCCCTGACCGATCCCGAGGGCGCCGCGGTCGATCTGTCGGGGGCGGAGCACGACCTGCTCCTGGTCTTCCTGGAGCATCCCGGACGGGTGCTGGGGCGCGAGCAGATCCTGGAGATGAGCCGCGGGCGGCTCGCCGCGCCGTCCGACCGCAGCGTCGACACCCTGGTCAGCCGCCTGCGGCGCAAGCTCGAACCACCCGAGGGTGCCCAGCCCGTCATCAAGACGGTGCGCGGCTCCGGCTACATGCTGGCGGCCAAGGTCGAGCGGGCATGAAGGGCCTCCTCGGTCTCGCCCGCAGCCTGGAGGGGCGCACGGTCGCCGTCCTGCTGCTGGCGGTGCTGGCGGTCCACGGCGGCGCGCTGCTGCTGTACCGCCAGTCGGCGACGGCTGCGGCCAACGAGGCGTTCGCGACCGAGGTGGCCCGGCAGCTCGTCCTGGCGCGGGAGGCAGTGCTGCGCCGCCCGCCGGAGGAGCGCCGCACCGAGGCCAAGGCGCTCTCGTCCGCCCATTTCGAGATCGGCTGGGAGCGGGGGCCGTCCGCCGAGACCGGCAGGACCGACCCCGCGCTGCACGGCCTGCGCGACCGCGTCCTGGAGATCGAGCCCGTGCTCGGCCCGAATCTGGTGCTTGCCCTGGCGGAGCCGGACGAACCGCTGCATCAGCAGGATCTGCGCGGGGCCTTCCCGCTCCCAGACGACAGCTTCCTGACCTTCCGATCCGCCCACGCGCCCGGCCTCGTCCACCTCGCGCCCTGGGCGTACCTCGCCACCGCGATGGCCATCCTCGTCGGCGTCGCCGCCGTCGTGCTGGTGCATCGGATCGCCGGCCCGCTGCGGGAGCTCACGCATGCCACCGGCCGGATCGGGCACGGCACGGTCGTGCCGATACCGGAAGTCGGGCCGGACGAGACGCGTGGCATCGGCCGGGCGCTCAACGCGATGCAGGGGCGCATCCATCGCCTCGTCGCGGAGCGGACGCAGGCCCTGGCGGCGGTCTCGCACGACCTGCGCACGCCAATCGCCCGGCTCCGCCTGCGCCTGGACTGCATGGACGACGAGGGCGAACGGCGCGCCATGGCGGCCGACCTCGACGACATGCAGGCCATGGTCGATGCGACGCTGTCCTACCTGCGGGGCGACGCCGACCCGGAGGCACGCCAGGTCGTCAACGTGGTGAGCGTGCTGATGGGGATCGCCGACGCCTCCGCGGACGCAGGCCGCGAGGTGGAGTACGACGGACCCGGTCGGGCACTGGCTGCGGTACGTCCGGTCGCCTTCCGCCGGGCGGTCGAGAACCTCGTCGACAACGGCGTCCGCTACGGGACCCGGGTCCGGGTCGGCGTCGAGGTCGACGAGGCCGCCCTGGTGGTGCGCATCGACGACGACGGTCCCGGCATCGCGCCGGAGGACGTCGCCAGGGCCTTCGAGCCCTTCACCCGGCTGGAGGGGTCGCGCAACCGCAACACCGGCGGAACGGGTCTCGGCCTGACCATCGCCAAGCGGGCGGTCGAGGCGGAGGGCGGCACGCTCGCCCTGTCGAACCGTTCGGAGGGCGGCCTGCGGACGGAGATCCGGCTGCCCAGGGCGGGCGCCCGCGGCTGACACACTTCGTCACGAACGCGGCGACCGGCAGACAAACGGCGCGGCTATCTCACTCTCCGAAGTGGCCGCTGGGGCCGACGAACCGGAGACAGACCCATGAAGCGCATGCTCGCCGCCGCACTGACCGCCGCGATGCTGGCCGGGGCTGCAGCGCCCGCGCTTGCCGTCGATGGGCACGGCAACGCCGCGAACCCCGAGCGCGCCGTGCCGAACACCGGCAACGTCTCGGGCGGTCCTGCCCACCGCGACGATCCGCGGGTGCGCGAGGCGCAGGAGAAGGGTCCGGACGGCAAGCCCGCGCACCGCGAGGGCGACGGCCACGCCCACGGGCACAGCCACGACAAGCCCGGCAAAAAGTAGGGTCCTCGCGCAAGGAGAAGGGGAAGCGGAGGACGCCGGCATGCGGATGTTGCCCCTGCTCGTCGTCTTCGCGCTCCTGGCCGCCGGCATCGGCTACGCGTTCGCGGGCGCCCCTTGCGCGGATACGGTTCCCGGTGCGTTGGTGCCCCCTCACGCACCGTGGAAACGCCCGCCTCGACCCCGGTCGAGGCGGGCACCCATCATGATCCGCCGGACCGACGCGCTCAGTCGTCGAAGTCGTGATGGTGACGATGGTGGCGCTCGAACCTGGCGGGCCGGTCGTCGTACCAGCCGCCGTGATGGTGACGGCGCCGCACGACGAGGTCGTCGTGGTCGCCGTGGTGGTAGCGTCGGACCTCCTCGTGGTGATGCGGAGGCCCGTAGCCGTAGTATTGCGCGGATGCCGCGACCGGAACGAGTGCGGCGGCCGCGGCCGCCAGGACGGTGAGGTGACGTTTCATGGTGGCATGATCCCGATGCTGATCGCATCAGGCTGCGTCGGATGCCTTGAACCATGGCTGAAGGCGGCGTTCAGCGCATCGACGGCCGGGCCTCGTTTCACCATGGGCGACGCTTCCGCTTCCGGACGTGACCGCTTGTGGTTGAATCCTTGAATCGAGCATAAGGACAGCGATGCGAGCGGCGGGACGCCAGAGGGCCTTCGGGGCCGTGACGGGATGGTGGGCGACCGCCGCCCGCGCGCTCGCACTGGTCCTGGCGCTGGCCGTCGCCGCGCCGACCGCCGGCCTTGCGGAGGACTTCTCCTACCATCAGGACCACCCGGGCCACGACCGGACCGAGTTGGCGATGGTGTCCGACCTGTCGGCGGCCGAGACCCAGGCCGCAGACCCGGGGTTAGGTTGTCACATCCATTGCGGTTGCCACGTCGCCACCGCCCTGGACGAAACCGTGACCGCATTGCCGGCCGCGGCCTCCCGTCCGAGCTACGCCCCGGTCGCCGAGGCCGTCTCCTCGATCTTCCTCGACCGCCTGCCGCGTCCACCGCGCGCCTGAGGTGACGCCGCGAAAGCGCGCGCGTCCCGAACCCGGTGCCGATGCCCCGGGACCGCCCCCTCACGTCATCCAAGCGGGACCGACCATGACCGCCTTCCGGCGCGTCCGCGTCCCTGCCGAGCAGACCCCCATGCGCATTCTCCTGTCCGCGGTCCTCCTGGCCGCCGGCGTCGCCATTGGCGCCGCCGTTCCCGCCGTGTCCGACCTCGTGCGCGGCGGCCTTTCGGCCGCAGGCGTTCCGTCGTCGCTGTTCGCCTTCACCGCCGCGCCTGGGGCGCCGGAGCCGAAGGCCGAACATTCCGAGGGCGACGGCCACGCCCACGGCGGCCCGGCCGCCCCGAAGACGGAAGGCCACGCCCACGGCGAGCACGCCCATTCCGAGGCCGAGGGCGAGGAGGGTCACGTCAAGATGACCGCCGAGCAGATCGCGAACCAGGATATCAAGGTCGCCAAGGCCGAGGGGGGCACGCTCTCCCGGCACATCCTCGTGCCCGGCACGATCACGCCCGACACCGACCGGATCGCCCGGGTGCCGGCGCGGGTGGTCGGCACGGTCGCCGAGATGCGCAAGCGCCTGGGCGACGACGTGAAGAAGGGCGAGGTGGTGGCCGTGCTCGACAGCCGCGAGGTGGCCGACGCCAAGAGTGAATACCTCACCGCCTCGGTGAAGGCCGAGTTGGAGAAGACCAACTTCGACCGTCAGCAGGCCCTCTGGGACAAGCGCATCTCGGCCGAGAGCGCCTACCTGAACGCCAAGGCGGTCTACTCGGAAGCGACCCTCCGCCAGGATCTCGCGCGCCAGAAGCTGTCGGCGCTCGGCTTGAACGCAGCGGAGGTGGCGAAATTCGCCAAGCAGGACGAGACCACCCCGAACGCCTCGACCCTGCGCCAGTACGAACTGCGCTCGCCGCTCTCCGGGCGGATCGTCGAGCGCAAGGTCGACGTCGGCACCGCGGTGGGCAAGGAGGGCGACCCGTCCGACGTCTACACGGTAGCGGACCTCTCGACCGTCTGGATCGAGCTCTCGGTGCCGACTTCCGAGCTCGCCAAGGTCAAGGAAGGCGCCGCCGTCGCCGTCACGCCGAGCCAGGAGGGCGGCGAGCGCCACGAGCGGGGCAAGGTCGTCTTCGTCAGTCCGCTCCTCAACGCCGACACCCGCGCCGCGCGCGTCGTCGTCGCGCTGCCGAACAAGGACATGGCCTGGCGCCCGGGCACCTACGTCAACGCCGAGGTCGAGATCGCCCGGGACCGAGTCCCGGTCGTGGTGCCGAAGGCGGCGCTGCAGACCGTCGAGGGCAAGCGCGTCGTCTTCGTGCGCACCGAGGAGGGCTTCGAGAAGCGCGAGGTCGGATTGGGGCGCTCCGACGACGACGCCTTCGAAGTCGTCGCCGACCTGAAGCCCGGCGAGGAGATCGCCGTTGGCAACACCTTCCTGCTGAAGGCCGAGCTCGGAAAGAGCGAAGCCGACCACGCCCATTGAGGAGACGGGACATGATCTCGAGGATCCTCGACTTCTCGGTCCACCAGCGCTGGCTCGTCCTGCTGCTGTCGCTGCTGGCCGCCGGCTTCGGCGGCTACGCGGTGACGAAGCTGCCCATCGACGCCGTCCCGGACATCACCAACAACCAGGTGCAGATCAACACGACCGCGCCCTCGCTGTCGCCCGTCGACATCGAGAAGCAGGTCACCTACCCGGTCGAGACCGCGCTGGCCGGCATCAAGGGGCTGGAATACACGCGCTCGCTCTCGCGCAACGGCTTCTCGCAGGTCACCGCGGTCTTCGACGAGCGGCTCGACATCTACTTCGCGCGCCAGCAGGTGGCCGAGCGCCTCGCCCAGGCGAAAAAGGACCTGCCGCCGGGCGCGGAGCCGGCCATGGGACCGATCTCGACCGGGCTCGGCGAGATCTACATGTGGTCGATCCACTACGCGAAGCCGGGCGAGCGCAAGGTCTCGGAGGCCGGCAAGCCGGGCTGGCAGCCCGACGGCAGCTACCTGACGCCCGAGGGCCAGCGCCTCCGAACGGAGCTGGAGCAGACCGCCTACCTGCGCACCGTCCAGGACTGGATCATCCGGCCGCAGGTCAAGACCGTGCCGGGCGTGGCCGGGGTCGACGGCATCGGCGGCTTCGAGAAGCAGTACCACGTCCAGCCGGATCCGACGAAGCTCGCCTCCCTCGACCTGTCCTTCGGCGACGTCGGCCGGGCGCTCGACGCCAACAACGCCAACCAGGGCGCGCGCTACCTGGAGGACAACGGCGAGGGCTACGTCGTGCGCGCGGCCGGCCGGCTGGAGGGCATGGACGATATCGGGGCCGTGGTGGTCGCCACCCGCGGCGGCGTGCCGGTACGGATCAGGGACATCGCCGAGGTGCGCATCGGCAAGGACCTGCGCACGGGATCGGGCTCCGAGGACGGGCAGGAGGTCGTGGTCGGCACGGCCCTGATGCTGATCGGCGAGAACAGCCGCACGGTCGCGGCCGCCGTCGACGCCCGCATGGCGCAGATCCGCAAGTCGCTTCCGCCGGGCGTCGAGGTTCAGACCGTGCTCGACCGGACCCGCCTCGTCGAGGCGACCGTGAAGACGGTGGCCAAGAACCTGTCCGAGGGCGCAGGCCTCGTCATCGTCATCCTGTTCCTGCTGCTCGGCAACATCCGGGCGGCCATCATCACGGCGCTGGTCATCCCGGTCGCCATGCTGATGACCATGACCGGCATGGTCGAGGCCAAGATCTCTGCCAACCTGATGTCGCTCGGCGCCCTCGACTTCGGCCTCATCGTCGACGGTGCCGTCATCATCACGGAGAACGCGCTCAGACACCTCGCCGAGAAGCAGCACGAACTCGGCAGGAAGCTCGACACCGAGGAACGCCTGCAGACGGTCCGCGCCTCGGCCGAGGAGATGATCAAGCCGTCCCTCTACGGGCAGGCCATCATCATCCTGGTCTACGTGCCGCTCCTGACCTTCACCGGGGTCGAGGGCAAGATGTTCCAGCCGATGGCGATGACGGTCATCATCGCGCTGGTGGCGGCCTTCGTGCTGTCGCTGACCTTCGTGCCGGCCCTCATCGCCATCGTCATCACCGGCAAGGTCACCGAGAAGGACAACCTCATCATCCGGGCGCTGAAGGCGGCCTACCGGCCCGTGCTCGGCGCGGCGGTGCGGGCGCCCTTCGCGTTCGTCGGCGGGGCCTTGCTGCTCCTCGTCGGGGCCGGCGCGCTGTTCACCCGCCTCGGCACGGAGTTCATTCCGCAACTCGACGAGAAGAGCATCGCGCTCAACGCGACGCGCATCCCCTCGACCTCGCTGACCCAGTCCCAGGCGATGCAGCTCAACGTCGAGAAGGCCGTCTCGCGGTTCCCGCAGGTCGCCTACGTCTTCTCGAAGACCGGCACGGCGGAGGTCGCCTCCGACCCGATGCCGCCGAACTCCTCGGACACCTTCGTCATCCTCAAACCCCAGGAGGAGTGGCCCGATCCGAGCCTGTCGAAGGCCGAGTTGCAGGAGCAGATCGAGAAGGCGGTCGGGCAGCTCGCCGGCAACGTCTACGAGTTCTCGCAGCCGATCCAGCTGCGCTTCAACGAGCTCCTGGCCGGCAGCCGCGGCGACCTCGCCGTGAAGGTGTTCGGCGAGGAGTTCGAGCCGATGCTCAAAGCGGCCAACCAAGTCGCGGCGGTGCTGAAAGGCATCGACGGCGCCGAGGATGTGAAGGTCGAGCAGACGGCCGGCCTGCCGTTCCTGGAGATCGAGATCAACAAGGCCGAGGCCGCCCGCTACGGGCTGAGCACCGGCGCGATCCAGGAGGTCATCGGCGCGGCCATCGGCGGCCGGGAATCCGGGGTCGTGTTCGAGGGGGATCGCCGCTTTCCCATCGTCGTGCGCCTGACCGACAAGGTGCGCGAGGACCGCGAGGCGCTGGAGAACATTCCGGTGCCGCTGCCGCCGGGTCCGAACGGGCGGGCGTCCTCGGTGCTGCTCAAGCAGGTGGCGTCCTTCAGCGTCGCCGAGGGGCCGAACCAGATCTCGCGCGAGAACGGCAAGCGTCGGGTGGTGGTGACCGCCAACGTGCGCGGCCGCGACATCGGCTCCCTGGTCGCCGAGGCGCAGGCCAAGGTCGCGAGCGGGGTCCAGCTTCCCTCCGGCTACTACGTGACCTGGGGCGGCCAGTTCGAGAACCTCGCCTCGGCCAAAAAGCGGCTGCTGGTGGTGGTGCCGGTCTGCTTCTTCCTGATCTTCCTGCTGCTCTACTCGGCGCTGGGCTCGCCCCGGGACGCACTTCTCGTGTTCAGCGCGGTTCCGCTGGCCCTCACGGGCGGCATCGCGGCCCTCTGGCTTCGGGACATGCCGATCTCGGTGCCGGCGGCGGTCGGGTTCATCGCCCTCTCGGGCGTGGCGGTGCTCAACGGTCTCGTCATGCTGACCTTCATCAAGCAACTCGTCGCCGAGGGGCGGCCGAAGCGCGAGGCCATCCTGGAGGGGGCCATGACCCGGCTGCGGCCGGTGGCGATGACGGCGCTGGTCGCCTCGCTCGGCTTCGTGCCGATGGCGGTCGCGACCGAGACCGGTGCCGAGATCCAGCGGCCGCTCGCCACCGTGGTCATCGGCGGCCTGATCAGCGCCACCCTGCTGACGCTGGTGGTGCTGCCGGCCCTGTACGCCCGGTTCGGCAAGGTGGCACCCGCGAAGGCGACCGCGCGGCTGCCGGAGACCGCGCCGCGGCAGCTCAAGGCGGCGGAGTAGGCCGATGCGGGCCGCTCCCCTCTGGGCGGCCGCGCTGGCCGGACTTGCCCTCGCACGTACGCCATCGGCGGCGGAGAAGGATGGCGAGGCGCCGCTCGGCTTCACCTGGGGACCGGTCGCCAATGTACCGCGCCCGATGAAGGTCGACCGCGAGGCGAACCTGACCGCGCTCTACTACCCGCACGGATGGCGGCCGGCCACGGGACCCGGGACGGCCGAGGTGGTGCTGGTGATCTGCCGGACCGAAGGATTGCAGCAAGTGGTCTGGGTCGGCGTGCCGCTCTCGGGGGACGCTCTCGCGAAGGCGCATCGGGCCATCCACGACGAGGGCGTGCGACGCTACGGCGAGCCCGGTCCCGGACCCACGGCGGATTCGGAGCTCTGGCCTCAAGGGCGGGCGTTGCTGGCGAGCCGCGAGGCGCCGGACGGACGCCGCGAGCTGGTCATGACCGCTTTCGGTCCCGGCTACGCGGCCTGCTCCGAGACCCACCGCGCCGAGACCGGGCATCGGGCCGGCGCCCACGTGGCCGATCTCATCGGTGGGATCACCCCCTGAGACCCTCGGCCGGAAACCTCGTCACGAACTCGGAAGCGACAGATGGGATACGGACACGCGCACGGGGGCAGCCACGGGCATTCGCACGGGGGCGGCATCCCGTCGGGCTCGGCGGCGGCCCGGAACAAGGGCCGGCTCGCCTGGGCGTTGGGACTGACGCTGACCTACATGTCGGCCGAGGTCGTCGGCGGTCTCCTGACCGGTAGCCTCGCGCTGCTCGCCGACGCCGCGCACATGGTCACGGATGCGGGCGGCCTCGCCCTGGCACTGCTGGCCATCCACTACGCGGGCAAGGCGCCGACGCCGGGCAAGAGCTTCGGCTACATGCGCTTCGAGATCCTCGCGGCGCTCGCCAACGCCGTCGTGCTGCTCGGGGTGACGGCCTACATCCTGTACGAGGCGTACCGCCGCTTCGTGGAGCCGACCGAGATCCTCGGCTGGCCGATGATGCTGGTCGCCCTCGTCGGCCTCGGCGTGAACCTCGCCAGCATGAAGTTGCTCGCCGGAGGCTCGGCGGAGAGTCTCAACGTCAAGGGTGCGTACTTCGAGGTCTTCTCCGACATGCTGGGCTCGCTCGGCGTGATTCTCGCGGCTCTCGTCGTGATGGGGACGGGCTGGCGCTGGGTCGACCCGCTCGTGGGTGCCGGCATCGGCCTGTTCATCGTGCCGCGCACGTGGCGCCTGCTGAACGAGGCGCTGCACATCCTGCTGGAGGGCACGCCGCCCGGCATCGATCTCGCGGTGCTCAAGACCGAGATCGAGGCGATGCCGGGGGTGCGGCGCGCCTACGACCTGCATGCCTGGACCCTGACCTCGGGCTTCGACGCCATGAGCGGTCACGTCGTGGTCGACGACGTCGCTGGCGGCCCAGCGGTGATCCGGGCGGTGCGCGGCCTGCTGAAGGAGCGGCACGGCATTGAGCACGTGACCGTCCAGGTCGAGGACGAGAGTCTCGCTGCCGAAGGCGCGCATCTGCCGGTCTGACGGTCATGGCCGGAAAGAAGCTCGCCCGTTCGCAACTCGATTATGGCTCAAGGCCCCGCGGCAGGCGCCGGGTTCGCCCGGGTGTGCGCCGTGCTGCGGACCGGACGATGGCTTGGGTGACGGGGCTGGTGTTGGCGCTGGTTGCCCTCCTGTTCATCATCGGAAGGCTTTCCTGAGGGAGTTTGGCCTGCGGGCCGCGTCGAAATCTCGTAAGCGTCCGCGCCTCACGATCGATCCGGGGTCGCACCGACACTCACGTCCGCTCGTTGGAGCCGACCCGGCCGCCTCCCGATATGCCTCAGAAGTACGATACCCGAGCAAGCCCGGTTCGCGACCTGGACCTTGCGGGCGTGAATGGGCGAGCTGGACTTGAACGATCTGCAGCCTGCCGTTGGCTGATAATCGTTGGCTTACCATGTGGCTAATCGAGGGGCCATCGAGTCTCCTCACTCGGCCGGAACCGGCAGGCTTGGCGCTACGGGGGAAGTCTCCATGATTGGGACAGTGCGGCTGAAGCGAGCGTAGAGTGCAGGCAGCACCAGCAGGGTCAGCAAGGTCGCACTCACCAGGCCGCCGATGACCACGGTCGCCAACGGCCGCTGCACCTCCGCGCCCGTCCCCGTGGCCAAGGCCATCGGCACGAAGCCGAGCGCGGCGACCAGAGCCGTCATCACCACAGGCCGCAACCGCGTCAGCGCGCCCTCGCGCACGGCCTCGGGCACCGCCATCCCCTCCGTCACGAGTTGCCGGATGTGGTTCAAGAGCACGAGACCGTTCAGCACCGCCACGCCCGAGAGCGCGATGAACCCGACGGCAGCCGAGACCGAGAACGGCATGTCGCGCAGCCACAGCGCCGCCACGCCACCGGTCAGCGCCATCGGCACGGCGCTGAACACGATGGCCGCATCCCGGGCCGACCCGAGCGCCCCGAGCAGCAGGATGAAGATCAGCGCGAAGCAGGCCGGCACCACCACCATCAGGCGTTGACGCGCTGCCGTCAGGTTCTCGAACTGCCCGCCCCACTTCACCTCGTAGCCGGCCGGGAGTTTCACGTCCTGGGCGATGCGCTCCTGCGCTTCGGCCACCAGCGAGCCGATGTCGCGTCCGCGCACGTTCGCGGTCACCACGACCCGTCGCCTGCCATTCTCGCGGCTGACTTGGTTCGGTCCCTCGGTGAAGGTGAAGGTCGCGAGCTGGCGGAGCGGCACGCTCATGCCACTCGCGGGAAGCGGGCCGGCCGGAACCCCGGTGCTTGCCCGCGCGGACGCGGCCTGCGAGGGCGGCAGCGGCACCGGCAGGTTCTTCAGTGCCTCGACGTCGCCCCGGACGCCGTCGGCGAGCCGCACCACGATGGCGAAGCGCCGGTCGCCCTCGAAAACCAAGCCTGCATCTTTGCCGCCAATGGCGGTGCCGATGACGTCCTGGACGTCCGCCATGCTGAGGCCGCGCCGGGCGATCTCGCCCCGGTCGATCCTGATCTCAAGGAACGGCAGCCCGACCGCCTCCTCGACCTTCACGTCGGCGGCCCCCTCCAGGCCGCGCAAGATGCCCGCGATCTTCCGGGCCCCTTCGACCATCGGTCCGAACTCCTCGCCGAACACCTTCACCGCGAGGTCGTCGCGCACGCCCGCGATCAGCTCGTTGAAGCGCATCTGGATCGGCTGCGAGAAGCCGAGCAGCGTGCCCGGGATCAACTTCGCCTCGGCCTCCATGCGTCCGATGAGGGATTCCTTGGTCTCGTCCGGGTTCGGCCATGCCGATTGCGGCTTCAGGATCAGGTAGGCGTCGCACGCGTTGGGCGGCATCGGGTCGGCGGCGATGTCGGGCGTTCCGCAGCGCGAGTAGACGAAGGCCACCTCCGGGAATTTGCTCATCGCCTCCTCGACGCCGAGTTGCATCGCCTGCGACTGCGTGATCGAGGTCGACGGAATCCGCCGCGCCTCCATGACGATGTTCTTCTCGTCGAGCGTCGGCGTGAACTCCTGCCCGAGCCGCGTCGCCAGAACCCCGGCCAGCCCGAGCAGCGCGACCGCTCCCAGGATGAAGGCAAGCGGCGCCCGGACCGCGCCGGCGAGCACCGGCCGGTAGGCCGCCTTCAGGGCGCGGATGAGGAGGTTGTCGCCTTCGCTCACCCGTCCGGTGATGAAGGTCGCGACCATCGCCGGCACGAAGGTCAGCGACAGCACGAATGCGGCCACCAGTGCGATCAGCACCGTCAGGGCCATCGGCGTGAAGGTCTTGCCCTCGACCCCGGTGAAGGTCAGCAGCGGCACGTAGACCAGGATGATGATGGCCTGCCCGTAGACGCTCGGCTTGATCATCTCCTCGGCCGAGACCCGCACGGTCTCCAGCCGCTCGTCGAGACTGAGCTTGCGCCCGAGCGCGTGCTGGCGCTCCGCCAGGTGCCGCAGGCTGTTCTCGGCGATGATGACGGCCCCGTCGACGATGAGGCCGAAGTCGAGGGCGCCGAGCGACATCAGGTTCGCGCTGATGCGCCCCGCCAGCATGCCGGTGGCCGTCAGCATCATCGTCACCGGGATGACGAGCGCCGTGATGATCGCCGCCCGGATGTTGCCGAGCGCCAGAAACAGCACCGCGATTACGAGCAGCGCGCCCTCGGCGAGGTTCCTGCCGACCGTCCTGATGGTGGCGTCGACGAGGTCGGTGCGGCTGAGCAGGGTCCGGGCCTGGATACCGGGCGGGAGGAGCTTGTTGATCTCCCGGATCTTGGCGTCGGCGGCGGCCGAGACGGTGCGGCTGTTCTCGCCGATCAGCATCAGCGCGGTGCCTAGCACCACCTCGTGCCCGTTCTCGCTGGCCGAGCCGGTGCGCAGTTCCCGCCCGATCCCGACCTCGGCGACGTCCTTCACCAGGATCGGCACCCCATTGCGGGTCGCTACGACGATCTCGCGGATCTGGTCCTGGTTCTCGATCAGGCCGCCGGCGCGGACGACGTAGCCCTCGCCGTTGCGTTCGACGTAGTTGGCGCCGCGGGTGGCGTTGTTGGCCTGGATTGCCCGCGTCAGGTCGGCGAAGGACAGCCCGTAGCCGACGAGCTTCATCGGGTCGGGCTGGACTTGGTACTCCTTCACGAAGCCGCCGATGGCGTCGGCGCCCGCCACCCCGGGCACGCTCTTCATCTGCGGGCGGATGATCCAGTCCTGGACGGTGCGCAGGTAGACGGTACGCTCGAAGTCGGACTTCAGCCGCTCGCCTTCGGGCGTCAGATAGCTGCCGTCCGACTGCCAGCCCGGCTTGCCGTCCTTCACCGGCGTGCCTTCGCCGGGCTGCTGATACTCGACCGCCCACCAGTAGATCTCGCCGAGCCCCGTCGAGATCGGCCCGAGCCGCACCTCGACCCCGGGCGGCAGGCTTGCGCGCACCTCGATCAGGCGCTCGTTGACCTGTTGCCGGGCGAAGTAGACGTCGACCTTGTCGCTGAACACGGCAGTGAGTTGGGCGAACCCGTTGCGCGAGAAGGAGCGCATGCTCTCCAGGCCCGGGGTGCCTGCGAGCGCCCGCTCGACGAGCACCGTGACCTGCTTCTCGATCTCGACCGGGGTCAGGGCCGGTGCGATGGCGTTGATCTGGACTTGGTTGTTGGTGACGTCCGGCACCGCGTCGATGGGCAGCCGCGCCAGCGACCACGCCCCGAAGACGGCGGCGATGAGCGTCACGAGGATGACCGCGTAGCGGTTGGCGATCGCGAAGGCGAGGATCGGGCGGATCATGGCTCAGTCCTCCGCCGCGGTCTTGCCAAGTTCGGCCTTCAGCGTGAAGCTGTTGGCGACCGCCACGGCTTCTCCCGGCTCCAGCCCGGCCGTCACCTCCACGTCGTCGTCGTCGGATCGGCCGACCGTGACGGGCCGCGCCTCGAAGCCGTCCGCCACCCGCACGAACACGTTCGGCTTGCCCTCCAGGGTCTGGATCGCGTCCTTCGGGACGAGCACGCGCACCGGCTTGTCCGAGACCTCGATCTCGGCGGCCACGAACGAGCCGGGGCGCCAGATCTCGCCGGCGTTGGCGATCTCGGCGACCACCCGGGCCGCGCGCGTGTTCTGGTCGAGCACGGGACCGATGAACACAATACGTCCGCGGGCCGTATCGCCGGTGGCCTCGGTCCGGACCGCCACCATCTGACCCTCGCTCACCAGCGGCAGATCGCCGGGGCTGACCGCGAGGTCGACCCAGACCTTCGAGAGGTCGACGACGCTGTAGAGCTCGGTCTCCAGGTTGTCCCGCCCGACCGCGGCGCCGAGGTCGACGCGCCGCTCCACGACCTTGCCTGCGATGGGCGAGCGGATCTCCTGGCGCTCGAACTGCGCCTCCGGCTGGTTCGGGAGCGCCTCGATCTCGGCCGCGCTCAGACCCAGGAAGGACAGCTTGCGACGGGCCGCGTCCTCCTTGACCTTGAGGTCCTGGTAGCTCGCCTGCGAGCGCAGGTACTGCTGCTCGGAGGAGATGCGCTTGTCCCAGAGCGCCTTGTCGCGCTCGTAGAGCGTCTTCTGCAGGTCGGCGGTGACCCGGGCGGTGAGGTACTCGCCCTTGGTTTCGGCGATCTCGCGGCTGTCGAGCAGGGCCACGACCTCGCCCTTCCCGACCCGGTCGCCGAGCCCCTTGCGCAGTTCCACCACCGTGCCGGTCGTCTTGACCGCGATGCGGGCGGTGAGGTTGGCGCTTGGGACGATGGTGCCGGGCACATGCAGATGTCGCGAAAGTCGGCCACCGCCGGCAGCCTCCGCACGGATGCCGGCCTTGGTGACCTGGGCATCCGTCAGCCTGACGAGGCCGGGCTTTTCCGGCTCCGGTGCCGCCGCCGGCATCGCTCCGGGCTTGGCGGGCGCGTCGCCGCCCCTGGTGCCCGCCACCATGGTGCGGACCGCATCGGGCGCGCCGGGCCACCAGACCGCGATCAGGAAGCCGCCGGCGACGGCCAGCAGCACGGGGATGAGACGTCTGAACATGTCGGTGCCATGGGACGGCCGGCCACGCGCCCGCGCGGCGTCGGTGCCGTCGTTCGAGGAGGGGAAAGGCGGGTGGCCTCAGCCCCTCGGCGGCTCGAATGGTCCCCGCACGCCACTACCGGTCCGGGCAGCTTCGTCCGCGAAAGCGAAGGCCACGGTCGCGCCGTCCTCGGTGGCAGGAGCCTTCGAAGTAGCAGGCACGACGCCCTGCGCGTGCGACTGGACGTGGTGGATCAGCTCGTCGGCGTCCTGATGGTCCGCCGCATGGGCCGGGCCCGCCAACCCCTGGACGGCGTGTGCGATCGGCCCTGAAGCCGCGTGATGGGCCTCGGCGAGCAGCGGCAGCACCGTCACCGCCGCCAGCAGCAACGCGACGGTCACCGTCATGAGACGCCGCCCGAACGACACCCGACCACCACTCCCGAACCGGCACCGGACCACCCGGCGCGTCGAACACCCTTCCCTTATCCCCTCCAGGGGGATAGGATGTCAACATGGATCACATGCACGCCTCGCATCCCGACATCGTCAAGCGCCTGAAGCGCGCCCACGGCCATCTCGCCGGCGTCATCGCCATGATCGAGGAGGGACGGCCCTGCGTGGACCTCGCCCAGCAACTCCATGCGGTGGAGAGCGCGATCGGCAACGCCAAGCGCGTGCTGATCGAGGACCACATGGAGCACTGCATCGGCGACGGCGTCGCGGACGGCGGCAAGTCCGCCAAGGCCGCGCTCGCCGAGTTCAAGGCGCTCGCGAAGTACCTCTGATGCTGGCTGTCCTCGCGAACCGAACCTACCGGCACCTGTTCGCCGCGCAGGTCATCGCCCTGATCGGCACCGGCATGCTGACCGTGGCCCTCGGGCTACTGGCCTACCGGCTGGCCGGGGCCGAGGCCGGCGCGGTGCTCGGCACGGCGCTGGCCATCAAGATGGTCGCCTACGTGCTGGTGGCGCCGGTCGCCAACGCCTTCACGGGGCAGTTGCCGCGCCGCGCCTTCCTGGTCGCGACCGACCTTGTCCGGGCCGGCGTCGCCCTGATCCTGCCCTTCGTCGACCAGATCTGGCAGGTCTACGTCCTGGTCTTCGTGCTCCAGTCCTGCTCGGCCGCCTTCACCCCGACCTTCCAGGCGACCATCCCCGACATCCTGCCCGAGGAGCGCGACTACACCCGGGCGCTGTCGCTCTCGCGGCTCGCCTACGACCTGGAGAACCTGCTCTCGCCGACGCTCGCCGCCCTGCTGCTGACGGTCATCGACTTCCACTGGCTGTTCGGCGGCACGGTCGTCGGCTTCCTCTGCTCGGCCGCCCTGGTCGTCTCGGTGTCGCTGCCGTCGCCGACACCGCCCGAGCGGCGGGCCGGGATCTACGAGCGCACGACCCGGGGCCTGCGGATCTACCTCGCCACGCCGCGTCTGCGTGGTCTGCTGGCCCTGAACCTCGCCGTGTCCGCGGCCGGCTCGATGGTCATCGTCAACACGGTCGTGATCGTCCAGGCCATCCTGCAGCGGCCGCAGAACGACGTCGCGGTCGCGCTCGGCCTGTTCGGGGGCGGCTCGATGCTGGCGGCCCTGCTGCTGCCGCGGGTTCTCGACAGGCTGCCCGACCGGGCCGTGATGCTACCCTCCGCGGCCCTCCTCGGGGTGGTGCTGCTCGCCTTCGCCGCCTCGACCTGGGGTGGCGTCATCGGATGGCCGGTGCTGCTGGCGACGTGGCTGGTGCTCGGCATCGGCTACTCGGCCGCGCAGACGCCGACCGGTCGCCTGCTCCGTCGCTCCGCCTCGCCCGGCGACAGGCCGTCCGTCTTCGCGGCGCAGTTCGCCCTCTCGCACGTCGCGTGGCTACTGACTTATCCGCTGGCGGGCTGGCTCGGCGCCACGGTCGGTATGCCGGTCACGCTGGCCGTGCTCGGCGTGCTCACCCTGGCAGCCATCACCGCGGCGGCCGCGCTGTGGCCGGTCTCGGACCCAGACGTGGTCGAGCATGTCCATGCCGATCTGCGGCCGGACCACCCCCACCTCGAAGGCGGCGGCTCGCGCCGACACGCCCATGCCTTCGTCATCGACGATCTGCATCATCATTGGCCCGCGGTGCGGCCGGGGTGACAGGGCCAAGCGGGCGTTCCTCACGCTTCTCTTGGCCCCGCCCCGTTAGAGGCCGCCGCCGCAACGAAGGCAGATAGCTTCGTTGACGACGTCCGCTTCAACGGCGCCCACGCCTACCTCACCGATGCGGGCGCGCCGGGCATGATCGTGCTCGATCTCGCCTCGGGGCAAGCGCGCCGCGTCCTCGATCGCCATCCCTCGACGGTGAGCGACCGCCCCGTCTCGGCCGAGGGCAAGCCGATGCACGGTCCCGACGGCAAGCCGCTGCATATACACGCCGACCAACTCGAAATGTCGCTGGACGGGCGCTGGTTCTACTACCAGCCGAGTTCAGGACGGATGTCGCGGATCGAGACCCGCTACCTCGACGAACCGTCGCTCCCCGGCGCGGAGTTCGCCAGGCATGTCGAGACCTTCGCCGACACGCCCTCGACCGGGGGACCTCCATCGACGCGGCCTGCAACCTCTACGTCAGCGACACCGGCCGTCTCGCGGTCCTGAAGGTCGCGCCCGACGGCGCGACCACGACGCTGGTGCAGGATCCGCGCCTCGTCTGGCTCGATGCGATGTGGATCGACGCGCAGGGCCGCCCGTGGCTGCCGGCGGCCGAGTTCGACCGGATGGCGCCGTTCAACGACGGCAAGGACAGGGTCGAGAGGCCGATCCGGGTTTTTACCCTCGACATCGGCGCGCGGCCCGCGCCGAACGACCATCGCTGAACCGGAAGCCACAACGGGTTTGGGGACCACTCGACGCAGCCCCCAAACCGCTGCTCAGGCGGCGATAGCGAACAGCCGGCCAAACGCCTTGAGCCGATCATTGAGGGTGGTGCGAGGCAGCGCGACATGCGCCGCAGCGTCACCCTTCGAGGCGTCCTCCCAGTGGATGAGCCCCAGAGCGGTTGCGATCTGCCGTTCGGCCCGTGCCATGATCTTCACGGCGTCGAGGCGGTGCTCGACAGCGGCAAATTCTTCCATTCCCCCAGCGATCTCAGCGGACAGATCATCGAATGCGATGACCTGCGGTGGGGCGGGCGGCACGAATGGGTCGGTCGGTGCCGGCGGCGTAGAGGTCGAGCTCGCGCCCTTCTTCTTGCGCTCGTTCTCGCGGCGGGTCATCTGCCCCGGTGCGGCGTATTCCGAGCGAACGCGCCGCATCGCGTCCCAGACCGCGAGTCCGACGAAGGCCTCGGGTGACCCCTTGGTCGGGTCGTACTTGCTCGAGTTCGTCTGCACCAAGATCAAGAAGGCGCCCTGAATGATGTCCTGCCAGAGGTCGGCCGGGAGGTCGGGAGCGATCTTGCGCGCTTGGCACAACATCACCGGCATGAACGCCTTGAAGAAGGGACCGTGAGCGCGCTTACTGCCGGCGAGGAAGTCGATCAACAGATCGTGGCGGTCAAGATTCGGGGATTGCGTCGGGCGCATGTGTGGCGTCTCCGTAACGTTGCATCAGCCTTTGACTCCAGCGGGAAAGGCGGATGCAGCGTCCGGGGGACATGGCGGAGTAACCGCGCCTACACTGCCTTCGAGCTGTACTCAGAGTATCGCCAGGATTTCTCCTTGGCGACGGACAAGGGGAACTTTTTTTCCAAGCCTCGAAGTTCCGGTGACCCGGCTGGCTCGCACCTGCCGGGTCGCGGGGCTTACTCCGCGGCTTCAGCCGAAGGGTCGGCGTCGTCCTCATCATCGGGCGTCGCGGGCTCGGAGTCGACCGGATCGTTGTCGCCAGGACGCATGGTCTGCCCCAGTACCGTCAGCGCGTCGGCCAGGAATGGGCTCCAGACGCTCTCACGCTGGCGCTTGTACCAGACCTGCGCCTGCTCATCGTCGCAGGTGAGTTCGGCCTTGGCGAGCGCGATCAGCAGGACGTCAGCCGCCTGCTTCGGCAGTTGTGCATCCTGGAGACGCATGAGTTCGCCGTAATGCGTCGTGTAAAATGGGTGTGCTTGGTTGATCTTGACGATCACCTGAACACCAGGTCCCCACTCCGGCACGTAGAAGGGCCCATGAGCGAGTGTGACGTACTCGATCTTATAGGGACGCCGTTTCACCTCCTGTTTTAGGGCTGCCAGAGCTGCCTGCAGCGAAGCGCCGGTCGTGGCCGCGACGCGCTTCGCTTCCACCTCCTGCCGATCGCGGACATCCTCCTTCTGGTTGTCCGGAACCTGCGGCCCGCGGCCGGCCGCGCTGTCGGCCGCGGCAGCGGCCTGCTCGGCGGGCGTCGGGCCCTTATCCGGTTCAGGCTTGGGCACCTTCTTGCGTTTCTTTGCCTGCCATGCGTTTTCGTCTCTGACGAGCCGATCGATGTCATCGGCCACAAGAAGCCGCCAAAAATCCTCGATCGGCCGGACCGTCTGCTTGTCGTTGGTGATCCCGAAAACCTCGTCGAGCGCCGGCTCAAATCGGACCTCGATTGCCCAGTAGTAGGCGTATCCTTGGAGGAGCGGCCATTTACCGAGACCTGAGGCAATGTCGCGCGCCGAACGCGGAAAAGCGTCCAGTGTTTCGATCTCCCGACCCGCACGTACGAAGGACATTCCGCGTCGGGGCTTGCGGATTTCGAAGCGCTTGAACTCGTCTTCGCCATCAGTCTTATTTCCTGACATGAATGTCGGCGGCAGCCTGCTGATGCGAATATGAATAGTACCAGCAGCCCTCAGTTCGCTGTCTTCGTCCTCGAGATCAGCCGCACTTTCGAGTTTGCGGAGATGTAATGCACCGGTGGTTTTGTCGAGGAAAAAGCGGACCGGGATTGTTCGATCGAAACTGCAATGCGCTCCTCCCTCGTCCTCGGGCAAAAACAGTCGCGCATCGGGATCTAGAAAGAGGGGATCGACTGGTTCGACCAAGGTGCTGTCAACGTACAACTCGACGCCGTCGAGCATGCTACGATACGTGACGCCAAAATCATCGACCAAGTGCTCTCGGAGCGATCCGGCTGTGCGATAGCTCAGGCGGTCAGGAAGGACCCAAACTACGACCGTGCCGTGGTCAAAGGTTATCTTCTCTTTCGCCAGATACTGCTGGACGAAATCCGGCAATGCCGATGGCTCAGGAGCGGGGATTTTCTGAAGTCCATGCTGCTGGACCTCGTTGACGTCGAGCCATGCCTTGGTGATCCCCTTGGCGTCCCGCGTTTTGGTGTAGACCTCCACGCGTCGCGTCTGGTTGATCGAGGCGTTCGGAAGCCCGAAACCGAACTTGCCGATAAAGTCCGGCTCGTCGAAGTGGGTGCCGGCGCCCCAACTCAGGGCGTAGCGGGCCATCATGGGCAGCATGCCAGCGCCATTGTCGATGAAGGCAACGGCGGAGACCGACTCCTTGCGCTGGAACTGAGCTAACCGCTTCGGGCGCTCGAAGATCACGTGGATCTGCGATGCGCCAGCTTCGATCGCGTTGTCGACAATCTCGCGCGCCGCCGATGCGGTGTGGCGGTAGCCGTTGCGGCGCTGCGACTCGAGGGCTTGGCGGGAGTTGAAGAGCGGGAACTCGAAATCATCGGGCAGTTTGTTGAGGTACTTCTGCTGGCGCTCCAGTTCGCTGAGGAGGCGGTCGTCGGTGGCGATGGTCATGGCGATCTCTCCAGGGGCGTGGCTGCTCATGGCAGCGCTGGTGACACCCCTGATATCGCCAGGATCTCGCCAACTTGACGGATTGACGCCGGAAAAATCTACGGCGAGCCCTCGGTCGAGGCGGATCGCGCGTAGTGAGGCAGAAGGTTCACGAGCAAGTAGGGCGAGTGCTGGGAGTTCTTGACGAAGCCCTGATGCTTTTGGAGCACCGCGACTTTCGCGAACAACTGGGTCGCCACCGGCCCGGACGTCGCTCCGCACAGCGCCCGGACGGTCGCGCGCTGGTGCTCGGCTTCGCGGTTGTACAGGAAGATCTGGGTCTCCAGGCTGCCGGACAGCGTCTCAGGCACGTCGCGGGGGTACTGCGTGCTTACAGCGATGCCGACGCCGAAGGCCCGACCTTCCCGTGCCAGTTCCTCCAGACGCTTGCTGTCCTTCACCCGCCACGCTTCGTCGAAGACGAGCAGCCGGCGCAGGGCGCGAGGCTGAGCGCCCCGGACGAGATGGCCGTGCAGCCGGACGATAATGAGTTCGGCAAGCGCCGCCTTGATGCGATCATCGGGCAGGCTGTGCAGATCAAGGACCGCCCGATCGGCCAGCAAGTCCTCGAACCCGGCTGACGCGGCTTCGGCCGACGGAAACAGGTTGAGATCAAAGAGCGGCGAGAGCCGATTTAGAAGCGTCTCGTTGCCGTCATCGGCGTCGAGGAGAGCGACCACTTCCGTGAAACTCGGTCCGATCGGGAGATCGGCAACCTTGTGCCGATCGCGCGGCGCGATCCCCCTTCCTTCGAAGGCCGCTGCGATCGCGCGCTTGAGGCGTGCTTCCTGCTGATCGCCCAGGCCGAAGATCCGCTTCAGGATCGAGCCGACTTCGTGCACCTGCCGGATCGGCTGAACTTCGCCGTGCTCATCGGCCACGAGCGCGAGCGGGTTGAACGGCAGGCCATCACGGTTCACGTCATAGACCGTGAGCCCGAGGGGGCCGCTGAACGCCGGGTCGGCGTAGTCGTTCTTGAAGTCGAAGATGCAGACCGGCAGGCCGGCGCTGACCACGCCGTCGATGATGGCCCGCAGGGTCTGCGTCTTGCCGGATCCGGAATCGCCCGTGACGAGCATGCCGAAGTTCATGAGCGGCCGCTCGGTAGAGGTCGGATCCCAGTAGATCTCGCGGCCGTCGGCGCTACGGCCGAGGAGAATGCGCACGGCTGAAGCCGGCACCTGCACTGGCGTTGGAGGCGGTTCTGGCGCGCGCTCAGCTTTGGACCGGGGTTCCGGTGCTGCGGGAGCAACCGTTGCCGAGGCTCGTGCTGAAGTCGATCCTGCTGAGGGAGGGGGTGGGTCGCCTGCAGGAGGCGGAGGGGATGGAGGCGGCGATGGCGGCGTCACCTCGCCTTCCTCGGCTTCGACCACCTCGTAGAGCGCCAGTGGATTGTCCTCTTTCGTCCGATAGCTGTGGCGCGGCTGCGTCGGCAGGACGATCGGGCTTCCGGAGGCAACCCTGACCTTGAACAGCGCTCCGTCGAAGGCTGTGGGACCCTCACGGAAGAGTTCCTGCAGGATCTGGACGCTGCGCTCGCGATCACCGGGCTCCATCTGCCGACTCGCCACTGCGCGGTAGAGTTGGTCCTGGAGGATTTCGCGGCGAGCCCGATCAAGCGCGCTCGCCGGTGCCGGGACGAGAATACGGCGGAGCACCCGAATGGTGCTGTCGATCTGATCGACCGCACGACCGGTCGCTCGCCCCTGGGTCGTTGCAATCGTGCCGTCGGAATCGTCGTGAGCCTTCACCTCGACAGCCGTCACGACGATCCCGCCGTCAACTGGGCGGATCCACAGGAGATCACCGCGGCGCCCATCATCGGCTTGTGCTCCAAGGATCCAACGCCGGCTGTGACGATCGTCCAGCGAGACGACGACGCCGCCAGCGTATCGCAGCGCGATCGTGCGGGCCGCCGCCAACGTACCGAGAAGTCCTTTGGCGATTTTGGGATCGATCGGCGCTCCGTTCGATCCACCGATCGGCATCAGCACGGTGTCGCCGCCGAGGGCACGCATGCCGGCGAGCGTGCGTTCGACGGTGGGGTCGTTCGGGACCAGCCCGCCGCGCTCCACAATCTGCGCGGCGAAGTCCTCGACCGTGCCCGGATGGGTCGTGAACGTGACCAGGTCGCGACCGCCCGCGCTACGCCAGTCGAGCCGCATCGCTCCGGCCAAGTGGAAGGTCGGCTCGAGACCTTGATCGACGATGACGGTCCACAACGCGTGCTGGGCGAGCCGTTCGAGGTCGCTCCGCCAATCGGTCGATCCGGAGTGCCGCCCGAAGAACTGGTTCTGCGGGAGGCTCATCGCTTCCCGGAACACCTGATAATAGGGGCCGAAGGTCGTCGCCTCTGCCGCGACCACAACGGTGAAGCGGTCGTCGAATTCGTCGTATTGGTAGACTCTTGGCGCAACGAGCGGGGAGAGGGCGGGCGGCGCATCGACGCCGACCGGGTAGATCCTGCCATGGCCCGGTTCGAACACGATGGCGAGGTGTGCCGCGTCAGCGGCCAGGAGTTGCACGATCTCACTGACCGTCATCCTCTCGCGTTGGACGCGCAAGGTTCCTCGTGTTTCGTCGAGACCGGCGAGCACGCCCTCCAGTTGGACGTGCTCCTCTTCCGAGAGCGTCGGCTCTGGTTTCGTCCGGAATACATCGACATGAAGCGGAATCGCTTCTCCATTTCGGGCTGGAACCGCCAACAGAGCCTCGACGATGTCCGGAAGGCTCGGTGGATCAATCAGAGCAACTTTGAGGCCGAAGCGAGCGTGTCCGGCGACGCGCACGAGATTGCTCGCAACGCTGGTCAGCGCATCGGCACGAAAGCGCCCAGTCGTGCGCGATTGCGGGTCGCCGAACACCGGCAGCGCGCCTAGAGAGCCGACCCCGACAAAGACGATCTCTTGCTCCAACTCGAGTTCGGAGACGTGCGGGCTCAGCAGTACGTTGGGGCCGATAGGCGGCGGATCGAGCACTAGCTGGCGCACGACATCATCGCCGATGTCGCGCAACTCATCGCCGTGATCACGCATCAGGCGCTCGAGGGCGAGCCAACGCCAGAGGTGGAACGGGTGGGTGGGAGCGGCGATCGCGGCAAGGCCTTCCTGCGAACGCACGACGACCAAATCCAGGCAGAGCGTGCGCGCCAGCAGCCGTTTGGCCGGTTCGAACGAATTGCGCGCGCGCATGGCCGTCGCCGCGTCACGGGCAGCCTGCAGAAACGCGGCATGTGCGGCGATGACGCGTTCGGCCCGAGCTCGAAGATCGGCATCCGCAGCGAACGCCATCAGCGGATGATCCGCCAGGGCTGCCAAACTCGGGAGAAGGGCCGTGCGGGCGGTCGTGTACTCGCTCCAACAGGCAATGGCGTCAGCGCTGACGATGCCGCGCTCAGCAGCTCGGCCCAGCATCTCGCGGACCTGGTCCCGATCGGTGGGGCGGAAACCCACGACCTGGGCGTCGTCGGCATCCATTGCCTGGATCGCTGCCACGGCGTCCACGGCGCCGGGCGTATGAACGAGTCCTCCCCAAACCTCCGCAGTCACGAGCCGTGCCAGTGGGTTCTCGAGCGCGGCCTGTCCGTTTCGGAGTCGTCGGGCGATGGTTCGGGGACCCGATTGAAACTCGTCGGCGACGTCCTCGTCGTTGCCAGGCTGAACCGCTTCGTCATAGCGCCGGGCCACCGCCTCGAGGCCGCGCTCCTGGTTGTTGAGGAGCATGTCGACGGCAAGTTCGTCGCCGAACACCCGCTCGGTGCGGGTTGGGCGCTGTGGACCCGGCACGTCGGGCTCCTCGGCGGCGGCCGGCGCGGCGGGGAGAGCCGGTGGCGGGCGGTCGCGGAGGATCTTGACGACGTTCGCGTATGACAGCCGCCCGAGGTCGGTGACCGGACCACCGCGTCCGAAGCGGAGCAGCACCTCGGCCTCCGCGCGCAGGGCCACGCCCAACTGCCCGTCCCGGGCCACGGCAGCGGCACGGCGCCGGTCGGCGTCGGTCAAACGCCTGATCCGAGCGACAGCTTCACGGTTGCGCTCGAGAAGTCGCTTTATCGCCGTTGGCCCGCGCGCGGACAACAACTCGGGCTCCGGCAGGAGCCCAGCGAGGTGCAAGAGATGCGGCTCGCGTTCCAAGATCGCGGCTTGGCCCCGGGGCGCGAGGGCAATCACGGCGGCTGCGAACTCCAGCAGCGCAGTGTTGGAGATGGCGGGATCGAGCGCTGCGGCGTCCCAGAACACCCGGCGCTCGGGCGTGGGCAACGCATCGACGGCCCGGGAGGCTGCTGCGAGCCGGAGATCCGTCGCGTGAACGATCGGTACAGAGGTGCGCAATGAGTTGATTTTGGCGACTTGGCCGACCACCAGCGTGACGCACGGACGGCCCTGGCGCGCCTCGGCGTCGTGCCGCCACGTGTTTGCCTGCGTCGCGTCGACGGTGAGGTCGACATCGGTGGGAACGGCGTCCGTCCAAGGGCCGCCACCGAGGATCGCGACACGGATCGGTCGTCCCGCCCGCCCTGCGAGTGCGGCCACGAAGGCCCCGCGATCGAGCGGCGGCAGCCGTTCGGCGAAGACGCCCAGGACGCCGGGTGGACGGAGCCGCTCGAGGCACAGTTCTGCTGTGAGTTGCGCGGCGAGGAGGGCTGCCTCAGGCGGCATGTCCATCTCCCACGAAAGTGACGTTGTCGGCATACCGGCGCGCCAAGCCGAGAGCGGCGAGTTGATCCACGAGATCCTCGGTGTTCTCAACGAGCCGGTTGGCATCGAGATCGACGCCGTGGCGACGCAGCAGCGCGGCATCGTGCTGACCATCGCCGCGCCCCCCCGCGATCAAGCCGAAGCGCAGCCACAATCGCTCGAGGAAGTCCTCCAGGGGTACCGACTCACCACACGGCACACAACTGCGCACCAGCATGTCGAGCAGCGCTACGGTGGGCCGTACCCGTTTCTGACCGGGTCCCTGAAAATGCGGGTAGATCAGGCCGCTCCACCGCCCGATCCGGAGGAGATACTGGCGGGGTCCCCCTGAACCATACTCCCGGCGGTATGCGGCCCAGATGGCGTGCGCGAGAGCAGCAGCTCGCTCGGTCGGTTCGGGATGAAGCCGAAGTGCTTCTTCGAGGTCTTCGAACCGATGCTTTAGGACCTCGTCTGTTAGTTGACCCTGACCGCGTCCATAAGGACCGATGTCGCGGAGCACTTCATCCAGTCGCTCGACCGCAGCGCTCGGCCGGAGAACAGCCAGATCGATCGTCTCACCACGATGGAGTGGTTGGCCTGCGGCGATGCGAGCAGCAAGGCGATCCCGAAGCCAGTCTTCGAAGCGGTCGTGGAGCAAGGTCAGCGTGGTCTCGCTCGCCGTGGTCAGAGCGCTCCCGGTCGGAGAGCGAACAGCCAATAGGGCGGGAATCCGATCTGCCAGAACTCCTTCCGCCACGAGCGCCTGAACGTGCGATTGCGTCGACACGCAGGCAAAGTGCACGGCACGCTGCAGTGTACGCAGCCTATTGCCCTGGTTCGCCTCGTGCGTGGCCAGGCACGCAGCGGCGGCTTGAAGTTGCGCAATATAGTCGGGAGCGCGTGCTGCCAAGCTGTCCATGGCCGGCGGCGCAGCGACTGTCACAGAGCGCCCACGGTGGTCGAGCAGCGGCCAGACCAGGGTGCTGACAGGGTCATCGGGCTGATCGACGTCCAGAGCGCTTCGAACAGCCGCCGCGAGCGGCGCATCTCCACTCGCCCCGCCGACGAGCGCTGCGGCGAAGGCGCCGAGACCGCGATCGAACTCATCCGGCGAGATCATCTGCGCGCAGGTCAGGGTGAGCGAACTGTGGTCGGCGTCCGGAAAGACGGCGCTGTCAGTTCCGAGGATCGCCCTGGCGAAGTCGCGCGCTTGGTCGAACCGACGCTCATCGGTCCTAAAACAGGCGAATGGCCCTTCGGGCTGATCCGTCACCAAGCGCGCGAAGGTGCGTTGTTCGTGACGCAACTTCTCGTTCTTCTTACGCCACCAGACGATGAAGGCGATGATGCGCGAGATGTCGTGCTGCCGACCGGTCAGGGCGCGGAACATGCCGTTCGCGATGTGGACGGGCTTGATAGTGCCCGTCACCGGGCGCCAACCGACCTCCTCATCGTACACCCGGTCGAGGACTTCGCCGATCCTCATGGCCGCACGAAGCTCCCTGTGTCGACATCGACACCCAGCACGACCCGTTGACCAGCATCCATGTCGAGCACCTGCACTTGCGGCGCGGACGGTGTCGCCAGCCATTCGCGACGAGCAATCCGGGCTAATCGATCGAAGAAGGCGGCGATCCGGGCTCTGGGTTCGCCCGATCGGGCGCTTGTTCCCCCGACTTGAGCGCCGAGCAGCGCCTCAAGGAGCGTGCGGTCGACGATCAGGCCTTCGCCCGGCGTGAGGTCTTTGTGCGTGAGGATGACATGGTCCGGCCGATAGCTCGGAAAGGCGGCTGCGACCTGAGGCGGCAATTCGGGAACGAGAACGCGCATCTGCAATGCCGGCACGTGCCAGCGTGCCGCGACGTAGCGCGTTGGGCGCGCATCGTAACGATGCGTGGCCCACAGGTGGAGCATGTCCTCGGCCGTATCCGTTCGGTCGAAGAAGCGGTTGAGCAGGCCAATCAGACGCCGAGGTCCTGCGCGCCGTCGATCGGTCATCTCTCGAAACACGAGATCGACATCGCCACCTGCCAGTTCGAGGTCGCCGCGGCCACTGCGATGCTCGAAGTACGCGCGTCGTTTCCGTCTGACGAAAGCAGGCTCTTCCTCGCCAGGCCGACGGACTTCCACTCCGTTCGCGACCAACCAATCCCGAGCAACATCGGTGTGTCGCCACAGGGCGTCGTCGAGAAGCGGCATCGGCCGCCAGAGCGGGTCGAACCGACGCACCGCGTCGAACAACGGGCCGGCCCCTCCCTCGAAGGCGTTCACATAATAGGGTTGAGTCTCCTGTCCGGGCTGACCCGGCGGACAGGAACTGCGGTCGCCGCAGATGACGTAGGCAAGGAAACCTAGCAGGTCGCGCATGGTCGCGTGCACGCCAGAGCGGCCCACAGTGTCGAGCAGGTCGACGAGGCGTTCCCGCACGTCCGCTTCTTCGCGCAGGATCTGGGCATTGCGGGCAGCGCGCCAAGTTCCAGGCGGGCACTCCTCGCCAAGTCCAGCCAGGGTGAGAACGCGATCGATCGCCGGGACCACCACCTCGCGACCGAGCGTGTTGCGCAGGTTGAGATCGATCACGCAGATGCGAGGGTCGCCATCGTCCGCTTGGCCGCCCTCGTAGCGCAGCGCGCGGAGCAACTTCTGGCGGACGTCGGCGGCCCAGGCGCGCGGTCGCGCCATCCCCGAGAGATCGACCAAGATCCCCTCATTGATCGCCATAACGAGCCCGTGCTCTTGGGCCAGGGCAGCATCGACCATATGGGCAAGATCGTCATTCGATCGCTCGTTCGCGTCGAGGCAGACCTCGACAGAGCGGGGGAACCGATCTCGTGTCCGACGAATCAGGTGCGTCTTCCCATCACCTGGATTTCCAGTGACGAAGACAATGCGGCCTGCCGCGACTTCGGCGGCGAGGACGTCATCGACTGGAGTCGGCACGTGCAGCGCCACGATCGTGTCTTCGGCATGATGTTCCGCAACCGCGGCTGCGGCGCGATACAATGCACGAACCGCGTCCATCGGCGCCCGGCCCTCTCGCTGATCATTCACGCCAGCAGCTCTTTCCCGTCTGTCGCCTGCATGTGCTCGAACAACGTCGGCTCCGAGGGGCGGGTGATCAGGTCGGCCTCGAGCGTAGCCGGCCCTTGTGTCGCGACACGAGCGAGGATGTCGGGGCGCGCGATGCGAGCAGAGAGCCAGCGATCGCGCCAAGCCTGCGCGACTTCGGCCATGCTCGGGAGCGCCGGCGCGGTGCACTGGTCGAACAAAAGATCGTCGCGAGCGCTTGGGTAGAGTTCGGCTGCATAGATGAGGCGCGTCCAACTGTGCTCCAGCACGTCGTTGGCGTCGAAGCGGAGTGCACTCAGGCCATCGCGGATCTGGCGCAACAAGGGGCTGGTGCCCTCGCCGAACACATTGTTGACGTGGCGATGTCCGCGTTTCGCAATCGACATCTGACGCAGTAGATGGACGGTTTCCTCGCGGAAATGGATGGTGCCGAATCCTCTCGTTTCGCCCACCTCGCGCCAGCGGATGACACGGTCTCCGCCAAGATCGACTTTTAGTCGATTGTATTGACTGGATCCGATACCGTAGAGGCTCGTGGTCGTCAGCATGCAGACGTCGTTCTCGCGAACGAGTGGCCGCCCTGCCATCTTGGATGCAATCTCGCTCGGGGAGTGGCGATAGCGCGTACGGTACTGATCGCGCACCTCTGCTGTTGCCAGCGCGAGAGCTACCAACTTGCCGCCGAGCAATTCACGATACGGCGCGGCCGCGCCGCAGACGTTGACCTCCAGAATGCGTGAAGCAAGACCACGCTCCCGAAGCTTGCGGAGCGCGAGCCGGATAGCACGATCGAGTTCGGCGTCCCGCTTGAGTTCGGCCAGGAGCCGCACGCCATCGGCTGGCGCTCGCTCCAGGCCGCGAAGCCCGGAAAGCACATCCGCGAGAGCACGGGCGCGCTTGGCTCGGAACAGCGGCGTGGCGCTCGCCTCAGCCCAATCGACCTCACCGTCGACCGCTCGCGGAAGCGTCTTGGCCGAGGCTCGGCTATCGGGGTCCGCTTCGCGAGCTCGAAGCGCCGCCGCCCGCTCGCGATTGGCGGCGTGTTCCAGGGCGGCAAGGTTGCGCTCCAACGCTTCGCCCTCGAACGCGTTGGCCGTATCAATGAGATCGTCGCACCGTATCTCGCCCTGCGCTTCTTCCAGCACGCGTACGAGGGCATCCCGAACGTCCGGCCAGCACTGCGGTGCTGTTCTCAGCCGGGCGAGCAGAGCCTCGTAGTTCCAACCAATCCAGCGGTCCCGATTTTCGAGATTGAGGACTGGGTTCGTCAAAGCCGCGATGCCCATCACCGGAGCGTTCGGCCGGGCAGCATTGCGGACAATGACTTGAAGGTTTCGCCCAGGTGTCGGCCGGTATTCGAGAGACCAAGTATGACGGAAGTAACGCCAAACATCCCGCAAATAAAGTCCAGTATGTAGACAGCGGTTCGCGGATGTGACGATCTCAACGACGGGGTCTACGACAGTTGCGAGCTTTTCAGCACGTTCAGCGCTTGGCAAACCGCTGATTTCGGAGAGCGCACGCGCTAAGTCCGTACCGTCATCGATCAGGCTCGCGATCGAGACCTTGCTAGTCCCGTGCCGGCGAGGCGCATGCATCCTGGCAATGAATTTGGAGACGGAGGGCTCGGCGAGTTGGCGCTGGCGTGCGATCTCGCGCGGGGCACGCAATCGGGCTTTGGCCGCAGCGGGCGTCTCGCCGGTGCGAGCGCTCTCGCTGGGAGGCTTCATCCAGATCGCGTCTCGAGCGACGTCGAGCGTCCAGCCTTCGGCTGAAAGGTCGGCCAGCACGAGGAGGACAGCCGTCTCCGCTTTGCTCCAGGGCTGACGGTCGGCCGCAGCACGTCTGGCAGCATCGCGTAGCGCCGCCTCGGTCGTCGACGGCGAGGCGCCATTCGAGCGCTGCTCCGTCAGAAGTTGAAGCAGCCGTGCGAGCGGTACATCCGGCAGGTTGGACCTGAAGCAGCGCACGCGATCTCGGCTGCGCTGACGCACCGTCCCGTGGTCGAGCGGATCCTCTACCGTCGCGGTTTCAGCCTTTTCGATCACCAGGGCGCGCCTGAGCGGCACGCCGCAGAAGCGCGCTTGGTGGCGCGGTTCAGAGCGGACGGCCGACTTGTCGGGCAAGAGGAGCATCGCGCCCAGCGCTCCGGGAAAGAACGAGATTGAACGAAGGTCATCGAACCACACGAGGCGCCTAAGTGCAACCGCGGTATCACGGTTGCACGCATTTTCCGATGCACCAGACCCGATGCCCTTGGTGCTGTTGATGGAACCGTGATACCACGGTGCGCTGGCCATATCGAGCATCGTTGCGGCCAGCCGAGACCGCGGGGGACGTGCTCCTGAGCATGCCGAGAGTTTCCGGACAGAGCCGTGCCCGCCGCGATCGAGCGGGCGCGATATCGTCGCCAGCGACCGCTGCTGGAGCGGATCCCGTCAAAGCACAGACAGTGCGTCTACCTTCCGACCTATGGCGAAGATTGAAGATCCGAGCGGTGGATGAAGAGCGGCCGATGTCCGAGATCATCCGCGATGCGCTTGAGGACTATCTGTCGGCTCCCGGTCCTGCTGAAGGTTAGCTGCTGAGAACGATCGGCGCCCTTGCTGAGCGCCGATCTTAGTGTCGGATCAGGCAGACACGGCACCTGAGCGCCGGGCTTCCTCGGCATAGGCACTCAACGGCTTGTCTGCTCTGAATTGTACGTCTTGCTGCACGTCGAGCCCAAGAGTTGCGGTGACCGTCTGGATCTCGGAGAGTCGTACATACCCGATTTCAGGAGATCCGAGTCCGAAATCACACAGGCCGAAAGCAAGATCGGGGTCTTTCGGATCCAGTTCAGAGAGGATCCAATTGGCAGCGCCGTTGGACGTAAACAGGCGAACTACAGGTCGAGGATCATGGTCATCTCGGGTACCATTAGCGAGAAGTTGAGCGCGCTGGTCGTCGGTGATGAGTGACAAGGGAGACTCCTGACGGATCGCCCTGATCGGGCGAAGGAGGCTCAGGCGGGCGCAAAGGCAAAGCGGTCCTCCCCAACACGGTCCGGTGCGGGCCGGGGATGGACCGCGAAGCCGCGTCCGCTACAGCACCCGAAGCCGACATAGGCGATTCGCCAGGACAAGCCTGGGACACGGCCTTCGTCCGCCGTGCCGTGTGACTGCTCGTCGATTGGATCATTGCCCGCGAGCGGACCAGTCACGCTCTACTGCGCTCACCCACACGCCGCGCTGATGGTGTCACGGGCGGGATGGAACCGCTCTCTGGCGGGATCGGCCCTGCTGCAGGTACCGGAGCAAGCGACAACGGCGCAAGCATGGACTACGCTGAAACGATGACGCCGAACCCGCGATCCCTCGACAGCGCCTCGATGGCGGCTACGCTTCTCGCCGAGTTCAAAGTCGCTGACAGCATCTACATCCTAGGTAGCTTTGCGAAAGGATTGACCGTCTTCGACCAGCAGGTTCGAGCACATAACTTTGCCTGGGCACTGTGGCGTGGGTTGGAGGCTGAAGAGACGCCACCCATCCAACGTAAAGTTGCAGTTATCGGAGGTGGCGTCGCCGGTCTCACAGTTGCCGCATGCCTGCTCTCTCGGAGCGCGGCGATGGATGTCGCGGTCTTTGAGGAGCGTTGGGATCTCTGCCCGCTCCAGCAGGGCTCCGACACACGATGGGTGCACCCACATCTCTACGGCTGGCCGCGAGAAGGCAGCCGCGCACCGGATGCCGGGCTGCCAGTTCTGAATTGGACCGAAGGCAGGGCGTCGGATGTATCGAGATCAATCCTCGACGGCTTCGCCCGCTATGCGGCAGTTGCCAGACCCGAAGCCCTTCGCGTCTACCTCGGGCTGAGCCACCTGCGCATCGATGCCGCGTTGCGCAAGTTGGAATGGATGGGCCGATTGGCGCAGCGCGTGGGAAACCATTTCCGAGCGGGACCGCCGCAGGGCGGCGATCAGGAATTCGACGTTATCATCCTAGCCGCAGGCTTCGGCCTGGAGCGTGGAGTTAGTGACGGCGCACCATCTTACTGGCGCAACGACACTGTGGGCCAACCAAGTCTGTACGGCGGGCGTTCAACCTACCTCGTATCTGGCTATGGCGATGGGGCGCTCGTAGATCTGTGTCGCCTCACCATCGAGCGATTTCGGCAGGACACGGTCCTCTACGAATTATTTGAACCGAATTTGGAGGAGTTGGAGCAGGAGTTGCGGACAAGGCTGGGCGGTGATTTCGGCCGGAGCGCGGTGAATGCACGCGATCTGCTCACCGCTGCGTCCCCACGCTGCCGCGAGATCATGGAGAAGGCCGAATGCCGCCTCCGCTCGCGCCTTCGGAAGGACACCCATGTCATCCTTCACGCCTCAGGAAACAGCGGCGTGACCTCCATCGGCCACTTGTTCGCGGCGCACAGTTCGTTTCTGAACCGGACGCTGTTGTGGCTGCTTTACCGGTGCGGTGCGTTCACGCTGGCGCTCGGAACGCTTGAAGAGGCCACGCGCGAGTTCCAGGTTCCCGGCCGAAACGTGCTTGCGCGGCACGGCGCGGACACCGCCCGGGCCGTCAAACGAATTTTCTCCGATATCACCGCGGTGGATCTGGGCAGCGTGCATAATCAGCCAGCGACTCGCCGCTGGCCGCTCGGCGCGTTCCCACCGCCCGGGGAGCCCACCTGATGCCTGGCGCCATCAATTTTGAGTTCCCGGAACCCGTTCCGCCGGCCTCCCAACTCGTCGCCTTACCGTTCGTCGGCGCGGTCGCAGGGCACTTGGCCAATGCGATAGGCGCGTCGCGCGTGCGGGTCACGCTGCATCGCGCGATGGACCGGGATGGCCAAGCCTATCTGCAGCAGCTCTGCGCCTATGCCACCACAGAAGCGAGGCTGGAACATCGGCTCGCAGGCCGCATCTTCGCCACGACGGCTGGTATCATGGGTAAGGCCTTCCACGATCGTCGCGTCGTACGCACGCGAGAACTTCCGGACGACGCGGCTTGGTGGGCAGCGTACGAAGCTGATCGGGCCGAGTTGGGCGAGATGGGACGTGACACCGACCAACCTCTATCTTACCTAGCAGTGCCTATGCTGGACGCTACATCAACCAGGTCTGTACTTATCTTGTACGCCGAGGTGGGTGGACTGAACCATTTCTCGAAGCGGGAGAGGGTTGCGGATGTGGTCGCGATGTGCGGCGGCCTGTGCCGGATCCTAGACGGTCTTGTCGAGACGCCGATGCCTCGGTTCCGCAATTACACACTGCCCCGCGGCGTCCCCTATGGGGAAAGCGAGACTGTTTATCCACGCTTACAGGAATCGATACCAGATCCCGCCCCACCCCTCTTTGAACGGTTGGTATCGTTCAATCTCGGACCAGCACCCTAGGTGTAAGCAAAGCTGATCGTCTCATACTCTGCTTGTTACTTGACGAAATGCGGCTCTCCGTCTTGCGCGCTCCAAACGAGATGAATCCAGCCCCAGGGAATGTAGTGAGACTGGCCCTCGGCGTCGAAAATCCGATGCCCCTTGCTTTCACTTACATTGAGCCTAAGCGGCCTCTCAATGCGGATTGTATCCCCGCCAAGGAACCGATACTCGCGCCACGCCTCGCTCGAGATATCGACGAAGTCGAGACCGCTCTCGTTTCTGAAGGCTGGCTCAGCCAGGGCTGCTTCGCCCATGTTCGTCTCCGTCGTCACGTCATGGATTAGAGGCGAAGCCGAGTTCCTGGGTCAATCCTAACGTACTCGGCATCACGTGGTCAGGGGCGGACGCGATGACGCGCCCTCGTGGTTAGCGGAACGCCGCGGTTCCGTGTGTGCAGATGAATTTACCATGGAAGGCGCTCCATCGGCTACAAGCGAACCATCTCGTCATCCGTGTCCGGCCAGATCACGGCGACCTCGGCCCCCGGACGGCTGCTCGCAACGAGCCCTTGCTCCTGACTTCTGGCATCAGGCCCTGTTCTGGAGCGTCGCGAGCTTCCGTGCCGCCCCACGCTGAGCTCGTAGGCGCTCACCGTAGCGGGCCGGCATCGCCGGCGTCTTCCACGAGCCGGCCTGCATCACCTCGAGCAGTTCGAACCCGGCGGCGAACATGTCCTGCGTCGCCCCGACCCGGGTCGAGTGCCCGGAGGGCAGCCGCGCCAGCTTCAGCCCGGCGGCCGTGGCGAGATCGCGGAACACCCGCGCCACCTCCCCTCCCCCGAGCGCGGCGGCGCCGACCTGGCCGCCCTTGCTCAACGGCCGGAACAGCGGCCCGCTCTCCAGCCGCGCGGCAGCCAGCCACGCCCCGATGTGCGCCATGGTGTCGGGGGCGAGGTACTTGATCGCCCCCTCCCCCTCCTGGTCGGCCTTCGAGCGCCGCACCAGCACGGTGCCGGAGCCGTCGGCGCCCCTGTGCAGATCCCCTATATATAAAGAGACGAGTTCAGAGCGGCGCAGCAGGGTGTCGTAGGCGACCGCGACCAGCGCCGCGTTGCGCAGCGCGATCAGCGGCGTCTCGCGTTTCGCCTCCGTCACCCGCCGGTGCAGCCGCCCGGGCGTTTTGACCTCCAGCATGCGCTCGATGCTGGTGCGGTTGAGCGGCTCGGCCTGCTTCTGACGCCGGCCCTTCGCCCGGTTCATCCGCTTCACAGCCAGTCGCACAATCTCGTCGGCGCAGGGATTTGGCAGGCCGGCGGCGCGGTGCAGCGCCGCGATCGAGGAGCGGTAGCGCTCGACCGTGGCGCGCGCCTTGGTCTCGGCTTGCGCGTCGATGAAGAGGGCGACCGTCTCCGGCGTCGCCGGCAGCATCGCCCTCTCCGCCTCCCGACACCAGGCCGCGAAGATGCGGCTGTCGGCGGCGAGCGCGCGGACGGTGTTATCAGCGAACGCGCCGCGCGCGGCACGGGCATGCTGTTCCAGCCGCTCGATCAGCAGATCGAGGCCGGGCGGCAAGGCCTCAGTGAAAGGGACCGGCAGACCCGAGGGGTCACGGGATGGTTCGAAGGCGGATTCGGCGGCGTCAAGCTCCATAGCGGGAGCGTAACCGTTCACATGTTAACGATCCACAAATTTCCGGTCATAGTGCTTATTATCGGGGGCAATCATATGTGCCACACGGGTTACCTTTTTCATGCGCAGGAAGCGGACACGTCACGCTGAATGTCATTGCAGAGCCTATGACAGCCAGCAGACAGCTCCATCACCCACCGCATGACATCCATGTAGATTGGTGATAGCAGACTTATCGGTATCTTACGCGCGCAGGACAATCATGACATTCGTCACGGACGTGAAGCTGGCTGCAAACGGTAGGATGGTCCTGCCGCAAGCCGTGCGCGAAGCGATGGGTGTCTCCGGCGAGACACGTATCATCGTCACGGTCGATGGCTCGGAGGTGCGCCTGTCACCAATCGCGAATGTGGTCACCAAGCTCCAGGCCCTCTATCGCGAGCATGTCAAGCACGACGCCGATACCGCCGCGTTTCTGGATGAGCGGCGCGCCGATGACAGTGACTGGCAGGATGCCAAGGCGTGAGCACGGTCGTCTTCGACACCTCCGCTGTCATCGCGCTGCTGCGCGGCGAGCCTGGCGCAGCCACGGTGGCCAGTCGTGTCGGTCAAGCCGCGATGTCAGCCGTCAACCTTCAGGAACTCGTCAAGGCGTTGATCCTCCGGGGTCTCGCTCTCCCCGTGGTCGAGGAGATGGTGCATGAGTTGCGCCTTGAACTGCACACGCACGACCGCGAGGCCGCCTTCGCCGCAGCGCGGCTGACGGAGGCGACGCAGCAGCACGGCAGTGGGCTCGGCGACCGCACCTGCATGGCGCTCGCGATTAAGCTCGGCGTGCCGGTCCTCACCACTAATCGGGCGTGGGGCAAGCTAAAGCTCCCCGGCCTCACAGTCGAAATCGTTCGCTGACTGGCCGTTGCAGATCAATCTGCTCTGCAATGGCACATATGTCTGTCGCAGAACGGCTCACAATTGCTCCGCATGTGCTGATGTTCAAAGACGCGAGCCGCTAGAACTATCTCGGCGTGCTATGATTGCTTTTTACCAACCCCTGCACAGCAGATTCGCAGAAATCCTGATATTCGTGACAAAGAAGCGGCAAGTTCGAGCGACTTCGAGGTTCTCGGAGGCTGCATGCCGCAAGGATCATCGATCCAATTCCGCTGCCGCAAGCCCGGCGACGCTGAGGTCGATCAGCGCGGTGTCGCCGTCCTCCATGAACCACGCCGCCGACAGGCCGCACCAGGCGAGGATCCAAAGCAGCAGGCGCTCCCGTTCCAGCCTCGCGGCCTCGGCGACGACCGCGAGGCGGCGCGCGAAGCGGTCGGGGCGGATGGCGACCGGCCGGGTCGGATCGGCCAAGTCGGGGTTGGTGAAGATGTTGGCGAAGTCGAACGCGCGCTCGCCCAGCAGCCGCTTGGGATCGATCGCCAGCCAGCCCCGCGCACCGAAGTCCAGCACGTTGCCGTGGTGCAGGTCTCCGTGCAGCGGCAGTACCTCGCGCGACGTGGCCAACAGTTCACGGGCGGCCGCGTCGCAGCGGGCGAGGAGGCCGCCGTGGGTGGCCGCCATCGGCTCCAGGGCACGAAACCAGTAGTCGAGAGGGATCAGCGCCGGCTGCGGCCTGGGTCGCGGCGCATGCAGCCGCGCTGCCGTGGCGCAGAGGATTCGGCACGCCTCGTCGTCTCGTCCGGCCCGGGCCATGTCGGACAAGGAGCCAGGTCCTGCGGCCCTCTCCATCAGCAGGGCACCATCTTCCTGCGCCAGGACCCGCGCCGCACCGTCGCCGTCCCACCATTCCATCAAGACGCCGCCCATGCGCTCTTCTTCCTCGTCCGAGAGTTTGAGCATGGCTTTCTGACCGTCCCGCAGCACCGGCAGCAGACGGGCGACATGGGTAACGATCGGGTCGCCGTCCGGGTACAGGTTCCAGGACGTCAGGTAGGATTCGAACATCGGATCAGTCCAAGCAGTATCGTCGGATCGCCACCCGCTACGAGAAGCGAGCCGCAAACTACCTCGCCATGGTCACGCTCGGCATGACCATGCTCTGGCTCACATGACTTTGCAGAGACGCTCTAGCACCGTCGATGGCCCGCCTCGAACCGATGCATCAGGCCGCTCCAACTGTCGCGAAAGTCGACCACGAAACTCAGTCTATCGCGATAGATTTATGCGACGTAAATTTCCCTGATCTGCCAGATTCGCTCTATTTGTCGCGAAAGTCAGCTTTTGACCGTCTCACTTCGGATCGCGACTCTCCATTCATGACATTGCGTACAGCGATATGGCCGCGACCGGGGGTGTAGCAAACGGCGAGACAAACGTTCTGACGCCATTTTGCGCAAAACGGTACACCCATTTGGTTCGCATCCTTTTGGGCCAAACTGCCGTCGAGCCCTATAGACCGCTTGGGGAGCAACGAACTATCACTCCTATGATCCTAGTTTCGTGGAGAGCGACGTGGGGAAGCCTCAACAACGCTCGGTTCAGGTTGCTGAGAATGGGCGCATGAATCTACCAGCGGACGTTCGGCGAGCTTTGGGCCTGAACGGTGCAGGCAGGGTGATCCTCACACAGGATGAGAATGGCGTGATACTCACGACGGCGGATCATGCCCTACGGCGCGCCCGCGCCCTGGCGGCCCCGTATAAGCCGGGAGGACGCTCCGTGGTCGATGAGTTTCTGTCGGATCGCCGGGAAGAAGCTGCTCACGATGGCAATCGAGACAGAGGGGCCGATCGTGGCTGATGTCGTGCTCGACGCCTCGGCTATTCTGGCTGTCATCTTCGAGGAGCCGGGCGCGGAGCGCGTTGCGGGTCACCTCCCCGGTGCTATGGTCTCGAGCGTGAGTGTGACTGAGGTCATGACGAAGTTCTCCGATCTCGGCATGCCGGAGGAGACGGTCGATGACGTGGTCGCCGGCTTGCAACTCACGGCGCTGTCGTTCGACCTCGATCAGGCCGCCCAGGCGGCCAAGGTGCGCACGCATACCCGAGACGCTGTTCTCTCACTAGGGGACCGCGCCTGCCTTGCGACCGCGAAGATCCAGGATGCGCCTGCTTTGACGTCGGATCGAGCTTGGAAAGGTCTGCAGCGCGCGGCAGGCGTGAGAATCGAGATCATATGCTGAATTTCAACAACATAATCATCAAAGGAGATTAACCTTCTACTACTTCTATTATCCGCCGTCCGAGTCGCCGGAGTTTCCACATCGACGCCTTTATGCTCGTGTGACCCGCGTCGATGCCTTGAGCGTTAGTCCTTATCGGCGTTCCTCTTTCGAGTTCGACACGATCGACGCCGACACCGCGGACGCGGCCGGTGCGCAGATCGGCGACCTTTTCCAAGAGTCACGCACGAAGCCTTTCGCCGTCTTGCGCATCGTCACGACGCCCGCCCGCTTTCGGGCCTTCGCCGGGGACACTCCTGCGCCGGGCGATTGGTTCTTCCTGGAAATCGAACCTCGCGGCCTCCGTCCCGGCCTGATGACGTGGCACGCCCAGCTTGGACCTGCGGGATACTCGAGCCACTCACGAGGGGTGACGGTCGACGCGCGCCGCCTGACGTCCGAGGACGACGAGCCCCGGCGCCCTCGCAGCCTCGGAGCGGCGGTCGCCCCGCAGACCATGCTGCCGCAGCATGTCAGCCAGATCTCCCAACTCCCTTCGGTTGCGGCGAGCGGGCCGGCGATCCATGCCGCACTGGGGAAGCTCATCGCGCCAGCCGCGGTCATTGTCAGGGATGTCGGCCAAGCAAGCTTCACGTCCCTGGTCGACGGCCAGGGGAGGGCACTGATCCACTTCGACGTCGGCTTTCCGATCTCCTTCAACAAGCACACCTTTCCGAATGCCTTCAAGTGCGATCCGACCGAGCGTCCCCTGGTGGTCCTGTCGCACTGGGATTGGGATCACCTCCACGCGGCCTTCGCGTTGCGTCATCTGCACCAATGCACGTGGATCACGCCTCATCAGCGGATCGGGCCGGGTGCAGCGAGGCTCGCACTGATCCTTGCGGGTAAGGGTAATCTGCTCGTCTGGCCGGCCGGTGCAGGGGTGGGCTTTCCGGGCGGCACGCTCATGGCCTGCACTGGTACGACAAATCAGAATGACACGGGCCTTGCCCTTCACGTCACCTTGGCCAGCGGTCGAACTGCGTTGCTGACGGGGGACGCCGACTACCAATGCCTTCCGGCGACGATTGCCGCCCTCGGCCCGGTCTCGCACCTGATCGCGACCCATCACGGCGCGAGGTTCCATTCGGCCGTGACGCACATCCCCAAACCCGCCGCACCAGGCAGAAGGCTGGTGCTTTCCTACGGCTCAGGAAACGTCTATCGGCACCCACACCCTGAAGCATTGCAGGCGCACGCCACCGCGGGATGGCAACAATGGATTGCGACGGCTGGGCAGAAGGGGGGACCGCCCCGAGGGGATCGACAACTCGGGTGAAGCTTCTTCAGATCAGCCGGCAGTTTCGGCAGCGGCCTCCTCTCTCTTGGGGCCATCGCAGAATCTGTTCCAAAACGTACGCTAGAGCCGTGTCCGTTCCGATCCGTTCGAGCAGGCGACGGTTGTTGAACCAATCGACCCCGAGCGCCTAGAGGTCGAAGCGGGCCGGCTTCATCGGCCGGCTGAAGCGCTCGCACGCCTCCTGCTGCCTCGCCCATCCGCCCTCCCCTCCCTGCCTCACGCGGCCGCGAAGCGTACCTCGGGCAGTTCATCGGATGCCGCGGCTGCGAGCCAGAGTTCCGTCGCTTCGCTCGCGTGCCCGTGTCGGACGAGCATCACGGACAACCGGACGGCATCGGCCCGTATCAGCGTGAGCCGGGCCGTCTCCTCGTCGTTGCCCGCCCATGTGGCGTAGGCGGTCTCCTCCAGCAGGTGTCGCAGACCGATCGCGAGCCGTCGCGCATCGGGAGGTGTCACACCGCCGTGTTCGACGAGGGTCCTGGCAGTCTGCAAGGATTCCGGCAGCGCCCTGGAGACCCGGAGCGAGACGAGCCCGGCGACTTCCTCCGCGAGTTGACGAGGTAGCGGGGGTGCGTCGCCGCGGTGATGCCGGGTAGCCCACTCGCCGACGGCCCAGAGGGCGGCGGAGACGAAGCGGCGCTCCCGGCTGAGCAGCGCCTCCTGCAACCGTGCCGTCGCTCCGTCGACATCCAACGCCCCCAACCACACGGACTGCGGCACGAGAATGACATGATCGGGCAGCGGCGGTTCGAGCACGAGATTGCGAAGGACCGTGAGACGTGCCTCGCCCAGTTGCTCGGCGGTCAGCGCGGGAAGGACGGCATGGGTCAATGCGGCGACGACATCCTGCCCCAGTCGTTCGTGGATCGCCCCGGCTCCGATCAGATCCGGCATGGCTTTTGTGGGCTCCGGCAGGCGCCACGCGGCCAGGGTGCCGAACACTGCGAGAAGTTCTTGATCGGAGAGATAGTCGCGCACACTGCCTGCCGGTTGTAGCTCAGCCATTCGCCGCAGGAGCCACATGCTCCCGGTCGAAGGCTGCGTCGGCTCGCCTGTCGTGCCGATGAAGAAGCGGCGGAGCATCGAGTGGCGCACATCCTCGTCCGGTGCGGGCGTCTCGAACACGGTGTAGAGAGCGATGCTCCAGGCGAGACCCGGATCGCCCAGCCTGCTGCGTCGGCTCCAAAAGGCCCGTCCGAACGATACACGCTCTTCGGCCGACAGCAGGCCGTTTCGCGACAGGTGGAGAAGGCGTAGCGTCGCGTTCGAGGCCTCGGCTTGCTCACCGTGCTCGGCGGCAGCGATCAGTTGGATGATCCGGTCCGACCAACGCGGATCGTCCCAGGGACGCTCCGTCCCGGCCTGGATATGGCTGCTGGGCTCGGGCCACTCCATGTCGACGTGCGCACCGACCTCGGACGGCAGCGGAAAGGTGATCAGACCGAGTGCAGCATCGGCTCGGTCGGCTGGTGCCATCGCGTCGAGCGAGCGGCTGATGAGTGTGCCCAGCGGCTTGAACAGGGCTGGATGCCGCCAGTTCGGATGACGAGCGAGAGCCAGTGCGAATTGGAAACAAGTTCTAGCATCGGCTTGCGGAAGACGAAGGATCAGCCGGGACATGAGCTCGACGAAATTCTGTGAGCGCGCAATCCAGTAATTATTGGGCGGCCGCAGTGTCAGCGCATAATCCAAGGCGCGACGCGTGCGAGCAAAGAGCTCGCCTGCGATGGCTTGATCAAGGCGGGCCACTGCGATGCGATTGAACCGCTGCTCGATCAGATCTTTGTTGCCGCGCGATGCGGCTACGAGCACGCGTGCGGAGCCGATGTGATCTACATCGGCGAAGATGCCGACCGCTCGTGCAATGCGGCTTTGCAGGACGTTGACCCGCTCCTTGACCGCGAGCGGGATGCCGACGTGGTCGGCAAGGCGGATGCCGTAGCGGTCGGCCGTCGCGACCGGCGTCGTTCGCAAGGTGAGGCCAGGACGCCTGACGACGCCCGGCTCGAAGGCGGATTTCGGTCCGGCAGCGTCGTCCTGGGCCTGCTTTTCGCCATCCGCGATGGCTGCATCGAGCGCTTCGATACATGTCCAAGGATTGCAGGCACCCTCGTCGAAGCGGTGCAGCCGGTCGTCCTCCATGACCTTCTCCGCGACGAATTCGGGAATGCGCTCGTCCGGAGTGCTCACGCGGGTGAGGGCGTTGGCCAGGAACCAGGCCCACGCGAGACGCGAACGTATCCAGAGGGAGCGGCGATCACGAGCGGCCAAGCCCTTCAACTCACGGAAGGCGTCGAGGAGGGCGGCCTCGACCGCGTCGTGCTTTCCAAGCTCGGCGAAGAGCATGGCTCGCCGCAGCGTCCAAGTGGGGTCACGGCCCTTGACGGCGTCGATACCACCGGCGAGCGCGCCGTAGTCCAGATGGTCGCGTGCCCAGAGCGCCTCTTCGTACGCGAGGAGTGCGCCTATCTCCCCGTCCCGCTCGGCGGTCGGCACCAGCCAGTCGCGCCAGCGGTCGAACGATACCCGGTCCTCCGCCTCCCGATGCGTGCGAAGCAGCAGGCGCCCGATCGACCAGCGGTCTGCGGGCCGCAGACGCATCGGATCGGCTGCCTGGAGCATGGGTTCGATCCAGGCCAGCTCGAACGGATACAGGCTGGCATGCACGAGATCGGCGCGCCAGAGCACGTCGGCGACAGTGCCGATCGGATCATCCAGGCGGGCGAGCGCGCGACCGTGCTCCAGGGCCGTCAACTGCTGCCGCAGATCCCATGCCAGCCGCGAGCGGACCGGAGGGGGCGGTTCGATCCACCCCGGGTACGCGAGGCGCTCCGCACGCCATCGTGGAGCACAGCGCTCGACGTAGGGCGCCGCGAAGTCCGGATCGTGGACGGTGGGCCAGGGTCCCGCAGGGTTGTTCGGATCGGGCGGAGACCCTGAGGTAGGAGGCCAGCCCTCCATCGGCGCCCAGTCTTCAGGAGGCGCTCGGCGGGCGTCCTCGAGGGCCGCGAGAAACAGGTCGAGGGCCGCGGCGTTGCGCTCGTCGCGATCCCCAGTCACGTCGGGAACGAAGGGTGCAAGATCGATGGGCGTGATGCCGCGTCCGAGGTAGGCGTCGCGGGTCTCGCCCGTCAGTTCGAGGATACCAACGAGGAAAAGCGTTCTGCTGTAGGGCGCAATCTCCCCCCTCACCCAATCCGTCCAGGCCGCGAAGTTGGGATCGTCGCCGGAGAAGCCCAGCATGCAGATGTCGTTCTCGATCAGCACCTGACGCGCCAGATTGACGAACGGCGCGAACCGCGTGGGATACTCTCGGTAGTCGCTCTCGGTGATCACGAAGGGCGTGTGAGAGGGAAGCGTACCGTGCAGTTTCACGATGCGCGGAGCGCGCGTCCGAGCCAGATCCGTCGGCGTGAGGACCACCTCATAGGCAGGCTCCGTGATCCGCTCGGCGCCCCGTTCCAGCAAGGTATCGTAGTTGGTGGTGAGGACATCGGTCCACGGCATCCGCAACAAGCGCAGGTGCAGTGCACCGGGCACCCAACTCGCATCGGGGATCAGGCGACGGATCAGTCCCTCCAAGCGTCCCCGCCCGAACATTTCTTCGTATCGCGCTGCGAGCTTCAGGGCACCCGGGGCGGTGTTCCGGTCGAGATCGAGTTCGTCCCGCATCACGCGTAGGAGGTCGCTCCACAACGCGGGCTTCGGACTATCGAACGCCGCGAGGCCTGCGTTGCGCGAAAGACCTGCGCCGACCATGAGCGCCGCGCCACGCAACTCGGTTTCGCGCCAGAGCGATCGAGCGAGCGCCCTGAAAGCGGGCGAGGCCGAGAGTTCCGCCTTCGCGTCGCGGCCGTCATTCAGAGGGGTCACCAGCATCCTCTTTCGTGGAAAAGCCACCTTGTATGGGACTAGAGATCAGATGACTTCGCCAGCGGTATCGAGTTCCAGCGACCACCGCGTCCCTGGTTGTTCTCGCGACGCCCGTTCTCGGCATCGGGCTTTCAGCCGTCATCCTCGGCGAGGGGCTGGACCCACTGCTCGTCCGCTCGGCGTTCGCCATCGTCTTCGGTATCGCCCTCGACGTCAGGGGACGAGGTAGCTGCCAGAGATCCACCAGGCTCGAGATCGGCGTCTGGATGCGTCCTGTGCTCGACTGCCAAGGTAGTTGGAGCCTGCTAGAAATGGCGCTCGATGGATGACACGGCCAAACCACCGCCTGCCCGCGCGACGCCGGGGCAGCTCAAGCGCGACCAAGCCCGCATCCAGTCCGAGCTCGCCGGCACGGATGGCGGCATCGATCCGTTCACCGAGGCCGTGCGCGCCATGCGCCTGCCGATGCTCATCACCGACCCGCGCCGGGACGATAACCCCATCGTCTTCGTCAACGACGCCTTCTGTCGTCTGACCGGCTACACCCGCGAAGAGGTCCTCGGGCGGAACTGCCGCTTCCTGCAGGGGCCGGAAACCGATCCGGAAGCGGTCGCCCACCTGCGCGAGGCCGTCGCCGCTCCCCGCTCCGTCGAGTTGGACATCTGCAACCACAAGAAAGACGGCACGCCGTTCTGGAACCGGTTGCTGCTGGCGCCGGTCAACGACGCCAACGGGCAACTCGCCTACTTCTTCGCCAGCCAGTTCGACGTGACTCGGGAGCGCGACAGGCTCACGGCCCTTGAGGGGGAGAACGCGACGCTGACGGCCGAGAGGCAGGCCAACCAGCAGCGGCTCGTTCTCAGCGAGGAATCCCTGCGGCTGGCCACCGAGGCGGCCGAAGTCGGCACCTGGGACCTCGACCTCACCACGGACGTCCTGACTTGGTCGGACCGCACCAAGGGTATGTTCGGCATCTCCCCGGACGTGCCCTGCAGCATGGCCGACTTCTATGCCGGCCTGCACACGGACGACCTCGATGCGACGAGCGCGGCGTTCGCCTCGGCCATCGATCCCGAGCGACGCGCCACCTACGACGTCGAGTACCGCACGGTCGGCAAGGAGGACGGCATCGTGCGCTGGGTGGCGGCCAAAGGGCGCGGTCTGTTCGACGAGACCGGCCGCTGTTTCCGGGCGCTCGGCACCGCCATCGACATCACGGCGCGCCGGCTGGCGGAGGAGGCCCTGCGCTTCAACGAGGCGCGACTGCGCTTTCTCGACGCGCTCGGCAGGGAGACGGTGAAGGGCACTGATGCCGACGCCATCCTCGCTGTCACGACGCGCATGGTCGCCGAACACCTGAACCTGTCGAACTGCGCCTACGCCGACATGGACCCCGACGAGGACGGCTTCACCATCCGCGGCGACTGGGCGCGTGAGGGCTCACCGAGCATCGTCGGCCATTACAGTCTCGCCGACTTCGGCAGGCTCGCCGTGCGCAACCTCCGGGCCGGCGAGCCGCTGATCGTCAACGACAACCGCGCGGAACTGGAAGCGGAGGAGGCCGCGACCTTCCAGGCCATCGGCATCGCCGCCACCATCTGCATGCCGCTCGTCAAGGACGGTCGCCTGACCGCGCTGATGGCCATTCACGACCGGATGCCGCGGTCCTGGTCGGACTACGACCTGGCGCTGATCCGCGAGGTGGCGGAGCGCTGCTGGGCGCATATCGAGCGGGTACGAGCGGACGCGGAACTTCGCGAGGCGGCCACGGCGCTCGCCGCCCTGAACACCACGCTGGAAGAGAGGGTGGCGGAGCGGACGGCGCGTCTCGTCGAGGCCGAGGCGGCGCTACGGCAATCGCAGAAGCTGGAGGCGGTGGGCCAGCTCACCGGCGGCGTGGCCCATGACTTCAACAACCTGCTGACCATCATCCGCTCGTCGGTCGACTTCCTGCGCAGGCCGACCTGCCCGAGGAGCGGCGGCGGCGCTACATGGACGCGGTCTCGGACACGGTCGAACGTGCCGCCAAGCTGACCGGGCAACTCCTGGCCTTCGCGCGCCGGCAGGCGCTCAAGCCGGAGGTGTTCGAGGTCGGCGGCCGGCTGAGGGGCGTGGCCGACATGCTCGACACCGTGACGGGCTCCCGCATCCGGGTGGTGACGGAATTGCCCGACATGCCCTGCCACGTCCTGGCGGACGTGAGCCAGTTCGAGACCGCGCTCATCAACATGGCCGTCAACGCCCGCGACGCCATGGACGGCGAGGGCACGCTGACCCTGCGGCTGTCGTGTCTCACCGGCATGCCGCCGATCCGGGGGCACGGCGGCAGTGCCCAGCCGTTCGCGGCGGTCTCGCTCACCGACACGGGCTCCGGCATCGCCCCCGACCGCATCGGCCGCATCTTCGAGCCGTTCTTCACGACCAAGGAGGTCGGCAAGGGCACCGGACTCGGCCTGAGCCAGGTCTTCGGGTTCGCCAAGCAGTCGGGCGGCGACGTGGACGTGGAGAGCACGCCCGGACATGGTACCACGTTCACGCTGTACCTGCCCGAGGTCGAGGCCGAGGGGCAGCAGCCCCGGGACGACGGCGAGGACAACCACTCCTCGGCAGGGGGCGGCCGGCGCGTGCTGGTCGTCGAGGACAACGTCGAGGTCGGTCGCTTCGCCACGCAGATCCTGCAGGACCTGGGCTACGAGACCGACTGGGCGGCGAACGCGGAGGAGGCGCTGGCCCGGCTGGGCGGGGACGGCGCCGGCTTCGACGTCGTGTTCTCCGACGTGGTCATGCCCGGCATGGGCGGACTGAGGCTGGCCAAGGAGTTGCGCCGCCGCCTGCCGCATCTGCCGGTCGTGCTCGCCTCGGGCTACAGCGACGTCCTCGCCCAGGAGGGCAGCAGCGGCTTCGCGCTCCTGCACAAGCCGTATGCGGCCGACCAGTTCGGCCGGACGCTCAATCGGATCATCCAACACCACCGCCGGCCCATGGCGGTCGAGTAGGATCCGCCATGCCGGGCTCTGGATGACGGGGACCGGTGCAGGCGGTAGAAGGGTGGTGGCGACCTCGCTGGCAAGTGCCTCGTTCGCCTGGAACTTTTCCAAGGCGGTCGCGCGGTCAGCCGGTCGTTCACGGACGGCAGAGCCAATGAATTCGGGACCGCGCGTCGACCTGACCAATTGCGACCGGGAGCCGATCCAGATCCCGGGAAGCATCCAGCCCCATGGCTGCCTGCTCGCTTGCGACACCTCAGCCAGCCTCGTGCTCCGTCATTCCGCGAACGCGCCGGCGATGCTCGGGGTGAGCGGCGACCCGAACGGCCGTCCGTTGGAGGCGGTCCTCGGGGACGAGGCCGCCCACACCGTCCGGAACGCGCTGGCCCGGGCGAAGGAAGCGGCCCGGCCGGCGCTGACCTTCGGCTTGGCGCTTGCCTCCGGACGGGTGTTCGACGCCGCCGCCCACCGGTTCAAGGGCACGGTCGTCGTCGAGTTCGAGCCGGCCGGCGACAACGTCGCGGAACCGCTCGAACTCGCGCGCACGGTCATCACCCATGTCCGGGACGTCGACAGGACGGACCGGCTGGTTCGCGACACGGCGCGGCTCGTCCGGGCCATGCTCGGCTACGATCGGGTGATGATCTATCAACTCGGCGCGGACGGTGCCGGCAAGGTCATCGCCGAGGCCAAGCGCGGCGACCTCGAAAGTTTTCTCGGGCAGTATTTTCCCGGCTCCGACATCCCGCAGCAGGCGCGGGCGCTCTACCTGCGCAACCCGATCCGCGTGATTTCCGACGCGGACTGCAGGACCGTCCCCATCGAGCCTGTGCTCGACCTGTCGGGCGAGCCGCTCGACCTGTCCCACGCGCATCTGCGTAGCGTCTCGCCGATCCACTGCGAGTACCTGCGCAACATGGGCGTCGGCGCGTCGATGTCGATCTCGATCATCGTTGGTGGCGCGCTCTGGGGGCTGATCGCCTGCCACCACTACGCGCCGCGGACCCTGACGATGGGCCAGCGGGTCGCCGCCGAGATGTTCGGCGAGTTCTTCTCGCTGCACATCGAGACCATGCGCGCCAGGCAGACGCTCGAGGCTGCGGCGCGCGCGCGGACGGTCCTCGACACACTCCTGAAGGATGCGAACCGGTCCGCCGACGTCGAGGATCTGCTCTGTTCCCGCCTGGCCGCCTTCAAGACGCTGATCCCCTGCGACGGCATCGGCATGTCGCTCGCGGGCCGGTGGTCGTCGGAGGGCATCACCCCGCCCAAGCCCGCCCTCCCGGCCTTGCTCCGCTTCGCCGAAGGGGTCGCGGAGGGCCGCACCTGGGCGTCCAACCGGCTGTCGGCGGCGCATGCCCCCGCGCAGGATTATGCCGCCGACGCCTCGGGCGTGCTGATCGTCCCGATGTCGCAGCGTCCGCGGGACTACCTCCTGCTGTTCCGCAAGGAGGTCGTCGAGACGCTCGAATGGGCCGGCGACCCGAACAAGTCGTACGAGAGCGGGCCGCTCGGCGACCGCCTGACCCCGCGCAAGAGCTTCGCGGTCTGGAAGGAGACCGTCCACCGCCAGTCGCAGCCCTGGACCGAGCAGGACCGGCAGTTCGGCGAGGCCGTCCGTGCGGCCGTGGTTGAGGTCGCGCTCCACAGCAGCGAACTCCTCGCCGACGAGCGGGCGAAGGCGGACGTGCGCCAGCGCATGCTCAACGAGGAACTCAACCATCGGGTCAAGAACATCCTCGCCCTGATCGGGGCGCTCGTCTCGCACCCGACCGAGGAAGGTCAGAGCCTGCAAGGCTACGTCGCGACGCTGAAGGGCCGCATCCAGGCGCTCTCGCTGGCACACGACCAGGTCGTGCGGGGCGACGGCGGCGGGAGCCTCACCGCGCTCCTCGACGCGGAACTCACGCCCTACCGCACCGCTGCCGACGCCATCGAGATGGCAGGGCCGTCCGTCGTCCTCGACGCCCGCGCCTACTCCGTCATGGCGCTGGTCCTGCACGAGTTGGCGACGAACGCCGCCAAGTACGGCGCGCTGTCACGCCCGGGCGGCAAGCTCGCCGTCGCATGGACCGTCGATTCCGGCGGGGCCTGCGAGATCGCATGGCGTGAGAGCGGCGGCCCGACGGTCAGCACCCCGAGCCGACGCGGCTTCGGCTCCGTCCTGATCGACCGGAGCATTCCCTTCGACCTCGGCGGGTCGAGCAATGTCGAGTACGAACCCGACGGGCTGCGGGGGTATTTCAGGATTCCCGCCAAACACCTGACGGTGTCCGAGACCGTGGAGGCCGTGCGCACGGTCGCGCCCGTCGTCCCTGCCGATGCCGACGCAGGCGATCTGGCCAAGCTGAGCGTCCTGATTCTTGAGGACCAGTTGGTCATCGCGGTCGGCCTCGAACAGATCCTGGCGAACGCGAACATCGAGGACGTCGTCACGGCCGGCTCCGAGGCCGAGGCGCTGAAGGTGCTGGGCGGCCGGACGCCGGACGTCGCGGTGCTCGACATCAATCTCGGCATGGGCACGTCCATCGCCGTCGCGGAGGAACTGGAGAGGCGGAAGGTGCCGTTCCTGTTCGCGACCGGCTACGGCGACAGCGCGTTCGTCCCCGGACACCTCAAGCACGTCCCGGTGGTCCGGAAGCCATACGAGGCCGCCACCATCATTGAACGCCTGCAGGATTTGATCCGGCCTGCGACGTAACCCAGTTCCGACGCGAAATGGGCCTACAGGTCGGCGATACCGTCGTGATGGAAATGGTCGATGGAGAGATTCGGGTTCGCTCGCGCGATGCGGCCATTGCCGAGATCTAGAAGCTCGTCAGGGGCTTGGTTCTTGAGGGTGTTAGCCTGTCCGATGAGTTGATTGCCGACCGTCGCGCCGAAGCGGCCAAGGAGTGATATTGTGGCCGCGAAGTACGTCTTGGACGCGTCCGCCCTGCCCTATCTGTTCAACCAGGAAGAAGAGCAGAACCGCGTCCGTACCGCGCTCGGCGAAGCCGTCATTTCTGCCGTCAATTACTCGGAGGTTATCGCCAAGCTCGTCGAGCGCGGGGGTGCCATTGCGGCGGTCGGTCAGGCGCTCGAGCATCTCCATCTCATGATCGTCGAGTTCGATCGAGCGCAAGCCGTCCAGGCCGGCATGCTTCGCCAGGACACGCGCGAGGCAGGCTGTCGTTCGGAGACCGCTCCTGCCTGGCGCTGGCGAAGTCCCGCGGCCTCGTCGCTCTCACCACCGACCAGGCATGGTCGCGGCTCGACGATGCCGTCGGCATCATGGTCGAGTTGGTGCGCTGAGCGGATGACCGCCACTGCTCTCTTGGCGAATGCCACCAATTGGATCAGAGACGAAATGGGAGGGCGGAAGGATGAGCACCGATCGTTTTGAACCTAATCTTGTTGAAACGGTGGGCCGTATTGCCCGCACGATGCGCGATCAGGGCGGCAGCGGCCCCCTGAGCGCGGGCGAGGCCATCGCGGGAGCGCTGCTCAACAACCGCATGGACTGGTTGCCGCCGATGTACTCCCACCCGATCGACGCTTTCGAACGACTCGGACCGGAATGGTGGAGTGCCATTGTCGTCGCCCACCAACAAGGATGGGATTCGACCGAGGTCTGAACCGATCGGGGCTGCCGCCTCACCGACCGGAAATCCATGGCGAGCATATCGCACTTGCAGGGGGTTGCTGCGATTCTTACCGTTACATAGGCCTGCTCGTACCCGCTCGACCGGTTCGGGTAGCCCCTGCCTTCGCGGGGTTCCGCCGCAACCGTCGTCGCGGATGCCACCGCCGTCGCAGCAAGTATTGCTGCGGCGACGACCATCGAGAGACGGGTCACGTGTCCGAGATGCATCGAGCGGTTCCTTGGAGGGCCGTTTTGCGTCTTCGAGGCTTGAACGCCGCCTAAATGCAGCGCTGCTCGGCCAGCCGAGGCCGCGCATGGAGTGTGGCGTGGTCCAGGGCCTGCCGGTGATCCCGGATCGCGGCGGCGACCACCGCCTTCGGCGCATTCCCGTCGATGATCGTCTCGGCGCTCTCGATGCAGCCGAGCAGCCGAGCAGCCGAGCAGCCGGAGCAGGGCCGGACCGGTCTTCGCGACGCGGCCCGTGCGTTCCAGGCCATCGTTGACGGTTCTCAGTCGGTCGATCGCCTGTTCGAGGGCATGCGCCAAACCGGCGATCTGACGAGGCAATTCAGCGTTTTGAACATATTACAGCATTTCGACGACCGCTTATGCGGCAGCGTAGATCAATCTCGCAATAGTAACCTTCGAGCGAGAAGCCAAGTCGAAGTAATTAAAAATTAAACGACTGTCAACCGAACGACTAAATCAGGCGAGCGCGATTATCTGCTGCACGCGCGTTACGATCGAGCGGCACATGCTGCATCGGGGTCGTTCTGGGGTGTGCTTCGAGCGGAATGATGTGATTTGATGGTCCTCGCGAGGGCACCCTCTTGACGGGAGGCTCGCAGAGTCCTTTCCAATCTCGCCCGCCCGGCTCGCGTCGCGGTGGGCACATTTTTGGAGGTCAGATATCTGGTTCTGCCCAATGAGCTCCCAGCGCATCGCCCTCAACGATGGGTCGGGCGACGTCTCCAGGACATGAGGGCGGCGATGGGACATCCCGATCATTTCCATCTCGCTCCTGACATGGCCGGGGCGCGTCGGGCGGCCGAGCATCTCTTCGAGGAAGCGCGGGGTGAACTCGGAAGCCTCCTTCCCGCCTCCGCCGAGATCCTGCACGTAGGGGCCACGGCCATCCCCGGATGCCTCACCAAAGGCGACCTCGACGTGGTGGTCAGGATCGCGTGCAGTGACTTCGGAGCAGCCGAAGCGCAGCTTGCCCACCGCTTCGCACGCAACGGGAATTCGGCCTCCACCGAAGACTTCGCCGCCTTCGAGGACCGGGCTCGGACACCACATCTGGGTATCCAGTTGACCGTCGAAGGCGGTGCGTTCGACCTCTTCCATCGCTTCGCCGCCGCGCTTCGCGCCGATCCCGAACTGGTGCAAAGCTACAACGCACTCAAGCGCAGGTATGACGGGCGGCTCATGGAGCAATACAGAGCGGCTAAGGATGATTTCATCACGCATGTTCTGCGGTCAGTACCTGATTAGCTCGATGGCCATGCGAGGCAATCGAGGCGCGACCCTGACTTTGCACAGCAACCTTCGGCAATATCAGGACCCGATGAACCGAGCTTCCTCTCCGACGAGGCACGACGTAACCGGCCCGCAGGGGACAAACCGGCACGACACGGCCGTCATGAAGAATGGATTTAGAGCTTCCACACGATTGAACACATAAAGAATCAGCATGGTTCTGCCTGGGAGATCAAGTCCGTGGGTCTATCGGCAAGCCTCGCGCGCCGCGTTCGGTCGGCCTGGGTCTGGATCGGGCTCGGGATCCTGGCCTCGCTCGGCATGGTCGCCGTCTGCGCCCTGATGCTGCTCGAGCTGCGCCGGGACGCCTGGGACAAGGCCGAGCAGACCTCCCGCAACCTGCTCCAGGTGATCGAGCGCGATATCGACCGCAACTTCGAGATCATCGACCTCGCGTTGCAGGCCGTCGTCGAGAACCTCAAGATGCCCGGCTTGGGCGGGATCAGCCCCGAGTTCCGTCAGCTCATCCTGTTCGATCGCGCCGTCAACGCCAAGGATCTCGGCGTGATGCTCGTCCTCGACGAGAACGGCGACACCGCCTTCGACGCGGCCGGCTGGCCAGCCCGTCGCCTCAACAACGCCGCGCGCGCCTACTTCCAGGCCCACAAGGCCGATCCCGGTCGCGGGCTCCACATCAGCCGGCCCCTGGTCTCGCAACTCACCAAGGCGCGCGCCGTCGTCCTCAGCCGCCGGATCGACAAGGCCGACGGCTCCTTCGGCGGGGTCGTCCTCGGCAGCCTGTCGCTGTCCTACTTCAGCCGCCTGTTCGATCGGATCGAGCTGGGACGGGCGGGCACGATCAACCTGTTCCTGCAGGACGGCACGCGCCTCGTGCGCCACCCGGAACCCGATCCGGAGCCCGCCCCGAACTTCGCGCAGGCACCGAACTTCCAGCGCTTCCTGCGCGAGGGCAAGGGCAGCTTCGTCGCCGCCACCCAGAGCGACGGCGTCGAGCGCTTCTACGCCTTCACGCGGGTGGGCAGCCTGCCGCTCATCCTCAACGTCGCGCTGAGCACGCAGGCGATCGAGGCCGAATGGCGCGCGAAGGCGATCGTGATCGTCTGCACGGTGCTTTGCCTGTCCAGCCTGACGGTCGGGCTGTCGCTGCTGGTCGGATGGGAGCTCAGGCGTCGCGTCGCGGCGGAGGCGGGTCTGGCCCGCCTCTCGCGCACCGACGTCCTGACCGATCTGCCCAACCGCCGCCACTTCGAGGAGGCGTTCGAGCGGAGTTGGACCGAGGTGCGCCGCCGCGCCGGCCCGATCTGCCTGCTCGTCGTCGATGCCGATCACTTCAAGCGCTACAATGACTGCTACGGCCACGCGGTGGGCGACTTGGTGCTCTGCGCGCTGGCCCGGGCCCTGGGACTCAGCGCGCGCCGGCCGGGCGATCTCGTCGCCCGCGTCGGCGGCGAGGAATTCGCCGTCCTGCTGCCGGACACCGACGCCGAGGGCGCTGCCTGCGTCGCCGAGGCGGTGCATGAGGCGGTCGCCGCGCTCGTGGTCGAGGCGGAGGGTGTCGGGGTCGGTCCGATCAAGGTGAGCATCGGCCTGGCATTCGGCCTGCCCGACATGGACAGTTCGCCGGCCGACCTGCTCCGCCTGGCCGATGCCGCCCTCTACGAAGCGAAGGCGGCGGGCCGCAACCGGACCTGCTATGCGGTGATGGGCCGGGGTCGGCAAAGGGCATCGAAGCCGGACTCATCGAGGCTCTGTGTGGTGGGCGCAGCAGCGTGAGTGAAGATCCTGGGATCGGACGGGGACCAGTTGCCGTAGGCGGCAGCGGGCGTCATCGTTCGGGATGGGGCCGGAGCACCTGCCCGGATCACCGCCCTGCCCGACCGCCAAAGCTCATGACGCTCGCCGACCGTCTCGCCCATCTGCCCCCTCGCAAGCGCCGCGAGTTGGAATACGCGACGCAGATCCTGTTCGAGGAGTTCGAGGTCGCCTAGGAGGGCAAGTTCTCCGACAAGTACAAGGACGGCCCCATCCGCACCGTGGATCGGGGCGATGTCTACCTGAGTTGGTAGAACGCAGATGCCTCAGGGCGGCCCCGAAGGCTGTTTCAGACCACTCGAGCCACCCCTAGCTCCATCAGTAGCCGGCCTCGGCCGGCTGCATTTGGGGGTGAGCAGCGATGATCCTGCCCACTCTGGCAACAATACCGACCGAAGCACCCCGGGCCGTCATGGCGTGGTCAAGGCATTCCAGGATGGCCTTGAGTTTAGGCTTCGGAGCGGTTGGAATGCTCGCGCTCGTCAGGGTCTTGGGTTGCTTCTGAAGCTTCCTATTGAAAAGTCTGTCGTGATGAGCGCAGATATTGCGCAGATCGACCAAGCATGCGATCCAACTCTCGAAGACTTCATCGGAAGGAACTCCAAAATCGGCCGCCACAGCCGTTCGGAGCGGCCCTGATAGGCACTTATAAAGGTTGGATGATCTGCCGAAGGTCAAGAATTCTTTCAAAGTCCAGATTGCAGGAAGATAAGGATCGCCGTAGGTATTGCGATAGTGCTTTGCCCGCGCGTCATGAGTTCTTTCGTAGACGTCGGACAGACTCTTGATAGCGCTGATATGGGAAGCGGGGTCTTTGAATGCCGCCGAGTTCAGATATGGATGGCTGCCGTAGGCTTGACTGACGGCTTCGGAGATCGAGTTGCGCAACAGGATCTCGAACTGGCCGACGGCGCCAAAGCACGCGTCTCGCAGGATCGCATCACACTCGTACAGGGCGATGATGTCACGGTAGGACGTCCCGGGCACGAAGGGCCGGCCCGGGACGTTGAACTGGCGCCGGGCGAGAAAGTAGATACGGAGCCGTTCGTAGCCGATCACCTCGATCTTGCGAGCGGCGACCCTCGGGCGGGGTATCACCAAGCCCCGTGCGCGCAGATGAGCCACCCGCTGTTCGGGTGTCGCATGCGGCTTCGTGTAGGGTGTGAGGGCCATTTCAAAAAAGGAAGGGCCGCCCTTTTGCACACCCCCCGGAGAGGATGTGTGGCGGCCCGTGACCCGCTGAAGATAGGCTGCGAGGTCGGCTTCTGCAAGGGACGAGTATGGGTTGCCGTCGGTTTTCGATCCGAGGGCTCGGTAGACGCTGGTCCTCGAGATCCCGAGTTGGCGAGCGCGGGCAGCAGGGCCCCCGCCGCATGCCGTCGACGGATCTCGTCATCACGAACCGTCTTTGCTCGTCCCTTGCCAAGCGTAAACGCCGCTCGCCTTGGCGGCCCTGATGCAGGTGTGCTGGCGTTCCAAGCTGACCTTGCGCTCCATCGAGGCGACCATGCCGAGCACGGTGACCACGATCCGGCCGACGCTGCCGGAGGTCAGTTCAGGATCAAGGATGCTCAGGGGCGCTCGCCGTTTCGGCCCGACCTTCTGGTGCCTTCACCAAGCAAGGCTTCAGGCGTATAGGCGCCTCGGGACCACTGCCCCGAGGTGGTTACACCTCAGTGGAGCGGCCCTCCATCGCGAGGCGGCCGCGTATCGGTCTGGCGGATCCGCGCCGCCAGCGTCTCGAATGCTGCCGGGCTTGGTGCGTGTTTGAGCGCCTGCGCCGCATGGAAGTTGCTCAGGCCCACGGCGATCTGGAGCGAGTAGTCGAGCGACTGGCGACCCGGATCGAACGATGCCCCCGACGGGATGTTGCGAAACCAGGGGGCCGGATCGGCTCCGTTGGGTGGCACCATGGTGCCGGCCGGGAACTCGGCGGTCCCGTGACAGGACGTGCAGGACGAGATCTTGTTGTCGACCGGCCCGTTCAGGCGCCCCTGATATCCCACGTGCGGCATGCGCACAGCCGGGTTCAACCAGGTCTCGGTCAGCGGGCCAGTACCGGAATAGCCTGGATCGTTCCCCCACATCAGGCCGACCGGGGCGACGTTAGTCCAGCCCGCTCCCGGCTTGCCACCCGGCCCGCCGCCATACACGAAGGTCCCGAAGGCCCACCCCGTCGTGCTCGCCAGCCGCGCGTCCTTGACGGCGATATCGATCTGCAACAAGCGCACCTGCTGGATCGCGCGCGGGCTGGCCGGGTTCGGGGCGGGATCGTTCGGATTGGCGTAAACGTAGGCGGTCCAGACCGGCGCACCCTGCAGGTAGGGGACTTCCTGGACCGGCGCGGTCGTGAAGAGGAGTTTGGCGGCGACCGTGCCCTCCGGCATGAGGCCGAGCGCAGGGTTGGGCTGACCGTGGTTGGCCCACACGCGCCCGATCGTCGCCCCGCCCGGCGCATTGTAGAAACCGACCGCGTAGTTGTTCCATTGCCGGGTCTGGTGCGGGTCGAGTTCGCCCGGTCGGGACACGCGCTCGCGCGTCAGGCCATGGATCGGCTCGCGACCGTTCGTGCCGAAATCCTGCCAGGGCGCGTTGTACCAGCCCCGCACGGGATTGAGCTTGGGGTCGAAGCTGGCCTCGACGTCGGCGCGCAGGTTGCCCTCGTAGAAGTAGGCTAGCACGGCCGCAATGTATTGCTGCGGCTGCGTGACAGGATCAAAGCTTTTCCACGGCTGCGCATCGCTCGGCGCTGTTCCAGGATAGTTCTGGCTCATCTGGAATACACGACCATGCCAATCCGACGGCGGAGAGACGACGGCATTGCAGAATGGTGTCGTGGGGGTATTGCAAACGGCAGCGGGGGGAGCTTCGGCAACAGCCGAGTCACTGAGATTTAAAATGCCGACAACGCCACCACTCAACAGGCCCGCAATCACAAACGGTTTCGCGTATCCGACCATGGCCTTTCTCCCCCACGTTTGATTTTGATTGAATCTTCCGCCGCGGGCAAGCGCTGTCTATAAGTTCACGGACCTCGACACCTGTCGCGTTCGTTTGGGAGCCGAGGAGGACTGCTAGGCCCCTCGGCCCCTCGGCTGCCTCATGCGCCCTCCCAGCCGACCCCAAGGGCATCAAGGGAGCGCAGCCGTCGCTCGATGCGAGCCGATTCGGCCCGAACAGCGGTTTCCGGGCACCCGACGCCGGCGGTCTCGACCCAGCCCGACAGGAGGCAGGCGGACCGGATCTCACCCCAATCGGCGGCATCGGTCGCCTCGGACCGATACCCACCACAGCACGAACCCAGCCGCACCGGCGCAACGCCGCGGGCGGTTTTTGGCTGGTTGCTGCCGATGTACTCCCACCCGATCGACGCTTTCGAACGACTCGGACCGGAATGGTGGAGTGCCATTGTCGTCGCCCACCAACAAGGATGGGATTCGACCGAGGTCTGATCTGGACGGGGCTGCCGCCTCACCGATGGAAAAAACCATGGCGAGCTTGGCGCACTTGCAGGGGGTTGCTGCGATGCTCAACGAGCGTCAACGGTCCTATCTGCTCGCCGCCTACGATGAGGATCAGACCCGCGAGGCGACGCATTGCGGACCGGGCGGTCCGCCGGCCGGGCGCTGGCGCTGGATCGAGTACGGGCCCGTGGGCGCGAAATGGCTCGATGGGCCGGGATCCCGCCTGCTGCGGGCCAAGCTGGCGGAGTCCGGCATGGTCAGCCAGGGCACCGGCGCCACATGGGCGGCACTGGCCGAGCGCGGCCTGCTGACCACGCGATACGAGCATACCGGCCTGATCGACACGCGCAGCCGCCGGGCGATCCGGTCCCTCATGGTGCGGCTGACGACCGACGGCCGGAAGGTGGCCCGTCTCCTGCGGGGCGAGCCGCTGACACGGCCGCGGAGCAAGGAGCCCAAGCCGCTTTCCCTGTCGGCGCTGCGCTTGGTGGCCTACGGCCAGCAGCATCCCGGGGAGGCGTTCGATTTCCATGCCCCCTGGGGCGTGTGCCCGCTCGACTACCTTGTGGTCCTCGGGATCTGTCGCGGCCTCGTGAAGCGCGGGCTGCTCGCCGGCGACCCGCCGACCCGGCTCAGGATCACCGAGGCCGGCTCGGTCCTCGACGTCACGCAGGAACCGAACTGGAAGCCTCTCAGGCAGTCCCCTCTTCCTTTCCGAGAAATCTGTTAGTCCGGATGTGCCCCGCCGGGTGAACTCGGCGGGGCATGGTGCGCGCGTCAGCGAGCGATCCAAGCGGCGGCGCCGACAGCGATCATCCCGCCGGACAGCCACAGGAGCGGGATCCAGGGGGCGACGGGCCCGGACGCGATGCCCGTGGGCAGGGTGAAGATCGCGGCGATGGTGCCGATGCCGACGGCCGGCAGCGTGACCCGGGCGGTGGTGGTGATAGCGGCCTGCATGTGATGACAGCCTTCGAGGGAACCATTCCCTGCAACGAGGGTCGCGGCCATCGTCGAAAATCACAACCACGGGGCCTGGGCCGGGAGCATCATCCTCCTGTCAGTCCGCCCCACGATGCCGTCGGCGTTGGTGCGGCGAGGTCGAGCCGTCGCCAGCCTCAACACCGGTGTCGGTGGGCCAACGGGTGAAGGTGAGCCGCGGCCTGTCCACGCCCGGCCAGCCTGGCTCGGCCAGGGAGTTGCAGGCGGGCCCTCACGGCCTCGTAGGCGGCCTCCTGTGCCTTGAGGGCATTGGCCTCTCCGGGTGTGGCGCCGCGGGTATAGGCGTAGCAGCACGGCTGCCCTTGCTGGCCGAGGAAGTGCGGGCTCCACATGGTCGCGGTCCTCTCGTCGAGGAGAAACGACCGGCCGTAGCCCTCGATCACACGAACCTCGGCGTGCAGGCGCACCACCGCGCCGACGGCCGGCCGGAGGGCGAGCAGCACCAGGGTCCGGTGGGCCCGGCGTTCGCGCGCGACTGCCTCGCGGGCGATCTCGTCGGCGAACCGCTCCAGGGCCTGACCGCCCCGCTCCCGTGCCACGGTCTCGGCGGCAGACGCTTTCGCCAGGGATTCCTCCATCCGGTCGATCACGCCGTGCAGGTCCCGGACCTTCGCCACGGACACCGACCAAGCCTTCGCATCCGGCAGGAAGTAAGCGCCAGGGATCGCGCGCATGAGCGCCACGGCGGCTTCGTCGTAGGCAAAGCGGATCGTCGCCCTGTCACCCGTCACGGTCACGTGGACGTGCCGCGTCGAGAGTTGCTGGCCATTGTGCGCGAGGGCGGTCAGATACTGGTGGCCCTCGAGGCCGGGAGTGTCGAGGGGGATCGCGTGCCCCTCGAACTCGGCATCGCGCAGGATCCGATCGATCCTGGCCTGCGCCTCGCGCTGTTCCCGCGCGACAGCGTCGGCGAAACGGGCCACCCGCTCGACCGCGAGCCGGCCGGGCACGTACCATGATCGCGTTGCGGCGGCGAAGCGCGCCCTCGGGAAGCTCTGCTTGAACCGAGGCAGCATCATCGGGTCCGCGATGGAAAACTGCACCGCCGCGCCGTCCGCAAGGGCGGTGATGGTGAAGCCACCGATCATCGTCATCATGGAGGTCATCCCCTCCGATCGGAGCCTCTCCGATCACGTTCGCCGTCGCGCAGGCCTGGCCAGCCGTGACTCTAGTAGGGCCCGCGGCGCCTGTCCCTCATCACGTGATCGGCGCGACGTCGCGCAGTTCGACGAACGCGACCTTCTCCGAGCGCTCGGCGCCGATGAGGTCGAGATTGACGTAGACGTGGTCGGCGAAGACGGCGCTGCACAGGCGCCAGATCACACCCGTGCGGCCGACGCGCCGCTCCGCGCAGCCGTCCAGGGTGAGGGGCGCCCCGGTGATCCGCACCGGCTGGCCCACACGCAGCCAGTTGGCCGCACCGGCGACGAGGGCGCCGATCTCCTCGGCGGTGAGGATCGCCCGCGTGGTGCGCGCGAAGGGCGTCTGGGGATCGGCCGCGAGGCGCCGCGCCTGCTCCTCGGGGGCCAGATCGTGGAAGAGTTCCACCTCGTAGTCGGGCGACCAGGCCTGCGGCGGCGGCTGCTTGGGTGAGGCGCGGAACACCTCGACCGTCGGCCCGCCGAGTAGGTCGGGCTGGATGCCGATCAGGGCGCGCTCGTACTGCGCCTGGCGGTACTCGGCCCGCCAGCGGGCGTCGCTGCCAGCCGGCAGCCGCGTCACGTCCTGGCGGACGTGGTGGGACTTCCTGGTTCTCGGCATGGCGCGGCCCTCACGCGAGGCCGATGCGGCGGGCGGTCTCCAAATCGCCCGGGTCGACGTCGCCGGCGAGGCCGATATGCGTCGCCAGCGCTGCCAGCAGCGCCTCCTCCCAGATCGGGAGGCCGCCGGGGCTGCGGGAGCCTTGCAGGTCGAGGTAGATGCCGGCGTCGAAGCCGGCCTCGGCCTGGGCGCGGATCGTGGCGATGCCGGAGGCGAGCGCCGCGCCGTCGATGTCGTTCTGACCCTGGAACGCCTCGGTGGTCGCGAGCCAACCCTCGAACCCGCGCACGAAGGAGGGCACGCCGACACGCTCGGCCTCCTCACGCTGCGCGTCGGATGTGGCGGAGGTGATGATGGGCTGGATGGTCATCGGATCGTCTCCCGAGAGAGCGGGAAGGTTCCTCGCCGGCCTGGATCGGAGCCTCTCTCCAGACCTGGGAACCGTCATCCGGGCCCGGCCCACCCTGGCTCCGATGCGCGTCGGAGCGCTAAAGCAAGGGCACCGGATCGGCGCCACATGTGACGTGCCCCTTCAGCCAGATGATGCCGTGATGCCAACCCTGACCGATCGCCAGCGCGTCGAACTCGCGATCCCAGCCTACCTCCTCTACGCGTTGACCTCCGCGCCGGGCGTGTTCGTCCCGGCCGACCCGACCCAGGCCGCCAGGGCCGAGGCCGACATCTCGGCGATGCGCTCCGACCTGAAGGCGGCCTGCTTCGCGCCGCTCGAGGACTTGTCCGAGAAGAAGAAAGGCGCCCTGCTGCGGCAGGTCGAGCGGATTACGCGGGGCGTGATCGCCGGCTGGAAGGATCGGCCGGCGCTGAGCGTGATGCTGACGCTCTGGTACGTCCTGAAGGACCTGACCGACCGCGAGGTGCTGATCCTGTGGCAGGGCTCGGCGATGGAGCGGGCGACGAGCAAGTTGCTGCCGATGTTCGCGCACGGGTTCGACGAGCAGAAGCGCGACGCCGCAGCTCAGGAGCGGGCTCGCCAGCTTCTCGCCTACCTGCAGACGGAGGGGCTGTACGGGTGAGGCACCTTCTCGTTCACCGACGGGGCCGAGCCCGCCTGCGGCGGGTTCGAAAAGGTGCCACAGGCGGAGAGTAGGACACGGCCCCGCCTGTCCACGGACCTGAACGGGGCATCTGGCCCCTCCCCTATTCCGGGCACCAATGCGCTGCGCGCCGCCGATAGGCTTCATGGCCCGGCTTGTAGGGAATCGCGAGTCCTTCCCGGATCAGGATGAGCGCGAGGTTGCCCTGGAGGCCGACGAGGGACGCGAGGGTCCGGCCGTAGCGGTCGGTCCGGCCGGAGCGCTCGATGCTGACCGGCCCCTTGAGGAGTTGGCGCAGGCGTCCGGAGGCGAGCAGGCCCTTGTCGAGTTCGGTGTTGCAGCGAGGCTTGGTAATCTCCGGGGCATCCGGCTCGACGAGGCGGATGCGCTCGGCCGCCAGTTCGACTGTGTCGCCGTCAATCACCCTGATCCGATCGCCGTCGACCGTCTCGGCTCTAGCTGTTGCGTAGGAGATGGAGATCATACTGGCCACGAGGAGCGTGTGGGTCAGCACCCTTACGCTGGTACGCTTACGCGCTTGAGAGACAATCAACATGGTAACCCTTGGCCAGATCGAGAAAGACATCGGGGATCTGCTCGTGAGCAAGCAGAGACAAACCGGCTTCGAGCACTACTGGGCGATCGATCATGCCGGAAATATCTACCAGAAATCCGGCGCAGCCACGTACGTCACCGCAGATCCGGCGCTCGAGGCGGCCTATGACAATCCCGTGTCTCAGGTTCGTTACCACCATTCACATCCTGACGACCGAGCATTGAGCCTGAGTGATCTCGAGGTGTTAGGGCGAGCCGGTGTTCGGGAGATGTGGGCTCATTGTGTCGGCGGAAGCATCTACGGGGCTTCCGTACAACGCAGCGCTACCAAAGCCGATTTCTCGAACTAAATCGACATAATTAACAATAAAATCTTATTTGAGGCGATGAAAACCGAATATTCAATCCTAAACCGTACGGATTTTCATTGGTTCAGTGATTTGGCAGTATGCAGAGCACTCAGCGTTACAGGCTTAATCGATTTCACCACCTCGTTCTCACCTCAAAAGTTAATTTTATATCGATATGAACATAGACAAGGTCGACTTCATGAAGCACTGGTGCATTAGCGCCATGCAGTGATAACTGAGGCATGAAGCTGACGCGTGCCGCCCGATGGGATCGTCATTTGCCAAGGCCGAATCCGCTTCCGAGGGTTCGGGGAGTTGCCGCAGGCGGCGAGTAGAGCCCGGTCCCGCAGGGACGCGCCATTCATGGCTTGGCTGCCGACCTCAGGTTGCTCACAAACTGCAAGCTGATCAGCAACTGAACCAAATCTTACGCTCTTACGATTGCACGCACTTGTAAATCTACGAATCTGCATTGTTTACGAGCGGAGAAACTTACCAGCCACTCGAAGAAAACGAACGAAATCCTTTGTGGAACAGGGTTAAAGTGCGGTTTTCAGGTCCGTGTGGCCGAAGTGTCGGCCCTTGAAGAGGATGGGATTCCGGTAGGCACGTGCACAGGCGTAGGACAGGCAGTCCGCGAGGTTGAGTTGCGCCGTGTGTCCCCTGCCCTTCCCGTACCGCTGGAACGCTTCGACGGCGCCGCGGCCGATGCTGTCGCTGATCGACATGACGGTGATCCCGGCCTCGGTCAGGAACTCGTCGAAATCAGCCTGGACATCCAGCGGATCGCGATCCAGGCGGTCTGCCAGGACCATGCAGGTTTCCAGGCGGACCATAGGCGAGGTGCATCGGCGCTTCGCCCGCTCGATGCAGGTGGCGAAGATGCCGGCCTCGGGCTCCTTGCAGAGGATTGCTACGAAGGCGGACGTGTCGATGAACATCAGCGGTCCCACATCGCGGCGCGATCCGTCTCGGTGATGGGCCGGGGGTTGGGTCCGGCTTTCGCCAAGGCGCGATCCGCAAGCGCCGCGAGACGCTGGGCCAGGGGGGTTGAGGATCTCTCGCGTTCCAGTTCATGTTCGAGGGCCTGGATCACGGCCTCGGTGATGCCAGTCTTGCGACGCTGCGCCAGTTCGCTGGCGAGCTCGTGAGCACGGGGGTTTCGGACGTTCAGGGTGGTGGGCAAGGCAACCTCTCTTTACGAAAACGTAATGCCGTAATGCAGGCATCGTCAATCAACTCCGAGGGCGGCCTTCAACCCCGGCAACAATGTGCCTGTGGGCCAGAATGAGCGACCTGGGGTCCCTCCCCTATGCCGGGCATCAATGCGAGGATGCGGCCGTAGTTGTCGGTCCAGCCGGAGCGCTCGATGCGGGCGGGTACCTTGAGGAACTGGCGCAGGTGTTCGGAGGCGAGCAGGCCCTTGGCGAGTTCGGTTTTGCAGCGGGGCTTGGAGATCGTTGGGGCGTGCGGCTCGACGAGGCAGATGTGCTCACCGGCCAGGTCGACGGTGTCGCCGTCGATGACGCGGATCTGATCGCTCTCGACCGTCTCCGAGCGTGCGACCGTGCAAGCCAGAGCGAGAAGACTTGCAAGGAAGAGAGGCTTCTTGGAATGAACACTTGGTCGACTGGTCCTCCTCCCCTTCCTCTGGGGGCCCACGCGAGGTCGATCGTAACCCGTCAGGGCCGAAACCGCGCAGCGGGTTCGGGGAGCCGCCGCCGGCGGTGAGTAGAGCCCGGTCCCGAAGGGACGCGCCCCACTTAGAAGACGACCCACACGGTTGGCCATGGCCAACTTCGAGATTCTGAAAGGATCATTCTCGGCTCTCGGAACCGCTTCCGCTCCTGTCTTCGCGCGGCGCCTGCGAAGCACCTTGAGCAAGGAAGGCCGCGTAAAGCTCGTCGAGGCGGGAGGCCACGAAATCACCGAACGACGGGTCTCGATCGATGGCGAGTGTAACGCTGGTGCCTTTGCGGGAAATCTGCGCCGTTGCTTGACCGCCCTGCCCTGCCCAACGGGTCGACGCAGGATCAGAACGGTCGCGCGGGGCTGCGAGCGCGGCAACTCTGACGAATCGTGCATCGCTGTCGAGAGACGCGAAGGCATCCTCCGATACAGCCTTCTCGACCGCTCTGGCGACGGCGGCTTTCTTGAGATGTTCCGCGAGCGCCAGCCAACGACGACGGCCTGCCTTGGGCGCGGGACCGATCCTGTTCGCGATAGATTCCGGGACCGCACGCGCGACAGCGATCAGCTTCGACAACTCACCTTTATCGGTCGAGAGTGCATCGATGATGATGGAACGTTCGAAGCCGCGATCTTCAAGCCGGCAAGCAAACAACGCCTTTTCAATATAGGTCAAATCCTGACGAGCTGAATTTTCGAGTCCTTGAGCGACGACGAGTTGGGAATCGCTCAGCGCACGAACGACGGCGCGGACCTGCCGCCCGAGTTCACTCGCCGCTCGCAGTCGCCGGTGCCCATAAGCAACCTGAAATCGGCCAGGACGGTCGGGGTGCGGCCGGACCAGGATCGGAACTTCCTGTCCGCGTTCCTCTATCAGACGCTTGAAGTCAGCGAAGCTGTCACCGTCATGGTCGAGCCGATCCTTCACGAAGGACGGGTCGATCAGCGTCGGGTCGATGTCGACGACGGTCTCTCCTCGGACGAGCGCTTCTTGGAGAGCGCGACGATCCTCATCCAACCGATTGAGCGAGAGGCTCATAGCGCGGACGGGCCCAGCTAAGACCCTGCCTTCGTGGGACATGTCAGGGGTGCGGGAGTTGGCCATGGCCAACTTCTCGGGGGAGGGCGCGCGGGCGGTTTGTGCGGCGCCGGCCTGCTCGCTCCCGTCCGTCGCTTCGTCTGGCTGAGAGTTGGCCATGGCCAACCTTCCAGGGGAGGGCGTGCGATCGGTCAGTGCGGCGTCGGCTCGGTCGCTCGGATTCGCTCCCTCATCTGACCGGGAGTTGGCCGTGGCCAACTTTCCGGGGGAGGGCGCGCGATCGGCCGACATGGCGCCGGCTTGGTTGCCCTGCTCCGCTTCTTCGTCCGGCTGAGAGTTGGCCATGGCCAACTTTCCGGAGTCGGACGTTGCGGAATACAGGCTTCGGATTGCGTCGCGGCGCTTCATGCTGCTCTCCCCCAGGCTTTGTGGACGAGACCAAGGATCTCTCGGTGCACAGCATCCAAACTTTCGTAGGCGCGGTCGTAGGTCGCTCGACCGACGCTGTTTCGATCGAGTTCGTACAAACTCTGCTTGGTCAAACCAGCGTCTGCGATCGCCGTCGACTTCCACACGGAGGCAGCAAGGACATCGTCACCGAACAGGTTGCGTAGGAGGGCGACGATCTGGCTCTGCGGGCCATCGTGCGGCTCGTGCCGTGTCACCACGTAGCGGATGAAGTCGTGGGAGAGATCGCCGCCAGCTTTGCGGACGACGCGCATCAGATCGGACGCCATCAGCAGAAACTGAGACATGGACGCGACATCCACCATCTGCGGATGGATCGTAATCAAGAGTGACGTCGCAGCACAAACGGCGCCTAGTGTCAGATAACCGAGTTGCGGGGGGCAATCGATGACGACCAGATCGTATTCGTCCTGCACCGTGGCCAGAGCGTTGCCTACACGCTCGAAAAACATGCCCCCGTCGCTTCGCTGAGTCGCGGATAGCATGCGAGGAGTCTCGTGCTCGAATTCCATGAGTTCAAGATTTCCGGGAACGAGATCGAGGCCGTGAAAATAGGTTTTTCGGATGATCTCCCGCAAAGGCCTGCGCTTGTCGTCATACCGAATGGCTCCATAGAGCGTATCGTCCCAGCGGAGATCGAACTCCGGCTGTATCCCGAACATCGCACTGAGCGATGCTTGCGGATCAAGATCGACTGCCAGGACGCGATAGCCCTGTAGCGCCAACCATTGTGCCAAGTAGAGGGTGGTCGTGGTTTTTGCAGAGCCACCTTTAAAGTTGACACAAGCAAGAGTCTGAAGACGCTCGCCGCTCCGACGCCAGGGTAGGAAATTCAAGCCATCTTTCGGACGCGCCTCGGATAGATACTTTCTGAGCTCTCCGACTTGTTCGAGAGAGTATAGACGCCTTCCATTTGCCTGAATATCGGGAGATGGGCCGAGCTTATCGAGCGATAATTGACGCAGATAGCTGTCGGATACAGTCACCAGCCGCGAGACTTCGCCGGAAGTGAATTTTCTGAGTTCTTTATGTGCTTCGGGGGGAAACAATCGCTCACGCAGCGACTGCAATTGGGAGGAGAGGAGTCGAGCATGGGCTGAAACGCGATCGTCCGACGTGACGTCGGATTTTCCATACGAGGCCGCGACCGACGACATGCTCGAACCTCTCGAAACGGATTTTTCCGCCAGACGTGATTAAATCCGTTTTACAAAGCCATAGATGGCCGAGCGTCGCAAGGACTTATTGGTTAACAGTTCCTTAGGTCGCTGATGGCGGGCATGGAGCGAAGAGGGAAGCTGCCAATCGCTTCGGCTGCGTGAGCGACAGACGATCTCAAAGTTGGCCATGGCCAACTTTCGATGAGACGGAACAGCCGGAAGCACCTCACCGCGTCCGTGCCCTCTTCGAAGGAGGGCTTGTTGCTCGGCGCTGAAGCTCCACGCCGATCGCCTTGCAAGTCGTTGTTCTTGCTCGTGATCGGCGCTCAAGATCCCAAGCCGATCCACACCGAGCTGTCGGATTGGCCGCCGGAACCTGTCGGCGTGGATCGATGGGAGGGCCTTCCGCCGATTCAAGAGCGTGGTTGCGGAGGAGGGTAAAGCGATCCAGGACTACGTGGTCGAGATGGTCAACCGGGAATTCGCCAGGAAAGGACGTTCCCAGATCGCCACGTGAGTGAGGGGAGGGGCCCCATGTTCACGCTCTTACGCTTTCACGCATGGGAGAGTAGGATTTCGGACGACGAGCCGTGACCCCATCGTCAAACGAGGATGCAGGGGGGCTACTCGTCCGCGGCGAGGATGTCCGAAACCGCCCAGTCGTCACCTTCGCCCACTGCGACGAACTCGCGGTCCCAGCAGCCCCAGCGCTGGTGCATCGGAACAGCCGCCAGCGGGTTGTGGACGAGGGTGAGAGGCCGCTTTGCGCTCGACATGTTGCCGATGCTGACGCGCGACCAAGCGACCGCCGAGATCTGCACAAAAGTCGGATCGAGGAACGCCGTGCGAGGGATCGGGCCGTGAGCGGCACCCTTCCGTTCGATCTGGTAGGACGGCTCGTACCCTCCACCGACCACCTCTCCCGTGGCACGGTCGAGTGTGACGTAGGCGTCGCCGATCGGGAAGACCGATGACACGATCAGCGGGAGCGGACGCTCGGTCGCGTAGAGGCCGAAGCTGCCGGCACCGATGGCGATGATCCGGACGTCCTCCGGAGCGACCACGCCCTCACGCAGGTAACGCTCGAACACCTTGGTCTTCTTGAAGAGGGCTCCGGTAGTGCGGAGTTGCGCTTGGCGGGTCGGCATTGGGCCGAACCGGCCGCCTTGGTTGATTGGCTTCGGCCCACGCACGCCGTCCTCCCCGGCGCCCGGCTCCGGTGCGATCGCCTCGATCCAGATCCGGCCGCCGTCCTCGATCATGCAGATGTCAGGCTGGCCGCCTCGGCGTGGCCGCTCGGCCGTCGGCATCAGGCGCTTGCCTGCCTGCAGGAGGCGGCAGCCGAGGTACATCTCCCAGAAACGGGCGTTGGGGTCGCGCGCGAAGCCTTGCCGGAAGGTGGCGTCGGCATAAGGCGCGTAGGTCTCCCATAGGCGGTCGAGTTGCCCGCGCATGTCCTGCTCTTCGGGATGAGACGCGGTACGCAGGTTGAGATAGCCTTGGTCGAGATCCTCGCCGTCGACGCTCCAGAGATCGCACATGGCTCCGCCGGCTTGGGAAAGAGGTGCCGGCTCTATCACGGACTGCACCCGAGGCCACCGATGCGCAGAGCCGACACGCTGATCGGGTTTCGCTCCAAGGAGCGCGGCTGCCTCAATCCTCCCATGGATTGACGGGAGGCTCGGCCAGATCGGCGAAGTGCCGGACATTGCGGGTCGCGAGCGTGGCGCGGCGAGCGACGGCGATACCCGCGATCATGCTGTCGCGCAGTTCTTGTGGCTGGCCCCGTCTCTGTCGAGCCGCCATCAGGGCCGCCGTTTCGCTGGCGGCCGCAGCGTCGAACGGGGCGATCCGCCGTTGGAGCACTTCTGCGATGAGGCGATCGAAGGCGGTGCGCAACGCCGCGGCGCGCCGTCCATCTGGCATGAGGTCGAGGCCGAACCTGATCTCGAGGACGGTGATGGTCGTGATCCAGACGGAGTTTCTGGGTTGCGTGTCGAGCCAGGGGACGAGCACCGGATCCGAGGGCGCGCGCATCAGACCGGATACGACGTTCGTGTCGAGGATGATCATGCGAAGGGATCGGCGAGACCATGGCCATGGAACTCGGGCAGTTCCTCGCCGGGGCTCAAGCCGATTCCCTCGAAGAGGGCGACGATCTCCGTTCCCAATCCCGTCGTCAGCTCGTCCTCGGCCGCTGCGGCACGAAGGATGTCGCGCAATTCGGCCTCCATGCTGCGGCCATTCCGGGCCGCGCGTTGCTGCAAGCGTTCCTTCACACCGTCATCGACGTCACGGACGAGGATTTGGGCCATAGCTCATCCTTTCGCTATCATGATAGCGCACGGATTGCCTCGCACAAAGGGGGGCGTGGAAAGCGTCCTCCGCAGTTGGCGGATAGAGAACACGATCTTACGCTTTCACGCATGTGGGCGTGGGATTTCAAGCGATAAGGTGTGGTCATCCCCTTGACGCTAGCGGGCAGGCTACAACGGGCTGGATTTGCGAGGCATCCGCCTGCCTCGACCTGGCGCCGGCCGACGGCGTGCAGGGCTCGCTGTTCCGCCGGTCGGACGACCGGCGGCGGGTGTCGCTGATGCTGGCGATCGACGCGATCAACCGCCGGCACCGGCCTGGATCGGGCGTGGAAGCTCCGGGCCAACTTCCATTCGCCCCGCTACACGGCGCGGTGGGACGAGTTGCTGCATGTCTGAGCGGGGATGGATGCTCGGCATGGAGCAGCCAGAATAACTATCCAAACATGTAGCTGCAAGTTGCATATACAATCATCATTACTCCAATTGCCAGAAGAGTCATACCCGGAAAACCGATAATTAGCTCTAAAATCTCCTTCTTTGCCTCTGATTTTTGAAATTTTACCGCCTCTTCCCAATTCGGGAGAACAACGACACCGTGTTCATTCGAGTTTTCAAAGACGAATTTGTTGTGAGGTATAACGATTTTTTTAAGCATGATGTAGATCAGCCAAGCACCTAGCATCATGCATGGCCATCCAAGAAGCCATATAATCATCAACATCAGCGTCTCTCGCCATCTCTTCCGCTACCGGCACCAACGTCTACCCGCCTCTCGAACCCGCGCAGTCTTAAGAGCAAGTTCGCCGAGTTCTCCGCCAGCACGACGGCAACGATGTGTCACCATGTGCGGGCATGCGAACAATCGCGGGATGCAGTCCAATCTCGGGGTTTTCTGGGCCCGCCGGACCGGCTTCCCGGCGTCTAGCTTCACGATGCCTCCTTTGGCTGCAGTCGTGCCCGGCGCAGGGCTTGCAGGACGGGCCCGAGGGAGTAGGTGCCGGAGCGTTTTCGCTCCGTGAGGGTCCGCAGGTAGCCACCCGGGCTCTTGATGCGCTCATGCCGCTCGAGGATGGCCGCCAGTGTGATCGCCGCCGCCTCAGGCCCCATAGCGTCCTGTGCGTCGCTCCAGGCCGTGGGACTTATACCCAGCATCGGCCGGATTCGGTCGGCCGTCTCGATCAGGTCGTGCCAGGACCGGATTCCGGAGGGCGAGAAATCCTGCACCTGCGAGCAGGCCTCGAGCACCGAGCTGAGCGGATAGGTTGAACGGATCGCGGAATCGGCGACGTCCGCAGGGACGCCGCTCGAATCTGGCAATGAGGGCGGCTTCTGCGCATCCCCGGATGCTTTTTCACAAGCAGGATGATCGGGATTTGAATTCTGTAAGTGCCGCTCGCTCTGAGCGGCACTGCCGCTCGTTTTTCTAGATTCTATGCGGGAGGTGAGGGCGGAACTCACAGCCAGGGCGAGGGCCTCGAGGCCGTCGGCAAACGCCGTGACGTCGGCTGGCTCCGGCCGGCGCGGGTAGGCTGTCAGAAGCGCGAGGAACTGCGCCCGCAACTCGTCGGCGAGCGGTTCCGAGGCGGGCTCGATGCCGTGGTCGCGATCGAGGGCGTCGAGGAGTTTCCCGCAATCGCGGCGGAGGAGGCTGACTTTCTCGCGGGCAAGGCGCTGGGCGAGAGCGTCGGCCCGGATGGCCTCTGCCATGTCGGCGATCTCGGCCGCGCGAAGGGCCAGGGGAGTGAGATCGAAGCCGAAGGCGTGCTCGATCTGCCCGCCCTCACCGCGGCGGACGTAGCGCTTCCCGTTGGGGCTGTCGCGCCGGATCACCAAGCCCGCCTCGACCAGGGCCGAGAGGTGGCGGCGCAGGGCAGCCTCGGAGAGACCGCGCGCCCGAGCGGCCAGCGTCCGGTTCGACGGAAACACCACTAGGTCGACGTCGTCGTCCGGATCCGGAGCCAGCACGGTCTCGGGATGGAACGTCAGCAGGGCCTCGAGCACGACGAGGGTCGCGGCCGAGAGGCCGAGCCGCGTGCGTGCCGCGGTGAGGTCGTGCAGCACGCGCCATTTCTCGGCGACGACGCCGGCTGGCCGGCGGTTGGCGTCGGCCTGCGCGGCGAGTTGCGCAGCCGTCAGCGATCGCGCGCCGAACGGCGCGGTGATTCGCCTGGCCACCTCACCGAGGCGGCCACTGGTGTCTGTCATACGCCCGATCCTTCCTTGGTCGGGCCGCGACAAGTCGTTCGGAGCCGCTCTGTAGAGCGGGCTCCGTCCAGGCAAAGCCTCTCCGTCGCGAGAAATGCGCTTTCTCGCTTGACGCCGGGGGGCGTTCTGTGGCTTGTGAGAGGTGGTTTTTAGGTTCTCACAAACTCTATGACGGTCACTCGGCCCTCATCTCCCTGGCAGGAGGTGGGGGCCGATGGCTTTTCAGGGTCTGACTGCGGCGGCGGGTTCTCCGGGGATTGCGATGACTCTCGTGCGAGAGTCGGTGAATGGGCATCTCGGTGGCCACGCTGAAAAGAGTCAACCCGAATCGCGAGCCGGATGTGATTCAAGCGTATTTTCAGCGTATATCTGTATTTGTTGGAGCATCTGGCGGCGGCGACTCTGGCGCCTCGGGTAGCTGAAGATCCAGGGCGAACGAGCACTCCTTCATCCTGGAAGAGATCTTTCCGGCGAGAGCCGTGCGCGCGTCGCTGCCGGTATGGTCGTCGATGCGCAGGGCGCAGATTTTCCGGGTGGCCTTGTAGATGTGGTTCGCCGGCTTGGCCGGGAAGGAAAGGCTGCCGATGGCTCCGGCCTGCACGGCGGCCGCCCGGAACCGTTTCGCGGAGGCGCCCGAGAGCGCATCGGGGTAGGCGATGTGAACCAGGGCGCGGCCGGCCTCGCCCGGCCCCTCCGACGCCAGGGCCTCGATACACCGCGCGACAACGAGCGCGGTGGTGAGGGGGGAGGACGACTGGATGCACACCAGGCCGCCCGCCGCGAGGGCGTCACGCAGTTCGAAGCCGTCGGTGAGCGAGACGCTGAGCAGGCCTGCCAGCTCCGTGGCGTGCACCATGAGGGCCTTGCGACCGATCTCGCGGATCTCCTCCGGGATCTTCCTGAGCGGCTCCAGCACCGCGCCGAGAGCGGCACCCTCGGACGAGGCGGAGGCCTCGGCGCTGACGGTCCTGCCGTCGAGTTCGTACTTGCCGTCGACGAGGCGCTTGAGCGCGCCCTCGTCGACGAAGGCCTCGTAAAGGGCGAGCGGATTCTTCCTGTAGCGGGTGGCGAGCATCTCGAGGATCGGAAGCAGCGCCTGGTTCAAGGTGACGGCCTCGGGCCCGAGTCGGAGGTCGGCGATGGCGGCGGCCAGTGTCGAGGTGGCGATCCGCAGGGGCGGCCGGGGTGCGTCCTCCAGACTGAGGGATTCCACCTCGATGTCCCGGCCGAAGGGCTTGGCCACCTCGGCAATCCGGTCGGTCAGCATCGGAGTGTCGGCGCCCTGGACGATGATCGCCCCCATCCCGTTGAGGCAGGCGCCGAAGACGAGGATGCCGATCGCCTGGGCGTGCCATTCCGGATCGTCGCTGTGGAGGGACAGGCCCTGGACGAGGTCCTCGCGCCGAAGCCAGACCTGGCCGGTGGCGGCAAGGCCGATCGGCCAGGAGGCATCGCCGCGCCGGCGCGTGGTTGCGTCGCGGTAGCCGCGCAGGCCGAGATGGAGCGGCACACGGGCCGGCGCCCGCCAGGTGCGCCACCCGTAGGTGAAGTGGCGCAGGTAGCGATATCCCGCGTAAGCGAGGATCGTCTCCGGCACGAATGGGGCGGCGATCGCCGAGAAGGAGAGGGCGGTCGCGATCCCGAAATGCGTTGCGACCTCTTTGGGGGTTGCGTCGTTCATCGCTTACTTCCCCTTGCCGCCATCCCTGCCGCGCATCTGCGACAGCATGGTCGCGCCCTTGCGCGAGCCCGAGATCATCCCTGCCATGGTGCGATGCGTACGGCCGCCCGGGATCTGGTTGGGCGAGTTCGGCATGACGATGCCGGCCGCGGCCACCGCGGTCGCGTTGCCGGTGCGGCGCTCGATCTGCGCCCCGATCCAGGAGAGCACGGTCTCGGGCAGGGCGCTGATCTGCCCGGCGGCCAGCATGACGATCGAGAACAGGACGACGGCGTAGACGAACAGTCCGGCGGTGCCGACCATGGCGTAGGCGATGGTGCCGTCCGGCGCGATCATGGCGAGCGCGCCGCGGAAGAAGATGTTGGTGATGTCGATGCCGACCCGCATCAGCAAGAGCGAGACGAGCAGGCCGATCACGATCAGGGGCGGCCGGAGCAGGATGCCGAGGAAGAACATGTAGCCCTGGCCGCTGTTGCCGACGAAGCTGTCGGAGCGGGCCGGCATGAACTTCGTGAGCAGCCAGATCGGCACGGCGATCATCGCTTCGGCGACGACGAGGAACCAGTTGAACGTCGCCATCAGGAAATGGACGATCACGACGAACGGCACGAGGCCGATCAGCAGGAAGGCGGCGGCGAACAGGATCGCGGCGAGGAAATACAGGAACCCTGCGGCTCCTTGGGCCGTCTGCCTCATCGCGTTGTCGTCGCCGACCTTGAAAAACCCCATCGCCCAGTCCGCCAAATCAAATGTAATTCCTCCGGTCGTCGACACTAACCCAAAATTCGCGATGGTCTGACCGACCTCCTGCACCTCGAGGACCGGGTCTTTCCACGTGGTGCTCTCGGGTCTGCTGATGATGGCGAGAATGCTGGCATAGATGGCGGAAAGTCCTTTGGCGAACCGGTTCGGCGGGTCGTTCTGCGCGGCCGGGTTGTCGCTCGTGACACGGGCGATGCTGCCCGAGCCCTGGGCGGCGATGTAGCCGCCGAAGGAGGCGACGTAGGTCAGGTTGCGCTGCGCCTCCTCGGCGAGCGGCGCGTAGGCGCTGTGCCCGAAGTAGGGGATGTAGGCGTTGATGTTGGCCGGGGGCACGACCCGGATCGAACCGGCGGCCCCGGCCGAGGCGACGAGGAGCTTGAGCTGGACGAGGCTCATCGAGCGCTGCCACAGCGCGGCCGAGAGCCATCCGTTGTCGGCGGTGTTCGAGAGGTAGTTGCGCAGCGCGGTGTCGAGCTGGGCATTGTTGCTCTGGGTCAGGCTCTGGCTGGCGTTGTTGTAGGCCGCGTCGAGCGCGTCCTTGATGCGGTCCTTGATCGCCACGTCGTCGCGGCTGCCGGAGGTGATGGTGCTGGCGATCCCGCTCGCCGCGCCGTCGAGACTGTTGAGCGCCGCCTGGAACGAGCGCTGGCTCTGCTGCTCGGCCAAGTCGAGGAGAGTCCTGGTGGTGCTGGCGTCGTTGGAGTCGGTCAGATTGGGGCTGATCTTGGTGTATTCGTGGATGATGCCGCCGCAGAGGTTGTTCGACTTGCGGAAATAGCCGTTGGCATCGATGAAGTGGTAGGTCGTGGACCGGGCGCTGGACAGGCCCCAGAGGGCGCTGTCCGTCGTCGTCTCCGAGCGGATCGAGGCGGCATCGTCGCGACCCGACACATTGGCGGCGTACTTCTGCAGCGCCTGGGCGCAAACGTAGCCGTAGAGCCGCCCCTGGAGGGCATCGGCGAGCTTGCCGCGCAGCGTGAAGTCGCCGAGCTGCTGGCTCGGCTGGGCGAGCGTGCCGTACATGCCGGTGAGCTGGGTGCCGGCGACGCGGGTCCAGAGCGTGTCGCCGAACCCGGAGCCCCAGACGGCGATCTGCACCACCAGGATCTGCACCAGCGACAGGCCGCTCTTGATCGGCAGGCTGAGGATGGCGCCGGTGATCACCCGCAGCAGGGTGTACCTGGCGCTCGACCCGCGCCCGAAGGCCTGGCCGTCGTTGGCCGTGTCGGCGACCAGCGAGTAGAGCAGGTAGCAAGCGAGGATCGTCGCGACGATCAGGCAGCCGACGTTGAAGTAGCCGAGCGCGACCGTGAGCGGCCGGTCGTCGGTGCAGGTGGCGGCGGTCCAGACGCCGTCGACCACGCAGCCGAGCAGCTTGCGCAAATTGACCAGCGCCAGGTCGTTCTGGACCGGCGTGAAAATCTCCCGGCCCGTCGTCTGGGCCTGGGCGGCCGTCGCGGCGGCGAGGAGGGCGAGGCTGCCGGCGGCGGCCGAGATCCTGGCGAGGCTGCCGGCGGGCGAGATCCTGCGGAGCATGGGCACGTCTACAGGCTGCCGCCGGCCTGCACGGCCAGGATGGTGCCGAACACGGCCGAGGTACGGGCCTGCTGCTCGATGAGTTGCTGGCGCAGCGCCAGCGCCATCGAGCGCATGCGGGTGAGCTCGATCAGCAGGCCGTGCTCGGACTGGCCGGCGAGGCCGGCCGACCACGCCTCGTATTGCGGACCGCCGCCGTACTGGCCGGTCAGCGCGTCGAGTTGGGCGAGAGGGGAGGGGGCGGAACTGCCGACCTCGTGCCCCGCGGCCGAGGACATCGCCCGCACGGCGCTGAGCGACACCAGGGCGGGCGAGCGCAGGGCCTCGACCCGGCGCGCCTTGAGCATCATCAGGTCGGCCTCGGCGCCCGGCATTGCGGCGGTGGGCTTTGGCATCGGCAGGCCGGCCATGGCCTGGATCACCGCCTTGCGGTCGTCGTCGCTGGCGGCCGGATCGAGGAGCACCGCCGCGTCGGTCTTGGTCGGATCCTGCAGCCGGTCGCGGGTCGCCTGCGGGATCGGGGTGGTCTTGCCCGGGGCGACGTCGAGGCCGCGATAGGTCTCCCGGCCGGTCATGGTGATGGTGCCCATGGCCCGGTTGGTCGCGTTCATCAGGTCGATCGAGCCGCAGGCGTTCACGCCCTGGCCGGTGTCGATCGAATACTGCTCGCGCGCGTCGATCAGGGCCCGGCGCTGGGCGACCTGGGACAGGGTCGAGGCGACGGCCTGCTGGGTGTTGCTGACGAGGTTCACCTCGCGTGCGCCGTTGGTCGAGACTTGGGCGGTCTGCACCTTCATCGCCGAGAGCAGCATCTCCAGGGTGAGGCTGCGCTGCGTGGCGACGGTGGTGCCCATGGTCGCCACCCGGGTGCTCAGGGTGGTGGTGGCGCTGTTGTGGCCCGCGATCCAGATCGGATCGGCCACGAAGCAGCTCTGTGCTGACGCGGGGGCGACGGCAGCGGCGGCGAGGGCCGCGGCGAGGAGAACCGGCTTCATCATGGCGTCTGGAAGCTCGCTGGGGTGGATCCGCGACCGGGCACGGGCACGCTGTTCGAGATGCGGGCGTTGACCATGGCGAGCAGCAGCGCCGCGGCGGTGGCCTCGGTGCGCATCCCGCGCTTGATCTGGTGGGCGAGGAGGGCGAGGTTGGCCGCCTCCATCCGCACCGCGTCCTGGATGATGCCGCGGTCGTGCTGGCCGGCGACGCCGGCGGCCCACGCCGCACCACCATCGTTGCCCTGCCAGTGGGTCGAGAGGTTGCGCGCCTGCGCGATCGGGCCGTCGGCCCGGTAATCGGCCGCGATGTCGGCGAGCACGACCGCCGTCATCGAGCGGTAGGTGTCCCGGCCGGTCTTCTCCAGCCTGGCGAGATCGGTGGTGGCCGTCGTGGCGCCGATCCGCGGCTGCGGGTCGGGCGGACCGACGATCGTGTTGATGAACTTCGAGGCGGCCGCGGTGTCGCCGCTGTAGAGCGCGGCGCCGTCCGGGGCGTCACCGGTCTTGACGTCGGCGACCCACTCCTTCGGGTCGGCGTAGCGGCCGGGCTGCGCCCGGACCGGCGTGACGATCTGCCGGCGGACTGCCGTGGTCCCGACCATCGCCGAATACAGGCCTTGCGCCTTGGTGTTCGACCCGCACGGGTCGTAGCCGACCGAGCCGTAGCGATGGGTGGCGAGCGCCACGGCCTGGCGCTGCTCCTGGGTGGCGACGGTGGTAGCCAGCGCCTCGCTCGACGCCCGGAAGCCGTTCGAGACCTGGTCGGATCCGGCAGCAGACTGGGCGGTCAGGACCTTGACCGCGGACAGGAGCCGCGCCCGCTCGGCGATCTCCTGCGCCACCAGGGCGGCTTCGGTGGTGGTGATCGCGCCGGTGATCGCCGTGGTGAGGGCGGTGGTCGCGCCGTTCACGCGGTACTCGACCCCGAAGCAGGTCTGGGCTTGCACCGGGGTAGAGGCGCCGACGGCCGCGACGACGGCGCTGAGCCCAGCCAGCGCGATGGTGGTGCGTCGCGTCATGGCGTCCTGCCCTGGCGGCGGTCTCCGCCCATGCCGCCGACGATCACGCCGACGAGGCTGGCGCGCGCGCCGCTCATGATCGCGCCCTGGCGCCGGGCCTGGACGAGGGCGGCATCCTCCTCCGCGGTGGTCGGGTCGGGCTTCACCGTGGGCAGGGGTGCGACGATGTCGAGGTAGTCGGCCGCGGTCATCACCTCCTCGGCGCTGTAGTCACGGTTGAACAGCCAAGGCGCGGCGTCGGAGTCGCCCGCGCCGTAGCCGCCGGGCTTGGCGCCGGTGCACCAGTCCGTGGCCTGCTCGGAGGGCGAGCAGTAGAAGGTCCGGCGCTGCTCAAGGGCGGCGCCCATGCGCGCGGCGGCGTCGCCCCCGCTGGTGAGCCAGCGCTGGTCGGCCGTTCGGAAGGCCTGCTGGACCCTCGACGCGGAAGCGGCGCTGTCACGCTCCTGCGAGAGACCGAGAGCGAGCGTGCAGGCGGCGTAGCCGGTGCCGGTATCGTAGCCGTACTGGTGCTGGGCCCGGGCGAGGCGCAGGGCATTGTCCTGGCTCACCAGGGTCGAGGCGGCGGCCTCCGCGGCCGCCTTGCGGCCGTTGGTGGTCTGGAGCGCGGTGGCGCTCGACTGCGCCGCGGACACCTTCATGCCCGAGAGAAGGCGCTGCAAGGAGATCTCCCATTGCGGGAAGAGCCCCTGCGCCTGGACCGGGGACGCCACGGCAGCGGCGAGGACGGCGCTCACCGGAAGGAGGAGGGGACGCTGCCGCATCACGGTTTGCCTTCCACGGGCCGCGCGTCGAGAGCGTAGAGGGCGACGAGTTGGGCGAGCGCGGCATCCATCTGCGCGTCGTAGTCGAAGGTGTTGGCGGTCAACTCGGTGGCGTTGATGCGGGCGAGCTCGATGTAGAGGCTGCGGTTGGGCTGGTTGGCGACCTTGACCGCATGGTCCTCGGATCCGCTGGCCTTCTCGGCAGCGCTGGCGATCGCTTTCTGTCGCGACTGGGTGTCGGAGCGCGACACGGTCTCGCTCGCGGCACCCTCGTTGGCGCCGGGTGAACAGGTCTTCGGCAGAGTCGTGTCGCGTGGCCCGCCGGCCATGTCCGGGTACTTGTTGGAGATCGGGAGTTGACGCGGCAGGAACGGCTCAGGGTTGACGTAATACCAAGCCTGAGGAACCGCAGACTTGATCGCGTCGGCGGTCATCGGGCTGGCGCTCTTGCCGGAATACATCTTCCAGACGCGGCCATTGGTGCCGGTTGTCGAGATAGCGCTACCCTTGAGGAGCGTGCCAAGATGGAGATGGGGGGCACACTGCTTCATGCCCTTGCATCCCATCGTGCCGACCTGATCGCCGACGGCCACCTGACCGGATTGTCCTTCTTTCAGCGTCGTCGTGTTCATGTGGAGATAGAGAAACCGCGTATCTCCAGAAACAACGTCAGCGATGATGCCGCCGCCTCCGAAATGATGGTACAAGACACTTCCGGCCGATCCGGAATAAATCGGGGTTCCCGCACCTTCACTGTTTACGATGTCCATACCCTGGTGATAACCGGCCGAGGCACCTGGCCGGCCGGATCTATTGACACCATAGGGCGAAGAAACCCGCTGACCCGACGGCTTCATGATGTCGGCCGTGAGGCAGGTGCCGGCCCATGCCGTGCCCTGCGAGAGGCCAAGCGCGATCAACGCGAAAACTGGTGCGGCAGCACGGATCATCGGTCACCCTCCGACTTGCGCGCGCAAAGCTCGTGATCGCTGTTGTTGAATAGTATCTTCGTTGGGCTAATGATCTTGAGGGAAAATGAATCATCATTTTCGTTATCTGGACTCTCACGCATTCCCTGTGGAACGTGAGAGTCCCAGTCACATTTGGTGTCGATAAAAATTACACCCTTGCCCCCTCGTTTTAGCTTGAGGATGTTGCATCGGGCTTCGCCGCGAATACCCTCCTGGTCGATGCGTTGGATCAGCCGATCTTTCTTGATTGTGAGCGACGGCCTCTTGCAGCCCGTCGGAGAAACAGGTGAGTATGCCCAGTCGCCGACAGGCAGAATGAGCTTCTCGGCCTGCGCCGAACCGAGGGTGGCTAGGAACAGGCTCGCAGAGAGCAGGACCGCACGGCGGGTCATTGGAACATCTCCCCGAAGTTGCCGCTGGACGGCACGGGTTTCGTGAGCCCGGGCGTGGCCGACGGAGCCACCTCCGGCTGGACGACGACGGGCGCGGGGGTTTGCGGGGCCTGGGTCAGGTTGAGCGCCGAGCCGAAGGCCGTGTTCTGGACGTGGTTGTAGGAGCCGAGCCCGGTGATGCTCGGCAGGGTGATCGGCGAGATCGAGCCGTTGAGTTGCCGGAACAGGTCGCCCGAGATCGAGTTCTGCAAGCTCCCCATCTGCTGGTTGATGCTGCGGATCGTGTCCCGGAGTTGATCGTCGAGGATCTGGCAGACCTGCCGCTTGGCCGCGTCGAGCACGGACGAGATCAGGTTCTGCGCCGCGCCCGTGAGAAAGCCGCTGAGATCCGGGATCAGGTTCGAGAGGTCGAACCGCTTCAGGAGATCGCCGGCGATGCAGGAGTTCGGGCCGTTGAAGAAGCTCGACGGGTTAACCTTGGCCGCGTCGATCAAGGCGATCTGGCGCTGCACAGCGGCGTCGGCCGCCTGGCGCACCAAGCAGTTGTTTCCACTCGTCTGGGCCTGAGCCGGGGCGGCGCCGGCGAGCGCGAGCCCGCCGAAGAGGACGGCGAGGCGCAAGCAGGTCCGCACCCGGATCCGGAACGGAGTCGGTTCTAGAACGCAGGCCATTTGCCACCCTCAATGAATTTTGCCCAGATGTATTTGAGGAACCGCATCGGCCCCATCTTGCGATGATTGCAGTAGGCCAGGAACGCCGCATACAGTAGCAACGCCAGGAAGGTGTATCGACTGAGTCCCGTGACGATCAGCAGGGGAAAGAAGGCCGCGATGCTGCCGTGGAGGCCGAAGAACCGCAGCGGCACGGCGGACCATCGCCACGGGAGGTGTCCGTCGCTCATGCGGGCTCCTTCGGCTTCGTGATCGGCGTGCCGGGCGTCGGCTGCCCGGCGGGCGGTGCCTTGCGCCCGCCTGCCCAGACGCGGGCCTTCCCGATGTCGAGGTGGCAGAACGACGGGTAGATCCCGACCCCGCCGCGGCCGCACAGCGCGCCGGCGACCGCCACGGCGTCCGGGGCGTAGCCGGCCGCCTTCAGGTCGGCGGCCCGGCCGGCGAGGTGGAGCGAGTCCCGGGCAGCGCCCTCGAGGCCGGTGTTGTGCCGGGTCGTGCGGTAGCCGGAGGTCACGATCAGCGGCACGACGGCGCCATGGACCGCGCTCATCGCGCCCTGCACCGAGGCGAGGAGGTCGAACAGGCGCGGGTCGATCCACACCGCCGAGCTGGCGTCCCCGACATCGCGCAGGAGCCAGGACAGCAGCAGGAGGTCGCGCGCGTAGTCGCCGTCCGGCGTCCGGACGATCGCGCTCACCTCCTCGCCGGTGCCCTCCCGCCGTAGCCACAGCCGCACGGGCGGCGGGAGCGCGGCCGTGCCGACGAGCGCCGCGGCGTAAGCCCGGTCGAGCCCGCAGGCGGGCAGGGCGGCGACGGCAGCGAGGCCGGAGAGCAGGCTACGCCGCGAGACGGGCATCGCGGTATCCGTAGCGGTCGAGGACGCGGCGGGCGGTCTTCACGTCGATCGCGCCCTGTTCCAGGGCGGCCATGACGGTGACCTTCATCGAGCGGCCGTCCTCGCCCCGCCCGATGATCGCCCGCAGGGTGTCGACGGCCTCCGCCATGCCGGCGCGCGCCACCTCGCGGCGGACCCGGTCGGTGAGGACCTGCCATTCGCGCAGGCAGACCCGGCCGCCCCCGACGCGCGGGACCAGGAGTTGCGAGACGAGGAGGTGGGTGCTCGCCAGCAAGTCGTGGAAGGCCTGGACCTGCAGGTCCGATGGGAACTTCAGGGTGAGGCGGCGCAGAATGTGGGCGACGTCGTTGGCGTGGGTGGTGGTGTAGATCGGGTGGCCGGTCTGGGCCGCCTCGACGCTGGCCAGGATCGTGTCCATGTCGCGCAACTCGCCCACCATGATGAGGGCGGGCTTGCGGCGCAGGGAGTTGCGCACGCCGGCCGCGAAGCTCGGAAGATGCAGGCCGATCTCGTGCTGCATGACGGTGCAACTCGCCGACGGCACGGCCTCGAACACGAACTCGATCGGCGCCTCGTAGCTCAGCACGTTGCCGTGGATCGGGGTCGGCTCCTCGAGCACGCGGCGCATCAGGGCGGCGAGCGTCGTCGTCTTGCCCGAGCCGGTCTCGCCGGCGATGATTACGGCGCCCTGGGCCGGCGTCGACTCCGCGACGATCTCGGGCTCGACGCCGACCGTCGTGACGGTCGGCGGATCGGCCGGGATGTACCGGTTGACGATCTGCACGCCGACGTCGCCCTCGTAGTAGCCGGCGGTGACGTTGATGCGGAACCGGTGCCGGACCGGCTCGGCCTCGCGACCGGCCCCGGCCCCGGCCCGGTCCTCGATCGTGATGGCGCGGTCGAAGTCCTGACCCGAGTACAGCTTCGACATGATCGAGTCGGTCGCGGTCAGTTCGGTGGCGATGCGCGCCAGCGTGGAGGGCTGCAGCCAGACCCGGGTGAGGGCGTAGAGGTGGCCGTGGACGGAGGCCAGCACCGGCCGACCGGACTGGAAGATCACGTCCGAGGCGTCGATCGCGACGGCGTGGACGAGGAGGCGGGAGACCTCGTCGCGACCGTGCACGACGATGTCCTCCTCGGGGTAGCGGGTGGCGCCGGTCCAGAGCATGGCTCACTCCGCGACCAGGGCGGCCGCCGAGGCGGTCTTCAGGAATTTCGGCGAGACGACGATCTTGAGCAGGCGCTGCTCGACCGCGGCCGAGCGACCGTCCCGGCCGACTTTGAGGGCGGTGGCGCGCACCTTCACGATCGGCAGGCTGACCGCCCCTTGCGCGGCGAGATCCTGGTAGCGGCGCATGCCGGAGAAATCGCGGTCGAGACGCGCCAGGCCGTCGTCAAAGGCAGCCCTCGCCTGGGCCACGCCGACTTCCAGGCCGCCCTTGTAGCCGACGTCCCAGTTGGCCTGCTCCACATCGCCCTTGGGCGGGGTCCAGGTGGTCCTGGCCTCCGGGGGCGGGGCAACCGTGAGGTAGTCGCGCCAGTTCGGCGGCTGCACCGTGACCCGCGCGTCGCGCAGGATCTCGAACGAGCCGAGGGTGGTGACGAGGAGAGTGCGGGTCGGGGTCTGGCGCACCTCGCGCAACTCGGACACCACCGGGGCCACGATGTCGGGGCCGACCATCACCGCCGCGAACGGATAGCGCTGGTCGAGCCGGGCGCTGATCTCGGGCGTGTCGAGGTAGGCGGCGATGCGCCTCGACTCCTCGCGGTAGCCGTCCTGGATGCCGGCCGAGCGTGCCGTGCGCTGGACCACCTTGGTCGGGCGGTTGGCGTCGCCGAATACGCCGGCCGAGTAGCGGCTGAAGTCGGGGTTGGCCGGGTGCGGCGGCGCGGGTGCCGGCGCAGTGTCGCCGAGGTTGGGCGGGAAGGGCTGGGGGCCATCCTGGCCGGGCAGGGGGCGCGGGCCGTTGGCGATCTGGGCGAGGGCGTTGGCCTGAGCGATGCCGCCGGGGCCGTAGTAGCCCGGCGGTGGATACCCGCCGTAGCCGGACCCGCCATAGCCTCCGTACCCGCCATAGCCGGGAGCGGCGTAGCCGGCCCCGTAACCCGGAGCGCCGTAACCATAGCCGCCGGGGGCCGCGTAGCCGCCATAGGCTCCGCCGTAACCCTGGCCATAACCGGTCGCGACGGGGGCGCAGGCCGCCGGGTTCTGGGCGCAATAGGTGTTGGCGAGTTGGGCCGCGGCCGGGTGCCCGGCGAGGCACAGGGCGCCGGTGAGGATCCATTCCTTAAGGCGCATGGCTCAGATCCCGTGCTCGCGCAGCTTGGCGTCGACGTGGCCCGAGGTGCTGCTGCCGGTGCTGACGCAGGCCGGAAGCAGAACGGACATGCCGAGAAGCACGATGGCCAGTCGAACAAAGGATGTGATGCGGCAACAATCCATGCAGATGCCCCTGATGATTTTGTTTATATTTGTCTTGCCGTCGCGCCCCGTACTGTTCCACAAGACGGAACGTAGAAACGTCTTCGACGAGCGGGAGCCATGGGGATCAGGTCGTATCTGAGAGATCGGCTCGCGCGCCGGGTCGGGCCGGAGCACCGCGCATTCGCGGGCATGACCGGCACGGTCCTGGGCGGCACCCGGACCATCTGCCCGGCCTGCCGCCGCGGGCGGCTGATGGGTGTTCCCGACGCGTTCGACCGGCGCAGGTGCGACGATCCCGCCTGCGGCGCGGAGTACGCACTGGCCGAGTTCGGCCGCACCTTCGCCCTGGAGGGCGCCGACCTGCGCGCGCTGGCCGCCCACGAGCGCCGGCAGGCCGTCACGCTGTTCGTGGCGGCTGAGATCGTCGGCGTGCTGGCCGCCGCGTGGGCCATCTACGCGCATTCCTGGCTCACGCTTCTGGGCGCCTTGCTCCTGTGCGTCGTGGTCTGCGCCACCGCGATGGTGTCGCGCTACCGGGCTTGGCAGTTCGAGGAGAGCCGGATGTTCGAGGCGCGGGCACCGCTCGGCGCCTTCCTGGCCGCGGAGTTCGACGGCCTGGTCCGGCGCGGGCGTTAGCAGGGCAGGGGACCGCATCGTCAGCCCCCGATCATCGTGCAGACGTTCGCGAGCGACACGTCCATCCTGATCGTGTTGCCGACGAGCTGCGCCACGTCGTTGATGAAGAACGCCAGCGTGCCGCCGACGAGGTAGAGGAAGGCAGAGCCCGAACCGCCGTGCTGGCCGTTCGTGGCGTGGTAGAGTTTGGTCCCGGCCACGAGCCAGGCGAGCGCGCCGAGGCACATGAAGAAGTAGGTGATGGCGAGCCGGATCTGCTCGCAGGTCGAGCCGCGCGGCGAGCCGCCGTAATTGAACATGCTGAAGGTGACGTCGCCGCCCAGGACGAACGAGTTGGCGAACTTCCACAGCAGGACGGGGGCGACGATCATGGCGCTCGCCAGCGCGAGCCGACCGAAGGCGGCATCGAGCGTCCCGGGCCGGTTGGAGAATTTATATTCTCCCGCAGCCACATTGTAGAGAACATATAGTCCGGATGCGCCATACCAGATGCCAAGCAGGGCGATGCCTAGAAAGAGCAGGTTAACGAAGAGCGGGAACACCTCGCTCAGCGACACCAGCAGGCTGCCGAGGTCTGGAATAGCCATCACCGCACCTTTCTAGGATTATTCGACTGGTATTCCAGTCGCTCCAATCTCTCTTCCAGCGTGTTAATGCGCTCTCTCAGCTCCTCCAGTTTCAGATTTGTCGGGTCGATATCGAGATCCGGCCTTCGATAGAGTCGCTTTTCTTCAGCACTTCCATCATGATACTCAAATCTTGATCTGCTCTTCTTCTGTCCCTCGGGAAGCGCCGGGTCGGCAGCAGCGTGTTGCAGCGCACAAACGAAACCAACGCTAAGTAAAATCGCCAAGGTTGTGTTTCGCAATCCGGACCGAACCCAATGTTGCGGGCCGGTTTCCACACTCCGTGGTCCGAGCTGTCGTTCGCACTGCATGGCGGTGACTAGGAACTCTTGCGGGAAATATATCTCGCAGCATGAAGCATATTGCCATGCATCATTTTTGAATTCAAAATGTACATTGTGGGCGACTGCGTTTCTGACACCATGACGACTCCGGATTTAGCCCGATCGACTCTTCGTATGCTTTCCGTTCCTTGACACGTCGGGCGCGAGTTCGCAATAAGCACCTCGTGCAGGAATTCGGCGACTTCCACGAGGCAAACTCAGCATGGAGAACGCAGTTAAACACTTGGCTTGGGCCGGATCATTCGTTGCCTGTGCCTATCTTGCCACAGATCACAACTGGGTTCCGATCTCGGTTCAGATCGTTGCGGGTGCACCTAATCAGTCCGTGGCAGCGCTTCCATCCACTGTCCCCGCGGCAGGCGCGGGGACCGTTCCAACCACCCCGGCGGCGCCCGGACTGGTCCCCGGCACCCCTCAGGTTGCGCCGCAATCCATCGCGACATCACCGGCCGCGAACCTGCCCTACGCCACGATCGAGGACGCGAAGGTCGCCCGGCAGGTGACGGACACCTTGAGCAAGCTCGAAGCCGTCTCCGACATCCCGGCCGGGACGCCGGAGGGCCAGGTCGCGACGATCTTCTTCGATCCGCGCTGCCCCTATTGCCACGCGGCGTTCACTGCCCTGCACGGCCGGATCGCGGTGCGCTGGGTGCCGGTCGTGGTCCTGGGCGAGCCGGAGGCCGGCAACCGCATGGCGGCGGCAATCCTCGCGAGCCCGGACCGGGTCGCAGCCCTCAAGGGCGCCTTCGACGCGAAGCTCACCCCGGCCGCTCCGGTCGGTCCGGAGACCGCGGCCAAGCTCGCCGAGAACCGGGAGGCCTTCGCCTCGATCTTCGCCGCCGCCCCGCAGTTGCGCCCCGGAGTTCCCACCATGTTCGTGCCGCGCCCGGACGGGCGGCTCGCGATCATGGTCGGCTACGAGCCGGGCGACGACGCCAAGCTGCGCTCGGTCCTGACCGGAAGCTGACGATGGCCCGTCGTGCGTCCATCGGAGCGTTCAGCCTGCCCTCGGCCCAAGGATGCCTGTCACCCTCGGCGCTGGCCGACCGGCTCGTCGGCCACACGCGGATGGCGTCGTTCCTCGCGGGCGCCGTGTTCGCCTCGCTCATGGCCATGATGTGGCTGACCTGGCTGTGCCTCAAGCGGGCCGACGTGATCCCCTACGTGGCGGACGGCGGCGTGTTCGGCTGCGAGGTGAGGACCGTGGCCGCCCCACGGCCCCTGCCGCTGGAGCAACCTGGGAAGGCCGAGCCATGAAGTCGGCCGAGCGCATATCGCGCGAGGTCGATGCCGGCCTGATGATGCTGCGGAACCAGTGGTACTGGATCCTGCTGCTGGCGATGTTCCTGTGCCTGTCGCTCGTCGTCAATCTGCTGCTGTTCTACAACGCGTTCTACCGCTACCCGATCAAGCAGTTCATCTGGACGTCGGACGCGCAGGCAGTCTGCGAGGCGATCCCGCTCTCCGAGCCCAACATCAGCCAGGCCCGGCTGAAGGAATTCGCGGTCTCCTCGGCCGTCGAGTTGAACAGCTACGACTACGCGAACTGGCGCGCGCTCATCAACAACGCGCTGTCGCAGTCGTTTACCCCGAAGGGTCGCGACCGTTACCGCGCCGCCCTGCAAGAGAGCGGGATCATCCAGAAGGTCGTCCTCGGCTACCAGACCGTGTCGGCGGTGACGACGGATCCGGCCAACATTGCCGAGGAGGGCAAGGCATCCGGCCGATACTACTGGCGGGTCGAAGTGCCCCTGCAGATCTTCTACAGGACGAACGTCGAGACCAAGGTCGAGCGGCGCGTGCTCGAGATGACGATCGTGCGGATCGACCCTTCGCCGATCAACCCGAACGGCATCGCGATCGACTCGGTGATCTCGACGCAGCAACTGACCGGTCAGGTGGCGCCATGAAGCCCATGAAGCGCGTGTGGGCCTCGGGCTGCCTGGTCGCGGCGGCCGTGTGGGCGGCGCCCGCCGCCCGCGCCCATGAAGCGGGGCAGCCCGCCGAGTCGGCCGGCGGAGCCGCGGTCCGGCGCCCGCCCGGCGTGCCCCCGACGGGTGTTCCGCCGGCCAGCCCTCCATCCATGGGCGGCACACCACCCGTGGGTACGGCGGGAACGTCGGCGCCTCCGCCTGTCCCTCGTCCACTGACGCCGGTCGAGCTCGAGGAGTTGCGCCAGCGCATGCTCGGCGGCACGAAAGGCGTGATCCTCAAGCCCGGCGAGATCTCGGAGATCCGCCGTGCGGTGCAGGAGGCGCAAGGGGCCGGCACCTTCCCGGGCCGCGACGGGCGCATGCCCCGGCCCGAGCCCCGGCTGCTGAGCGTGACGCAGGAGATCGGCCGGGCGGCGCCGGAGACGCTGCATCTCGCCTACGGGGTCTTGAGCCCGATCACCTTCGTCGACGCCAAGGGCGCGCCCTGGCCGATCGCCTCGGTCGCCTACGATCCGCGCCTGTTCGCACAGGATGGCGTCGGCTGCGGGACAGATGCCGCGATGGGTGCGAGCCAGGTCGCGGCGGCGGCCGGATCGGACCGGCCGACCTCGATCAACCTGATGCCGTGCCGGTTCGACACCTGGGGCAACATCCTGATCCGGCTGGAGAACGTCCCCTACCCGATCCCCCTGATGATCGTGTCCGGGTCGAGCGAGACGGTGGACATCCCGGTCACCGTGCGGGTGGCCGGCACCTCGCCGCTCGTGCCGGTCAAGGTAGCCACGGCGAGCCCCGGCCCGGCGCGCAAGGGCGGCGGGCCGCTCGCGGGCCCGGGCCGGGGCGCGGGCGCGCCCGACACGACGGCGCTGCTGCATCTGTTCGGCGCCGGCACGCCTCCGGCCGGGGCGCAGGCGCTGGTCGCCAACGGCGCGCAGGCCTGGCTCTACCGCGAGCGGATGTACGTGCGCGTCCAGGGCACGCTGGTGAGCCCGCAGCCGATCGCCTCGGCCGACGCCGCGGCGGGATTCCGCGTCTACGAGTTCCTGCGCCCGGCCTCGCGCCTCGTCGCCGAGCAAGGCGACGGCGCCGAGACCGCCATCAGCATCGAGTTCTAGGGGGTGGCGATGATCGACATGAAAACGTCGGCCGCGCTCGGTGGCGTCGTCCTGGTGGCGGCGCTCGGCTCGGCCGCCTTCATCCTGTCCGACGCGCCGGGGATCGACCGGGGTGCCGGCGGCGCCTCCGAGATCCGGGGGACCACGCCGAACCCGGCCAACAACATGATGCAGCCGGTGGGCAAGGCCGAGGCCGACCGGCGCGCCGGGGTGAACCGGCAGGCCGCGGACGAGAGGGCCGGCACCGGCAAGCCGTACGTGGCCCCGACCGTGATCGCGGAGAGCCGGGGGGCGCAACTCGGCGAGATGCCGGACGCGAACCCGCCACCGGCACTGAGGCCTGTCGAGCCCGTGGTCCAGGAGCGGATCGTCTACCGCGACCGCGACGTGGTGCAGGTCGTCTACAAGGACCTGCCGGTCCAGCCCATGGCCGACCCCGAGCAGGTCGCGGCGATCAACGAGCAGATCAAGGCGCTGCTGAAGCCGAGCCCGGGCGGCTTTGTCGTGCGGTCCTTCGCCAAGGGCGAGCGGCCCAAGCCCCCCGAGCCGCGGGCCGCCGCGGCGGCGGTCGTGACCGGACCGTTCGGGCCCGGCATCCGGCACGCCACCGTGGCGCGGGCCGGCGACGTCGCCTACGCGGTGCTCGACCGCGGCTTCGACAGCGACGACCCCGGAGCCCCGATCTTCGCCACCATCGTCGATCTCGACGAGCGCCAGCAGCCCGGCCCGCTCAACGGCATCCGGCTGATGGGCCAGATCGCCTACTCGCAGACGCAAGCCTCGATCCGCTTCACCACCATGATCCTGCAGGACGGCCGCCAGGGGCCGATGCAGGCGATCGCCATCACGGTCGACCAAGCCCGCACCGGCGTCGCCGAGGACGTCGACAACCACGTGCTCGAGCGCTACGGCGGCCTCGTCGTCGCCGGGCTGCTTCAGGGCGTCGGCCAGGTCGGCCAGCAACTCACCCAGCTCAACACCCAGACCGTGCTCGGCAACGGCTTCGCGGTGCAGTCGGGCCGCAACATCGACTGGATCACCGCCGGCATGGGCGCGGCCCTGCCGGTCGGGCAGGCGATGACCTCCGCGGCGGCGCGCTCGTTCAGCCGGCCTCCGACGCTGAGCAGCCCGGTGAACTTCCCCATCGGCATCGTCTTCCTGCAGCCGGTCGTGGTGCCGCTCGATGCCGCCCGGGTGGCGGCCGGCGCCGGCACCGGGTTCGGGCCCGACCCGGCCTTCGGTCCGGGCTACCGGCTCGAGACCCTGCCCGTCTCATACGTGAGGCGGCCGTGATGGGTGGCCGTCAGCGGATCGCCCGCGTCCTGTGCTCGCTGGCCCATGGTCCCGGCTCCCGGAGCGAGGCTCTGCCCATCAGCGACGCGAGGCGGCCATGACCGGCTCGAAGGGGATCGCCGACGTCCTACGCGGGCTGATCGACACCATGCCGGTCCTGGCCTGGCTGCTCGTCGTGCTGGCGGCCGTGATGGGCATCTTCCTGGCCGGCTACGCCATGGTGCGGGTCTATCAGGCCAATGCATCCGGCGACGGCACGGCGGGGAACTGGATCGTCGCCGCGATCATCGGCAGCGCGATGACCTGCGGCACGATCCTGATCGCCCAGTTCTCCTACTACTTCGCCGACTAGTCGCCGCGATGAACGACGGGAGTTGGGTCTTCATCGACAACCTGACCGCCAACACGGCCCGCTGCCTCGCCGAGCACCCGCTCGCGAGCCAGGGCGCCGTGGCGATCACGCTCGCCGCCGGCTGCTACGTCGCGCTGGCGGCCCCCGCCTGGGCGCTCCGGGTCACCTCCGACAGGAACCTGGCCGCGACGCTGAGTCTGTCCGGCCTCGTGGCCGGTGCGTGCCTGTTCACGACGGGCCTGTTCTACGAGAGCCTGCTCATGGGCGCGAGCGGTGCCATCACGTGCATGCTGCTCGTCCACGTCTACTACGCCGCCTGCATGGTGGTCGCGTGCGGGGCGATGGCCTTCGCCGGCGTCCAGATCTTCTGCGCGCTGCACGTCCGGCCGGCCCCGCTGCTGCGGGCGACCATCCCGGGTGTACTCGGGGCCTGGCTCTTCGCGCTGAGCGTGCCAGTCTACCAGTTCGCCCTCATCCTGCGGGGGGCGCCATGAGGACGGCCGACAAGTTCTGCGATCTCGCCGGTTTCGATCCGGAGCGCGAGGAAGCCGTCGTCTACGCCCATGACGGCTCGCAACTCACCCTGATTGAGGTCGACGGCACCCGCTCGATCATCTCGGGCGAGGACTACCTCATCAACGTGGTCGAGCGCTTCGCCGGCGGGATCGCGCAGATCCTCAAGCGGCCCGGCCACCAGATCACCGTCTCCTACGAGTCCTCGCTCAACACCGCCCGGTTCCTCGATCCGTTCGTCGCGCAGCAGGGTCGGCGTGCTCGCCAGAAGGCGCTGTCGGTCGAGGCCTTGATCGAGGAGGGCCGCGCCGTGCTGGAGGGACGGGCGCGGGCCGAGACGATCCTGCTCGCCGCCTGGACCCGGCCGACGGCCGGGACGCCCGACGAGGTCCGCAAGGAGCAGCGCGAGAACCGCCGGGCCTGGCAGGCGCTGCCCCCGGCACGGGACGCCCAGAACCCTTACCTGCATCTCGGCTCGATCGCGGGCCCGCATGGTGCCTTCGTGCGGCGGATCATGGAGGCGCTCGGCGAGGCGCGCCTGCAGGGCCGCATCCTCTCGCCCGACGACCAGGGGCGCCGGCGCGACCTGGAGCAAATCCGCGCCGCAGTGCTCTACCACGAGACCCCCGACGGTTGGTCACCCTACGGGCCGGGCACGCGGCGCTATCCCGGCGCCAAGGAGCGCCACGACGACGACGTCAGCGAGTTCTTCACGCCGACGGTCGCCCGTCAGATCATGACGTCGAACGCCGAGGCCGCCAACACCATGCGCGCCCTCGACATGGGCGGGCGCCGCTACGCCCTCGCCGTGATGCGGATGTTCCCCGCGAGCGTCCTGCCGTTCAACCGGCTGCTCGAGACGCTGCTGGAGAGCGCGTCGAAGACGGCCGACATGCCGTTCCGGGTCTGCTTCCACATCGAGGCGCTGCGGGATGCCGACATCGGCTTCCGGCTCAAGAAGGTGCTGGCCGGCCTGCTCGCCTTCGCGAGCCCGACCAACAAGAACCTGTTCCGGGCCCTGCGCGAGCTGGAGGACGTGATCGACAAGGACGGCGAGGCGATCGTCAAGGGCCGCGTGATCGCCACGACCTGGACCGAGCCGGGCGAGGATCCGGGGCTGCTGGAGCGCCGCCGCTCCTACCTGATGAGCGGGATGATGACCTGGGGCGAGGCGGTGATGTCCGATGCGCCCCACAATCCGCTGCGCGCCCTGTGCGAGACCGTGCCCGGCATGACGGTCCAGGCCGAGGTTCCGCCGGGCTCGATCGCGCCGCTGGGTGATCTTGCCGCCATGCTGCCGTTCCACCGAACGGCGGGGGTATTCCGGCAGGGCCAGACCCTGCTGCTGACGCCCGACGGCAAGCCCATGGCCTACGAGGCGCTGTCGGCCGAGCAATTGTTCTGGCTGACGCTCATCTACGCCACGCCCGGCTCGGGCAAGTCGGTGCTGATGAACCGGCTCAACGTCGAGTTCACCGCCTTCAGCGCCGGTGCAGCCCTGCCGTTCCTGGCCGTCATCGACGTTGGCGTCAGCTCGTCGGGCTTCATCGAGCTTGTGAGGAACGCCTTGCCTCCCGAGCGGCGGCACGAGGCGTACTACGTGCGCCTGCTCAACACGGCCGACTACGCCGTCAACCCGTTCGATCTCGGGCTCGGTCGCCGGATGCCTCTCGAAAGAGAGAGGACATTCATCGAGAACTTCCTGACGACGCTCCTCAACGTGGCGTCTCCGGAAGTCGCGCTCCTGATCCCGCGCCTGATCTCGCGGCTCTACCAGCTCAAGAGCGACCTGGAGTTCTCCTCCTCACCCTCGATCTACCAGCCGAACGTCGATCCGGAACTGGACCGGGTCATCGCGCAGCACCGGATCGAGGTGAGCGGCCGGACGCGCTGGTGGCGCATCGTCGACGCGCTGGTGGAGCGCCGGCTCTACACCGCCGCGCAGCGCGCGCAGCGCCACGCCATGCCGGTGCTGGAGGATCTCGCCCGGGTGCTCGGCGAGCCGATCATGGCGGCGGATTTCACGCCCGAACTGGTGCGCGCGGTCCAGCGCGCGCTCGAGGCGGCGATCGAGAAGTTCCCGATCTTCGCCCGTCGGACCCAACTCGACCTCGGCGAGGCGCGGGTGGTGTCGATCGACCTGCAGGACGTGGCCCAGCGCCACAAGTCGCCGGAGGCCGAGCGGAACAACGCACTGATGTTCATGATCGCGCGGCACGTCTACCTGTCGAAGATCTCCGGGTTCTCCGAGGAGATCCCAAAGATGGACTTCCCGTCGGACGCAGACCTTCGGGCCGAATACGTCCGGTACTGGGAGGCACGCTACCACGAGGTGGCGGAGACCCCGAAGCGCCTGTGCATGGACGAGTATCACCTGACCGGCGGCGTCGAGACGATCGCCCGGCAGGTGAAGAGCGACGCGCGCGAGGGCCGCAAGTGGGGCCTGGAGCTGATCCTGGTCAGCCAGTTCCTGGCCGATTTCGACACGCTGGCCGACATGGCCTCGACAGTGCTGGTGCTGAACGCCGACTCGAACGAGATCCGCGAGCAGGCGCGCAAGACCTTCGGCTTCGACGGGGCGGTGAAGGCCGCGCTCGAGCGCCAGGTGCACGGCCCGCAGGGCCGGCGGGGCGCCAACCTGCTCGCCCGGTTCAAGCTCCGCGAGGAGGAGCGCTGGACCATCCTGACCAATGCGCTCGGGCCACGGATGCTGTGGGCCCTGACCACCAAGGCCGAGGACCGCCTGGTGCGTGACGAGCTGTACCGCCGGATGGCGGTCAACGAGGCGCTGCGCATCCTGGCGGCCCGCTTTCCCGATGGCACCGCCATCGAGACCTGGGGCCGGGTGGCCGCGCTGGCACGGTTCGGTGAGGACCGGATCGCCAAGACGATCGTCGATCAAGTGCTGGGGGAACTCATGAGCGAAGCTCGGCCTCCGATCGATCGATCCAGAACCGCTGCATGACGATGGAGGCTCCAGTGCGTTACAAGGATATCCAGTACCGGGTGCTCGCGAGCGCCACTATTCTGACCATGAGCGCGATGTCGGCTTTGGGTCAGGGCACCACCGGCGATCCTTCGGCGCCGCTGGATATTCTCAAGACGGCGCGGCAGAAGGCGCAATCGTCTCAGCTCAACGCGTCGAGCATCGCGCAGGGCGGCAACAACGCCGGCATCGTGTTCACGATCCTGTTCGCGGTGGTGGGCATCGCGCTCGCCGGGATCTCGGGCGTGAAGCTGTACAAGAGTTCGCAGGACGACAACGCCCGCGAGGATGCCGGCCGGTCGCTGGTCGGACTCATCGTCGGCTCGGGCATCACCATCCTGGGTGTCATCATCGGCGTCGTGACGACTTACATGACCGGGAATACCTGACGACGATGCCATGCATCGAGCGGAGGGATGTAGCGCCCTCCGCTCGATCTTCTGGCGCACGCGAACCAGGCGGGTCGGTCTCATCAACGGCCCGCGAGAAGACATGCTCGAAGAGCGCGAAGGGTCCAGGATGCAAAAGACATTGATCGGTGTCGCGGTGACCGTCCTCTCAGCAGCGTCAGCATTCAACGCGTCTGCCAGCGACGACTTCAAGCTCGATTATCGCATTGAACGGACTGACGCAGCGAAGCTGAGTCTTGCCCAATGCACGCAGATCCTGCGCCGGACCGCGCAGGCGAGCGGCATCCCGGTCATGGTGTCCGATCCGAGTGAGCCGGCCGTCGCGATCACCGGCGGTCCAAGCGACGGAAGGGGAGCAATCGTCGCCTACTGCATCTCGGCCGGGGACAAGACCGTCCACGTCGTGCAAGGGATCGGCTACCGATCGGGCGCCTCGGTCGCTGCCTTCGCCGATGAAGCCCATGCCGCCTTGCTCAAGGCCGCCCAATGAACGGAACATCACGCGTAGCTGGTGATCCGTGACTGCAGGTTCGGATCGACGTGGCGAAGCCAGGCATAGTCCGGGAAGAACAGCGCTCTCCTCGAGAGGGCCAGGGCTGCCAGTTCCGTGATGACGTCCTTCAGGTCGTCCTCGCCGCCGAACTCGGCGTGGACCTGGTTCAGGACGTCGATGTCCCGCCCGGCCTGGTCTGTGATCGCCACGAGCATGTAGCCGCGCAGGGTCGACAGCAGGTCGGCCGGCAGGACGACGCCGGGATCGGCGGCAAGGCGGTCCGCGGCCGTCCTCGCGGCCTTGAGGAGGGCGTCGCGGCCTTTGCGGTCCTTGAGCGGGGCGGCCGCATCGATCGTCAGGAAGAGCGCGGCGGCCAGATACCAGGGCACGGAATCCGCGACCGTCTCCACCGCCCGCGTGTCGCGCAGGTCGCGCAGCGCCGTGAACGGGTTTGCGGCCGGTAACGCTGACGGGTCGGCCACCTCCGCCTCCGTGACCGGCGTCCTGACCAAGCGGCCGGCCGGGACGAAGGCGCCGAGAATATCCCTCTGCGCGAACCCGGCCGCCGGCGCGGTGATGAGCACCTCGATGTGCTCCCGGCTGCGCTTGCGCCATGCGAGGAAGCCGAGGAGGGCCGTGACGAGGGTGGCACCCAGGCCGAAGCCGACGCTCGATTTGTAGATCGACACGAACGCGAACGGCTGCCCGGCCGGCATGCCGGTGAAGTACCGGCCCCAGCCCGTGAACCGCCACAGCGTGGCGGTCTCGGCGAGGCGGATGCCGGCATAGATTTGCCCGAGGATCGGCGAGAGGCTCCACCAGACGAGGCCGAGCATGGCCAGCGTGGCAAAGCCCAGCACCCCGGCACCGACGATCTTGCCGGCGCCCGTGGCCTGGACCGGCTTCTGGAACAGCGTGGTCATACGGAGCGTCCGAGTTGGGGCTCGTCCCGGCCGAGCGTCTGCTGCTGCGCGAGCGCGGTCTGCAGCCGGTCGTCGGCGATCACGGCCTTGAACAGCGGTTGGAGCACGGCGCGGAGCTCATCCAGGTCCTGCCCGGGGGGCAGCAGGTTCGTGGCCTCGCCGGCGCCTCCCTGGACCAGCAGGACCGAGCCCTGGCGGCCGAACCGGTCGATCAGGTTCCGATCGATCCGGCGCACCTCCGCGGCCAGTTGCGGCTCGGCCGCGATCTCCTTCGGGGTCCGCGTCCTGAGGGCCTCGGACAGGGCCTCGCTGGGACCCGGGATCTCGATCCGGTTGCGAACCGCATCCTCCGGTGTCTGGCCGGCGAGCATCAGGTAGGTGGCCGGGATCAGGACGCGGCCGGTGACCTGGCTGCGCACGGCCTCCTCGCGCGGCTGGGCGCGATCGAGGCGCTCGCCGTCGGCCAGCACGCGCACGTCGACCCGCTGGTTGTTCCGGGGCATGGCGTGGAAGGCGTTCAGCGGCACCGCGGAGATCTGCCGGCTGTCGCGCACGAGGGCGTGGTGGTAGCTGGTGGCGATGACCTGGCCCCGGACCTGGGTTCCGGGCTCCGGCAGGACCACGCGCGGGGCTCCCATCAGGCGCATGGCCTCGAACGCCTCGGCCGACAGGCGGCCGAGCACCGGGTGCGCGCGCTGCTCCTCCGAGTACCTCGCATTGCGGACCATCTCGCTGAGCGGCCGGATCATGCCCCGGGTGGCCACGACGAGCGCGTCCCGGGTCTCGCTCGGCACCCGGTTGATCAGTGCCTGGTCGAGCGGCTGTCCGTGATGCCGCGCGTACTGCTCCATGAAGGCGAGCAGGGTGCGGGTGTTGCCCTCCCGGAACGGGTGGGCCTGCCAGAGCGCGGCCATGGTCTGGGCGAAGCGGATCGCCGGCCGGCTGTCCTTCAGGTTGCCGGGCTCGCCCCGCTGCAACTGTGCTAAGGCAGCCTGCGCGTGCTGTTCGCTCGCGGCCGGCGGGCTGTACTTGACGCTCTGACCCTTGAGGGCGATCTCCGGCTTCCACAGCTCGACGGTGCGGGTCTCGCCCGCCCAGGCGTAGATCTCGCCGAACAGCCGCTTGTGCACGGCGGCGTAGTGCGCGAGGTCGAACTGGCCGAGCACGGGCTCCTTCTGCATCTGGACCAGCGCTCGGAACGAGACGATCTGCTCGCGCTCGGCCAGGGCCTCCGGATCCCGGATGTCCGCCCGGTTCCGAAGGACGTCGGTGCCCTCGTAGACGTAAGGGTCCGCGCTCATGCCGCCTCTCCCCGGCCGAGGGCGCGGCGCGCGTCGAGCGCCGCGAACACCTCGTCCTGGCTCACGAGCCCAGTCTCGGCGAGCAACGCGCCCAACTGGGTGCGCAGGCCCATCTCGTTGCCGGATCCACGCATGATCGCCAGCGCCTGCTCGGCCTCGACGGTCGTCATGGCGCCGACGAAGGGTGCGAACTCGCTCTCCTCGACGCCCGCGGCGATGGCCTCGAGCAGGGTCAAGGCCTCCTCGCGCCGGGTCACGAGCGCCGGCAGGTCGCGATAGCTCATGGTGTCGTCCCCTCTGGTGGGCCCGGCCGCACCCAACTCCGGGCAATCCTCTCGATCCGTCATGCGACGGCCCAACTCCAAGGTGTCCTCTCTCTCCTACCCTTACCCATCGTCGCTGCGGCGCCAATACGATCACCGTGGCGTCCGCATCACAGCGAGGGGCCGAGATCCGGCCCTCTGTCGAGTTCCTGCCGCTGGTCCAGGGTCTGCTCCTTGTCGAGGTGCCGCTCCTGGCGTTGCGCCAGGGCGACGAGCCGGTCCAGGGTGCCGTCCTTGATGTAGGAGGCGACGTACCCGCCCCCGCTCAGGATCGCCCGCTCCTCGTCGTCGAGCCACTGGCCCGGGCCGAGGCTGCGCTGCGGCGAATGGCCGATCGCCCCGTTGGCGCCGAACCGGCGTCCCACCGCCTCGGCGAAGGCCTCGATTTCCGCCCGCAGCTCGGGCGTCGCGACGGCTTCCGCCACGCCGGCGTCGAGGGCCTTCGTCACCGACGTCGACGTGCGACCGACCTTGGCCAGGAGGGTGGCGGCTCTCGGGCTCAGGCCCGGCACCTCGATCAGCAGGCGCCGACGATACTGGATCTCCGCCGGACGCCCCTTGCCGGCGATCGACTCGAGACGCCCCTTCAGCTCGTTCGCCAAGATCCTGGCCTCAGTCAGGGCCGACTCCGCCGCGGCGCGCTCTTCCTTCTCCGCCTTGGGGACGAACCAACCCTTCCGGCCGCGCAGGCCGCCATACGGTTCGACATCGGCGAACAAGGCATCGAGCTGGGCATCGAACACGCGCGCGGGCTGGCGCAGTTCGGCCAGGATCGCGGCGTAGAGCGGGCCGGGCTTTTTGACCGCCAGTCGCAACTCCCGGAGAACGGGCCGGCTCCATGGCGAAAGATCCGTCTCGACGTCGACCCGATCGTAGAGCGCCTCCCTGATGCCCTTCTCGCCGAGGTCGATCGCCGCAAGGAACGGCTTGAGCGGCGCGGCGGCGTCCGCATTCGTGGCCACTGTCGGCGCCGGATCGACGCGCACCTCCGCGGTCGGCTCGACGCGCACCGCCTCGGCGGGACGGTGTGCGGCAATCGCCTTCCAGGCCACGGCGAGCCGCGCGGCGAGGCCGTGCAGACGGCGCCAGCGACCCTCGGCGCTGCGTATCATCGCCCGGGCGCGCTTCACCATCGCGGGGGCGAGGGCGGCATGACCGTTGAGGCCGCGGCGCTCGGCAAAGGCCGAGGCCAGCGCCCGCAGATCCTGCGGGCGCACCCGGTCAGCAATGTCGGTTTCCGCCCGTTCCAGCCGCGCCAGGGCGGCTTCGATCGCCGCCAGTGCGGGGGATATGGACGGTTCGATGGTTGGTGTCTTCGCCGAAGCGCCGAGCTCGGCCGCGTGCAGAGCAGCACCGACCTCGACGGCCGCGGATCCCGGAGCCTCGCCGGCCGGCGACGCGGACTCGAGCCGGTTCGCCAGAGCCGTGATCCCGGCCGCCATCCGGCCGGCGTCGAGCAGCGGCAGCTCGCTCGCGCGAGCCCGGACGGCCTCGCCGTCCATCGCCTCCGGAAGCTCTGTCAGCGCCACCGCCGACTCGCGGAACGCGGCCTCGCCGGCATGATCGAGCGTCGAAGCCTTCGACCCGTCGCGCGACATCCGGCGCGCCAAGCCGTCGAGGGCGGCCGCGTCGAGGACGTCCGTCGACGGCGCCGCGCCGAGCTTAGGCAGGCGCCATTCCGGCACGAAGTCGGCGTGCGCGCCGTGCAGAACCACCGCGTGCCGGTGGCGCGTCATCGCCACGTAGGCGAGGTGCCGATCCATGCCGGGCGTGGCCAGCACATGCACCCGATCGAGCGTCGCGCCCTGAGATTTGTGCACGGTCGCGGCGTAGCCGTGGTCGAGGTTGCGGTAGGCTTCCGCCCGGACCTCGATCCGCTCGCCATCCCCGGTCCCGTCGCGGTCCAGCCGCACCACCAGCCGGCCGCTCGAAGCCGCCTCGACGGTGGCCAGCATGCCGTTCTTCACGCCGAGCGAGCGGTCGTTCTCCAGGAACAGCACCCGGTCGCCGGGGGCGAACATCCGCTCGCCGCGCGCCGTCACGAACCGCGCGTCGTCGGCAAGCCGCCCATCGGCCTTCAGGGCTGACCGGGCCATCGCGTTGAGAGCGAGCACGTCGGCGTTGGTCTGCGCCAGGATCAGCGTCTCGGTCGCACGACCGTCTGGCTTGAGGCCAAGATAATCCGGCTTCCAGGCCGCGATCAGGGCCTCGCGCGCGCTCTCCCGATCGGGCGAGAACCGGACCATCCCGGCCTCGCGATAGACCCCGATCGCCGCCGCAACTTCGCCGCGGGCGAAGGCCACGCTTGCCCGCCGCATCGCCGGGCTGACTTGCCGCCAGACCTCCGAGAGTTCGGCGAAGCCGATCGTCTCGGTGATCGCCCGGAACCCGGCGCCGGCCTCGATCGGCTGGAGTTGCATCGCGTCGCCGACCAGCACGAGCTTGGCCCCACGCCGCTCCACCTCCTGGACGATCCGGGAGAGTTGCTCGGAGGCGACCATGCCGGCCTCGTCGAGCACGAAGACGTCGCCCTTCGCCATCAGGTCGCGGTCATTCTTCCAGGCCAGTTCCCACGAGGCCAGCGTGCGGCTGCCGATCCCGGCGCTGCGCTCCAATCCCTCTGCCGCCTTGCCGGCGAGAGCCCCACCGACGACGCGGTGGCCGGCGCCGATCCAGGCGGCGCGCGCGACGCCGAGCATGGTCGACTTGCCGGCCCCGGCAAAGCCGACCACGGCCGCGATCCGAGCCGGTGACGTGACGTGGCGCACCGCCTCGCGCTGCTCCTCGGACAGTTCCGGGCGGGCAGCGAAGGCGCGCTCCAGCGCGCGCTCCGGGACGCGGTGGCCTGCATCGGCGTAGAGCCGTCCGGTGGCAGCCTGCATCGCCACCTCGGCGCGCAGGAGCGCCCGCGTGGTCCAACGGGCCGGCGACACCACCCGGCCGCTCTCCGGGTCGAACACCTCCTCGGCGACCGCCACCAGATCCGGGGATTGGCCGAGCCTGAGACGGACCGCGTCGAAGGCGATCGGATCGTCGATGTAGCGGAACACCGCCTTGGCGATGTCGCGCTCGTCGAAGACGCTCTTCTCGCGCGACAGGATCGGCAGCAGCCGGCTCGGATCCTCGACGATCGCCTGGGCGTTGCGGGCGCGGCGCTCGCGCTCCTCGGCGACGCGCACGGCCTCCTTGCCGTTGAGCGCCATGTTCGAGGCGATGACGCCGATATGTCCGGTCGGCTCGATGACGATGCCGGCCTCAGCATGCGAGCGGTGGTCGATGCGCCTCTCTAGACCGGCCGCAGCGAGGTGCTGGTTGGCGCTGTCCGCCCACGAGCGGCGCCAGCCGATCAACTCCTTCATCGGCGCCGCCATCCGCTCGTACCGGGGCTTGCCGTCTCCGCGATAGAGCACGGCCCCGGAGGTGTCGCGGGCCAATTCGAACTTCGCCCCGAACCCCTGCTCGGTCAGCCGGCGCAGGGGAATCATCAGGTGGAAGTGCGGGTTGCCGGGGCTGTCGTGCACGGCCCAATCGGCGACGAAGCCCTTGGCGGTGACGTGCTCCTCGATCCAGTCGCGGGCGAGCGCGACGTTCTGCTCACGCGTCAGGTCGACGGGCAGGGCGACGTTCATCTCCATCGCCAGGCCGGTGCCCTTTAGGCCTTCCTTCCGCTCGACCGCGTTCCAGAGGAACTCGGAGGCGCCATTCTCGCTTCGTCCGTCGATGCCGGTGCGGAACCAAGCCGGCGTCTCGGCCGGCAGGGACAGCTCAGCGTGGGTGACGTGCTCCTTGCCCTCATAGCTGAAGCTCTGGCCGGTGGCGGAGCAGGTCATGCTGGCGGCGCGCCGGTAGGCAGCGGCTGCGACGGCACTCCGTCCGCCGGCCGCGCTGATGACCTGAGCGCTGAGGTGGTAGATCGCCAAGAGCGCCTCCGAGCTTGGCCGTACCACGCCGATCCGGGGAAATCCACGATTTCCCCATAAGTGCGCCCTTCGCCCTGCTCCGGGATCCTGCGGAGGCGCTGACGCGCCGTAGCTCCGCTTCGACGAGGCCCCTTTCGGGGCCGTCCATCCGTCGAGCGTGAGCCCGCTGACGCAGCCGCTCAAGGAGGACCGGCGTGGCTGGAAGGAGGGCAGGGGACCGGGCCGGAGGACGGTTGCGCGTCGTTCGAACGAACAGGCGCCGCCCTGATCGAGGGGCAGGCGGTGCCGATTGTCAGAGGCAACGTAGGGTTTCGGCTTCGCAAACGGCCAAGCTGTTGCTACACGCCCGATGCTCAATTTGCAGCAGGGATGGGCAGTTCAGTTCATGGCAAGGCAGCAATCGCGCGCGACGATCCTCGCTGAAATCGAGGCCCTTCAGAAGAGGCTTGAGGCCCACGACAAGGCACAGGCCGAGCGCATCGGGAAGATCGCGGTGAAGGCCGGGCTGGCCGCCCTCGACCTCAACGAGGCGCAGCTCAGCGAGGCGTTCGCGGATCTCGCACGGCGATTTCGCAAGGACGGAGCGCCCGACGGCGAAGGGGGATCGAAGCCCGAGGGCGACGGAGCGTCAGAGCCTGATGCGAAGCCTGCGGGAGGCGCGAAGAAGGCTCATGCGGGAGCGCACTGACGAGCGGCGCGCCGACGCCCATCTCAAGATCCAGCTCGGCGGTCTCATCATCAAGGCCGGACTCGGCGACATGCCGCGCGACCAGCTCCTCGGCCTCCTCCTCGATGGGCGCGAACGCGTCCGCGATCCCGAAATCGCCGAGCAGTTTGCCCGGCGAGGAGCGAAGGAGTTCAAATCATGAAGTGGATCTACGCCGCCCTCGTCGTCGCGATCGGGCTCGCGCTGCATCTCGGGATCAGCCTGTTCCTCACGCCGCTCGTCGGGGCGGTCTACGTCGTGGAGCCGGGGCATTCGATGATGCTCCGCGCCCTGCGCGTCGCCGCGGTGGCGTTGCCCGCCCTCGTTCTGTTCGCCGCCGCCGGCCTCACGCGGCCGGGTGTCAGCGGCCGCGTGGTCGCGATGGCCGTGTCCCTGTTCCTGATCGGACTCTGCGCCTGGACAGTGCGGGACGAGGTCGCGCGCCTCGTCGCACAGAACCCGGGCGCGGATGCGCGTCGGCTCCTGCGGCAGGCCGACATTCCGCTGTTCTGCGCGGTGTGCTTCGCGGGTTTCGTGGCGTTCATCGCGCCGCTGGTTTCGCTGGTCCGGGTCAAGAAGACCACGCGCGGCTACAACAAGCCGATCCGCTCGAAATCCGCCGCCTACGGCGATGCCGAATGGGCGACGATGAAGCTCGCCGGCGAGCTGTTTCCGGAGGATGGCGCCCTGGTGCTGGGCGAGCTCTACCGCCCCGATCTCGACCCCAAGAGCACCTCGCGCGTGTTCAAGCCGAACGACCCTCGGACCTGGGGCTCAGGCGGCCGGAAGCCCATGATGGGCTTCGACTGCGATTTCGGCTCGACCCACGGCCTCGTGTTCTCCGGATCGGGCGGCTTCAAGACCACCGGCACGGTGATCCCGATGCTGCTGTCGTGGCCCGGCAACGCGGTGGTGCTCGATCCCTCGACCGAACTGCATCCGATGCTCGACACGTATCGCAGGAACATCCGCGGCAAGGGCTTCAGGCGGGCCGTCCACTGCATCACGCCGACCCAGCCGAAAAGCGGCTTCAACGTGCTCGACTGGATCGGCCGGGGCGAGAATTCCGCCGAGAAGGACATCTCGGCCGTCGTCGGCTGGATCGCCACCGGACCGGTGAAGAGGGACGATCCGAAGGATTTCTTCCGCAACTCGGCCCTGCAGCTCCTGCGCGGGGTCCTGGCCTACATCTGCCTCAACCGATCGTTCGCGGAGAAGCCGCGCACCCTGCGCACCCTGCGCGAGATGATCTCCGAGCCCGAGCCGGATTTCCTGGAGCGGCTGAGCGTCATCCTGCGCGCCGAGGATGAGGGCTCGTTCGCGTCACTGGCCCTCGGGCCTTTCAAGAGCATGACGCCGCAGACCTTCTCGGGCGTCTACGCCACCGCGGCCGACCTGACCAACTGGCTGAGCTTCAGGGAATACGCCGCCATCGTCTCCGAGGGGGAGTTCTCCAGCCTCGATCTGATCGAGAGCGACATCGACGTGTTCATCTCGCTCGATCTCCAGACGCTGCAGGATTATGCGGGCTTGGCGCGGGTCATCATCGGCGGTCTCCTCAACGCGCTCTATCACGCCAACGGCGAGATCAAGGACCGCGTCGCCTTCATCCTCGACGAGGCGGCGCGGCTCGGCAACATGAGCCTCATCCCGGTCGCGCGCGACGCCGGCCGCAAGTACGGCATCACGATGGTTCTGGTCTATCAGTCGCTCGGACAACTGCGCGATCAGTGGGGCGGCAAGGACGCCGTCTCCGACTGGTTCGAGTCGACGTCCTGGCAGAGCTTTTCAGCGATCACCGACGTCGATACGGCCAAGTGGCTGTCGGAGCGCTGCGGGTCGTACACGCAGGAGATCGTCTCCTACAGCCAGCAGGCCAACACCGGGAAAGGGCGCGGCGTCAGCCTGTCGGCCTCGACCAGCCTGCAAAAGCGCTCCCTGATCCTGCCCGACGAGATCATCAACACGATGCGGCGCGACGAGCAACTCCTGTTCGTCGGCGGCGTCGAGCCGATCCGCTGCGGGCGCCCGATCTACTACCGCCGCGACGACATGAAGAAGCTGGTCGGAACGAACCGCTTCCATACCCGCGACGCGCAGGATGCGCTCGACATCGGGAACGTCGGCGAGGACGCCGTGAAGGAGGCGGCCTGACGGGCCGTTCGCCGCGTCGCCAGCCGCAGCAAAACCCGTCCGCACGGACGGTTCGGCGGCCGCCCGCATGGGAGGCCGCCGAAGGCTTTTTTAGCGCGGCACAAACCAGGGTGACACCCGCCCCGATCGCCGGATTGAAGGCCGCCGGTAGGCGGCCCTGGGGGAGGGGCTCAGCCCTCCGTGGAGAGCTTGGCGACCTCGGCCTGGGCGGCCTTCAGTTCGGCCGCGATGGTGCGCCGTTCGTGCGGGCAGGAGACCGAGGCCAGCTCGGCCTGGAGTTCCGCGACGTGGGTCATGAGGGCGTAGCGGGCGTGGGCGGGGAGGCTCGAGGTGGGGCGCGGCATCGGTGGGGTGTCCCTGGCGCCCGGGACCGTCCCGGCGCGATGCGACCCCCAAACAGGCGACGGCGCCGCCCGCACCCCGAAAGGGGCCGCAGCGCAGCGGAGGACCGGCCGGACGGGCGATTTTGTCCCGCGAGGAATGGCGCGCAGCGCCAGGGGAAAATCGTCCGGCCGGACGGTTGCGGGCGGTGACGGCGTCTGTTCCCTCGTCGCCATCGTGTTGGGACGGTCCGTCGCTGTGGCGACCGTCGGCGCCGCGGTTCACCGACGGTTCCGCATGGTCGGGTCGGCCGGCCACCGTGCTTGCCGGACGTGGCGAGGTGGCCGTTTCCCACGCCCGCCGCTGCTCCAGGATGGCTCGGGAGGACGCCCCCCAACGTGCGCCGTGTCCTCGCGATGGCTACCGGGTCTGCCTCCTGCTCCGGATGCGCGCGGCGTTGCGCCGACGCGATCTGCACGCGGAACCCAGCCTGCGCTACGCCGACCCGCGCAAGGGGTTGCTGGAGGGCGCCGCGTGGGAGGCGGCCCGCCCGGCCGTGTGCCGCTCCCTCGGCGTCTCACCGTCGGCGACGGAGGAACTGAATCAGCTCGGCGCGCGACTCGACGCCGCCTGGCGGCAGGCGGCCGAGATGCTACCCGCCAGCACGGCGATGCGTCTGCGCGACGGGGAGGATCCCGGCCTCGTGCTGACCACCCTCGACAAGCTCGAAGAGCCGGCGAGCCTCCTGACGTTGCGGACGGCCGTTCAGGCGCGGATGCCGCGTGTGGACCTGCCGGAGGTCCTGCTGGAGGTCCATGCCCGCACCGGCTTCCTCGATACCTTCACCCACGCCAGCGAAGCCGGATCGCGCGCCGCGGGACTGGCAACGAGCCTCAGCGCGGTGCTGCTGGCCGAGGCCTGCAACACCGGCTTCGAGCCTCTGATGCGCGCTGACGTTGCGGCGCTGCGCCGCGCACGGCTGAGCTGGGTCAAGCACAATTACCTGCGCGCCGACACGCTGACAGCGGCCAACGCCCGCCTGGTCGCCGCCCACCCTGCGGCAATATCAGGCCTCCCACCATCCAAAATCATCGACACGGATGGCGCTGCTGTCTCCTCATGCGTCGTTATGATACGGAGCACGGGGGGACGATACGTCAGGATGCGATCCATCGGCCAGCACCTCGTCGAAGCGTGGCCGCGCCTGTTCCGCTACGCCCTGACGCTGACGCGGGAGCCTGACGCCGCGCGCGACCTGATGCAGCAGAGCGCCCTCAAGGCGCTCTCGACGGGGACGACGCCGAGCGAACCCCGGGCGGCCCGCGCCTATCTGTTCCGGATCGTGCGCCACGCCTGGATCGACCGCATCCGCCGGAACCGATCCCGGCGCGAGGACGATCTCGTGGATTGGCCCGACGAAGGGTTCGACGACCGCCTGATCGAGGCCATCGCCGTGCGCCAGGCTTTCGCCGCCCTCGATGCGCCCTGCCGGACGGTCGTGACCTGCGTGGACGTCGAAGGCCTAAGCTACCGGGAGACCGCCGAACGGCTCGGCATTCCCGTCGGCACGGTCATGAGCCGTCTGCACCGGGCGAGGCGGATCATGCTGCACCGGATCGCCGGGCCGTCCGATGGGAGCGAGGGGCGGTGATGCGCTGGGAGACCCTAAATGCCTACGTCGATGGGGAACTCGACGCGCAGGACCGGCGCGCTGTCGCGGAGACGCTGGCACGGGACCCGATCCTGGCCGCGCGGGTCGCGACCCTGACCCGGCTGAAGCAGGGGGTGAAGCAAGCGGTAACGGCGGCGGCCGTGCCGCCCCGGCGCGCGCCGATCGCCCGCGCCTACATCGGATGGGCCTGCGCCGCGGCCCTGGTCGTCCTCGTCGGCACCGGCTGGCTCGTCCTGTCGTCTCGCGCGCCGGCCGACTCCGCGCGCGCGGCCTTCACGGCCTGGAGCGCGGCGGGCTCACCCGCGAACGACGTACGGCTCGCGGGCGGCCCCCCTGGCTTCCCCCTCGATCTCGGGGCGGCCGGCTTCCGCTTGGTCTACCTGTCCCCGGACGACGGTTCGGCCAGTCGCCTCGCCGGTTACGAGGGGCGTCACGGCTGCCGGCTCGCCATCTGGAGCGGCCCGTCGCGCGGACAGGCCGGTCTGGAGATCGCGCAAGGGAGCGGCGGCCTGCGTATGGCGCGCTGGGACAGCGAGGGGCGCCGCTACGTCCTCCTGTCCGAGATGGTGCCGACCGAGCGGTTCGCCCTGCTGGCCGAGGCAGCCGTGCTGCTCACCGAACCGAACAAGACGGACCGCCTGCGGCTCGCCCTGGACCGGGCCACCGGCCTGTCGGAGCGCCCCTGCACCGGCTGACCGGCGCGCGCCGCGGGATTTATTTCGACCCGCCGCGAATAGACCGGGGGCGACGTGCGTCTCCTCCTCCGCACGTCGCGGGCCCGGTCGCCGGAGCCTCGCGCGGATCGGGGAGGAATCGGATGCTCGACAGACGCGATCTCATCAGGCGGGCGGGCCTCACCGCCCTGGCGGGCCTGGGCGGCAGCAGCTTCGCGTCGTTGCGGGCGCTCGCGGGCGACACCGCCACGCTGCCCTTCGGCAATGGCGAGCGGCCCCTGGTGGCCTATCCGGGCAAGCGCCCGCTGCTTCAGATGACCGCGCGGCCGCCGCAGCTGGAGACCCCGTTCTCGGTGTTCGACGAGGGTGCCATCACGCCCAACGACGCGTTCTTCGTGCGCTACCATCTCGCCGACATCCCGACCGAGATCGATCCCGAGACCTACCGCGTCGCGATCAAGGGCCATGTCGAGCGGGAGGTCTCGCTCTCGCTCGCCGACCTGAAGGCGATGCCGACGACCGAGATCGTCGCGGTCAACCAGTGCTCGGGCAATTCCCGCGGCTTCTTTGAACCGCGCATGGCCGGCGGGCAGCTCGCCAACGGCGCCATGGGCTGCGCCCGCTGGACCGGCGTGCCGCTGAAGGCCGTGCTCGACGGGGCCGGGGTGAAGGCGGGCGCCGTGGAGGTCGCCTTTACCGGCCTCGACGGCCCGGTGATCACGGAGACGCCGGACTTCGCCAAGTCGCTCAAGCTCGACCACGCCCGCGATGGGCAGGTGATGCTGGCCTGGGGCATGAACGGGCAGGACCTGCCCTGGCTCAACGGCTATCCCCTGCGCCTCGTCGTGCCGGGCTTCTACGGCACCTACTGGGTCAAGCATTTGGAGAGCATCCGCGTGCTCGACAAACCCTTCGACGGCTTCTGGATGCAGAAGGCCTACCGCATCCCCGACAACGACTGCGCCTGCACCGAACCCGGCAAGGCGGCGGACAAGACGGTGCCGATCAACCGCTTCACGGTGCGCTCCTTCCTGACCAACCTGACCGACGGGGCGGAGGTGAAGGCCGGGCGCACGCCCTTGCGCGGCATCGCCTTCGATGGCGGCTCCGGGATCAGGTCGGTGGCGGTCTCGACCGACGACGGGAAGACCTGGACGGAGGCACGGCTCGGGCAGGATCTCGGTCCCTACGCCTTCCGGCCCTGGACCCTCGACGCGGAGCTGTCGCCGGGGGCGCACGCGATCCGGGTGCGGGCGACCGCCAACGACGGGGCGAGCCAGCCGATGGAGCCGCGCTGGAACCCGGCCGGGTACCTGCGCAACGTGGTCGAGACCACCCGCGTGCGCGCGGCCTGAGGGAGTGACGACGATGACCCGCATCACCCTCGCCCTGGCGGCGGCCCTCGCCCTCGCGGCCGGCGCGGCGCTTGCCGCCCCGAAATCCTACGCGGTGCCGGAGCCGGCCGCGGAGTTGCGGGCGCCGAAGGAAGGCGCGCACGCGGAAGGCTTCGAGGCGGCCCAGGCGAACTGCCTCGTCTGCCATTCGGTGGACTACATCGCGATGCAGCCGCCGGGCAAAGGCGCGGCCTTCTGGGAGTCCGAAGTGACCAAGATGGTCAAGGTCTACCACGCGCCGATCGACGAGGCGCAAGCCAAGGCCATCGCCGCCTACCTCGCCGACACCTACTGATACCAAGCGGCACGGAACAGGACCGATGGTCCTGTTCCGTGCGTCCGGCGGACGACCGCCGCCGCGCAGTCGCGCGGGCAATCGGCGATGAGTCATTGTCATCGCCGATTGGTATGAGGCGCGGCGCGCGACAGGGAGGCGGTCCGGCGACCGCCCCCTCGTCCCGTCTCGTCAGCGCGGTGCCTGGGTCTGGACCGTCGCGCCGGTCTCGCCGGGCTTGCCCTCGACGATGACGAGGCTGCGCCGCGCGGCCTCGTTCGCGTTCTGCGTCACCTGCCGGATCGGGCCCACGGCATTGACGATGGCCGCGCCTGCCGGGTTCGTCATGAAGGCGGCGAGCGGCTCCAGCGGCCCGGCGCCCTTCGGATCGGCCGAGAGGGCCAGCACGTAGGGCTTCTTCGGCGTGAGGCCCGTGACCGCCGCCTGCAGGGTCTGCAGCACGCCCTGGTCGAACAGCGTGACCTGCGTGGCCGCCTTGCCGTCCGGCCCGGCCAGCGTCAGCGTACTCGATTGGCCCGCTGCGCCCAGCGGCTGGAGGTTCGGCGCACCCGCTCCCTCCGGCACCGCCTCCGGGACGTAGGCCACGCCCTGCGGCCCCTGGCCGACCGGGATCGTGGCGATCACCGCGTTGCTGCCGGTGTCGATCACCGCGACCGCGTCGGCATTCTCCAGGCCGACATAGATCCGCGAACCGTCGCCCGAGGGCCAGAGGCCGTGCGGGAGCGCGCCGGTGGGAATCGTCGCGACCTGCGAGAAGTCGTCGGTGCGGAAGACTTTCACCTGGTTCAGGCCGCCGACCGTCACGTAGGCGAACTGGCCGGCCTTCGTGCGCGCGATGTTGACGTGGTTGGTGATCGCTCCGGTCTCGATGGTCTTAAGCGCCTTGAACGGCGGCGTGGCCTCGAACACCTGGACGCGGCCGACGTCCTTCAGGGTGAACCACACCTGCTGGCCGTCGGGCGTCGCCGCGATGTCGGGGCAGAACGGGCTCTCCTGCTTGATCCGCCCGACGATTTCGCGGCTCTTCACTTCGATGGCGACCGTCTCGGGGCTGAAACTGGAGCAGACGTAGCCGTAACGCCCGTCGGGCGAAAAGATCGTCATGCCCGGCCCGTTCGGCACCGCGATCCGGCCCATCTCCCGGCCCGTCCCGGCGTCGAGGATCGCGACGTAGTCTTCGCCGCGCACGCTGACCCAGACCTCGCGCCCGTCCGGCGTGAAGAACGCCTCGTGCGGCGAGCGCCCGACATAGGTCGTATGGCGCACCGTGTTGGTGGCGGTGTCGATGAAGCTGACCGAGTTCGAGCCGATCGAGACGGCGAGCAGGGTCTTGCGGTCGGGCGAGAAGCCCATCCCATGGACGAGAAGCTGGCCGCGATAGAGGGGGCTTAGGTTCGCGGGCGTCGTGTCGCCGAGGCGGATCACGCCGAGGAGCGTGTTGGCGGCGGGATCAATCACCGAGACCGTGTTGGAGAACTGGTCCGAGGTATAGAACCGGTCGCGCGGGCCGACGGGCACGTCCGGCGCCGAGGCAGGCCCCGGCGCTTGGCCCGCAAGCGCGGTCCCGCCGAGGAGGGCGAGCATCAGGGTCGCCGGAATGAGGTGTCGCATCGTGAAGGTCTCTTCGCGCTGATGGTCGGGACGGGGGACGGCAATCCGCTCAGTGACGGTGGTGGGCCGGCGGCTGCGTCGGTGGGGTCTGCGCGACCGGTCGCTCGGCCAGGGCGCGGCGCATGACCTCGATCTCCTGTGCCTGCTCGACGATGATGCCCTGCGCGAGCCGACGCAGGACCTGGTCGCGGCCGTAGGCGAGTTCGGCCTTCGCCATCTCAATCGCGCCCTGATGGTGCGGGATCATCATGGCGGCGAAGTCCCGGTCGGGATCGCCGGACGGCGCCACCGCCATGTCCGCGTGCATCCGCGCCATCGATCGGGCCATCATCGCATCGAAGCCGCCGGGGGCGGTCTCCGCATGCCCGGCGCGCATCATCATGCCGCCACCCAAGATCCCCCCGGCCATCAGGAGGGTGATGAGGATCGCCGTCGGTGCTCCGCGCATGGTCTCTCCCGCAGTGTCGAGGTCACGCGGGGAGAGATGCCGGCCGGGCCGGGATATTCCCCACCGCTCCCGGCCAATGGGTCACGGATGCGTGATGGGCTTGCCGGGGCGAGGCTTGGAATAGTTCGGGCGATTCCGGCATCTCTCGTCCGAACGGCGGCGCGGGCATCGCCGTCGCCGCGAACCGGAGACCGCCCTTGGACGACCTCGCCGTCCTGATCGAACCGCAGATCCCGGCCTTGCGGCGCTACGCGACCGCGCTTCTGCGCCAGCGCGAGGCGGCCGACGACCTCGTCCAGGACACGCTGGAACGGGCGATCCGCGCCTGGCCGCAGCGCCGCGAGGGCGATCTGCGGGCGTGGCTGTTCGCGATCCTGCGCAACCGCTACCTCGAAGGCGTGCGCCGACGCCGGGGCATCGAGGTCGGCCCGGAGGCGCTGATGGAGATCGCGGAGGCCGGGGTCGATCCCGAGGCGGCCGTGGGCGCGCGGGACGTGCTCGACGGGATCGCCGCGCTTCCCGAGGAGCAGCGATCCGTCCTGCTCCTCGTCGCGGTTGAGGACATGTCCTATGCCGAGGTCGCCGCCGTGCTCGCGGTCCCGATCGGCACGGTGATGTCGCGCCTCAGCCGGGCCCGCGGCCGGATGCGCGCTTTCCTCGATCAGGCCCCGACGATCGTCACCGGGCATCTGCGGAGGGTGAAATGACCGCGTCCGACCCGCGTCCCGTCGGCGAGGACGACCTGCACGCCTTCGTGGACGGACGGCTCGATCCGGGCCGCCGCGCCCGCGTCGAGGCGTGGCTCGCCGCGCATCCGGAGGCGGCCGCCCGGGTCGCCACCGACCGGGCGGTGCGGGACCGTCTGCGAGCGCGGCTCGCGCCCGTGGCGGACGAGCCGATCCCCGCCCGCCTGCGCATCGCGAACCTCGCGGCTCCGCGCCGGAGGCGCATCCCGCGCGGGTGGCCGAACGCCGCGGCGGCGGCGCTCCTGCTCGCCCTCGGCGGTGCGGCCGGGTGGGTCGGGCGCGGCGCCGTGCCGGGCCCGGCCCCGGCCGAACCGATGACGCAGGCGGCCGTCTCCGCCTTCCGCACCTACGTGGTCGAGGCCGCCCATCCGGTCGAGGTCCGCGCCGACGGCTCGACCGACCTCGTGCAATGGCTCAGCGCGCGCCTGGGCCGGCCCGTCACCGTGCCGGACCTGCGGGCGCAGGGCTTCCGGTTGATGGGCGGGCGCCTGCTCCCCGCCGGAGACGAGCCGGCGGCGATGCTGATGTACGACGACGACCGGGGCACCCGCCTCACCCTCTACAGCCGGGCCGGGCCGACCGGCGGGCGCGGCGTGTTCCGCTACGCCCGCGCCGACGACGTGGCCGCCTTCTCGTGGATCGACGCCGGGATGTCCTACGTGGTGACGGCCCGCACGGACGAGGCGCGGCTGCTCCGGGTCGCCGAGGCGGTCGATGCGCAGGTCTCGGGCAAGCGCGAGGGCGCGCGGTGACGCGCGCGTCCGGATCCTGCCCGACCACGCCGGCCAAGGCCCCCGCCGAGCCCGAGACGCCATGACCCTCGACCAGTTGCGCATCTTCGTGGCGGTCGCCGAGCGCCAGCACGTCACGCGGGCGGCCGAGGCGCTGAACCTTGTCCAGTCGGCGGTCAGCGCCGCCATCAACGCCCTGGAGACCCGGCACGCCGTCAAGCTGTTCCACCGGGTCGGCCGGGGCATCGAGTTGACCGAGGCGGGCGGCGTCTTCCTCGGCGAGGCTCGCGCGGTGCTCGCCCGCGCCCAGGCGGCCGAACTCGTGCTCGCGGACCTCAGCGGCTTGCGGCGCGGCACGCTGGCCATCCAGGCGAGCCAGACCATCGCCGGCCACTGGCTCCCCCGGCATCTCGTCGCCTTCCGGGCGGCCTATCCCGACATCGTCCTGCGCCTCGGCATCGGCAACACCGCCGAGGCCGCCGAAGCGGTGCGGGCGGGGACGGCGGAACTCGCCTTCGTGGAAGGCGCGATCGACGACGGCAGCCTCGCGAGCACCCCGATCGCCGAGGATCGGCTGGTCCTCGTGGTCTCGCCCGGCCACCCATTGGCCGCATGCGCGCGGCCGGGACGATTGGACCTCGCTTCGGTCTCCTGGGTGCTGCGCGAACCCGGATCGGGCACGCGCTCCGCCTTCGAGGCGGCGCTCGTTGCTTTGGGCATCGCGCCGGACGCACTCACCGTTGCCCTCGAACTGCCGTCGAACGAGGCGGTCCTCGCTGCCATCGTGGCAGGGGCCGGGGCGAGCGTTCTGTCCGAAGCGGTGGTCGGACCCTCGCTGCGAACCGGCGTACTCGTCGCCGTGCCCTTCGCCCTGCCGACGCGGACCTTCCAGGTCCTGCGCCACAAGGAGCGCTACCGCAGTCGCGCCGCCGACGCGCTGCTCGACCTGATCCGTGCCGCTCCTTGATCGGTCGTGGAACTCAGGCGACCTCGACCCGCACACGGTGCCAGGAGGCGCTGAGATAGCCCTTGAAGTTCCACGTCTCGTCCGGCCGCGCCGGCTGGGTCTGCCCGGCGCTGTCCCAGGCGCGCACCGCGAGGTCGCGCTCACCGGACGGAAGGTCCAGCACGATCTCCCAGAACGTCCAGGCGAAGGGAGCGCCGGCCTCGTGTTTCAGCGTGGCTTGATGCCAGGACCGACCGCCATCGCTTGAGACATCGACGCGCACGACCGCCCGGTCTCCCGCGATGGCGTACCCGCGGACGGTGGTCTCGCCCGCCTTGAGCCGGGCTCCGCGCGCGGGCTCGCAGATCGCGGCGTTGAGCGGCATCGTCTCGATGGTGTGGCCTTTCGCCGGATCCGCGGTCTCGGCCGTCATGTCCGGCGGGAACAGCTTGTAGTCGTCGGCTTGCATCGGGTTGGTCGAGGGGTGGTCCTGCACCGTGATGCGCTTCAGCCATTTCGGGCTGCGCACCCCCGCGAAGCCCGGTACGACGGCCCGCACGGGGAAACCGTGTTCGGGCAACAGCGGTGCCCCGTTCATCGCGAAGGCCAGCAGCGTCTCGTCGGCGACCGCTTTGGTGAGCGGGATCGAGACGCTGTAGGGCTGGCCCTCCACCACGTCGTGGCTCTCGAAGGCGACGTGGAGGGCCGAGTGGAGGTTCGCTCCCGGCGCCACGCCCGCCGCACGCAGGACGTCGCCGAGGCGGATGCCGGTCCAGTCCGCCGTCCCGATGGCGCCGCCGTCCCAGGGATCGCCCGAGACCGGGGCCACCGCCCGCATGTCGGCGCGGCGGTTGCCGGCGCATTGCATCGTGGCCGTGACGGTCGCCTCGGGAAACCGCGTGCGCAGATCCGCCAGCGACAGATCGAGGGGACCGACACCCGCGCCGTCGATGGACAGACGCCATGTGGCGGGGTCGATCTCCGGCAGGTCGCCGTGGGAGCGGACGTAGAAGTCTTCCGCAGGGGTCCGGTAACGGGCCCGCAGGCGGGTCAGCGGCGGCTCGGCGTTGTAGGGACGCTCCCCATGAACGATCAGGCGCGCCATACGCTCGGTCAAGCTCGACATCGGATGTCTCTATTTCAAAAGGTCGAGGTTCAACGCGTGCGGACGCGCCGGGTGCAGGCCTCTGTCAGGCGATGCCGAGCATGCGGATCAGCCCGAGGCTCACGGCCGTGAGGGCGGCGAGCGAAGCGACCACCGCCAGGGTGACGCGCGGTCCCGCCTTGGCGACGCTGCGCACGTCGACGCCGAGGCCGAGGGCCGCCATCGACACGATGGTCAGCGCGTTCGCCGTCGTGGCCATCGGGTGCAGGGTCGCTTCGGGAACGAGTCCCGCCGAGCGCAGACCCGCCAGGGCCAGGAAGGCGAGGATGAACCACGGCACCAGCCGGTGCAGCGGCATCCGGCCCGAGGCAGGGCGCTCGCCGGCCGTGGGGTGCGGCACGGTCACGCCCGTCCTCGCGCGCAGCCGGCCGATCCCGAGCGAGAGAGCCAGGACCACCGGCCCGAGCATCAACACGCGGACCAGCTTGACCAAGGTGCCGACCTGAACGCTGAGGGCGGCCACCGGCGCGGTTGCGGCGAGCACCTGCGGCACGGCGTAGACCGTGAGCCCCGCGAGCACGCCGTACTGCATCGGTGAGAGTCCGAGCAGCGGCACGAGCAGGGGCAAGCCGAGAACGACGAGAACGCCGAGCACGGCGGTGAAGGCGATGGACGAGGCGACGTCCTCGCCGTCCGCGTCGATCACCGGGGCCGTCGCCGCGATCGCCGAGTTTCCGCAGATCGAGTTGCCGCAGGCGACGAGGATGGCCAGGCGCGGGGTCAACCCGAGAGCCCGGCCGATGCCGTAGCTCGCCGCGATGGCGAGAGCCACCACCACCGCGATGCCGACGAGAAGCCCCGGCCCGGCTGCGAGCAGCGTCCCGAGGCTGAGCGAGGCGCCGAGCAGGACGACGGCGATTTCCAGGACGGTCTTGGCGCCGAACGCGATCCCGCGAGCGAAGCGCCGACCCGGGTTCCAGGCCGTGCGGACGGCCGTGCCCAGCACGATGGCGAGGACCAGAGCCTCCAGCCACGCACGGCCGAAGATGTGTTCCTCGACCCTCTCCAGCCCGAGGGCGACGCCCGTCACCGCGAGGCAAAGGCTCAGGCCGGGCAGGATGGAAGTCAGGGCAAGCGCGCGTGATCGGAGAAACGCTGCTGCGGGCATGGTGCGTGCACCTCGTGGACTGAAGCTGCCACGATCATGACCGCGCCCATTCGATCACTCCAACGGAACGTATTGATCGTTTTGATCACGTGATGAGATGATTTAGCTGGCGACGACGAACGTCGTGCTTCGGACTGAAGCCAGCCTTTGCGAATGGGCAACCCGAGTTTACGGCTTCGCTGATATGCAGGGAACATTGCAGATTCCGCTGACAGGGTCTCAGGAGACAGAAGCCGTTGAGGTCGGCGGCGGGCCGTGAGGTCGGTGAACGGGCGCGTCAATTGGATGCCTGAGTGACGGCACGGTCGATGTTCACCCTCTCCGCCCAGTCCTTGGCCTCGGACTGACCCTTGAGGTTGATCAGCCGGGCACCGCTGACGTCGACGTTCTTGAAATCCGCACCCGTGACCGTAGCTCCGGTCAAATTGGCCCCGGACAAGTCCGAACCCATCAGCACCACGCCGGTGAGATCGGCATCCTTGAGATTCGCATACTCCAGGCGTGACCGGCCGAGGTTGGCTCCCCTGAGGTTCGCGCCCGACAGGTTCACCGAGGTAAACACCGCCCGCATCAGACCCATGGACTGATTCTTGATGTCGGCTCCGCCCTTAAGATCGACCAGCGTTGCGCCGCTCATGTCGGCGCCCTTGAAATCGCCGATGGGCATGGACCGGCTGAGGTCGGCCCCGCTGAGGTTGGCGTCCCGCGCCGTGATGCCGAACATTTTCGCGTCCGCGAGCTTGGCGCCGGAAAGGTCTGCCTTCAGGAGCCATGCCTGTTCGAGGTTTGCGCCGCTGAGATCGGCGCCGCGCAGATTGGCGTTGTTCAGGCGCGCAGTGCGCAAGTTGACGCTCCGGAGATTCAGCCCGGAGAGATCGAGGCCCGACAGCGCCTTGTCGTGCAGGTCGATGGGCTTACCGTCCGCGGCCTGGATCATCGCCTCGACGTCGGCGCGGCTCATCTCGGCCTTCGTCATGGCGGGTGAGGACATGTCTGCCCCGAGCAGCAGGTCCTGTTCGGCTGCGGCAGGACCGGCGGCGAAGACGGCGAGCATGAAGCTGAGGGCGAGGTAGCGCATCGGTTTCCTCCCGGTGAGCGCCGCGCTTGGCGAGCGCCCTTATCGTGTTCGTTGTGTCGCGATGCTATGCTGGGCCGCTGCACCCGGTCGGTGACCCAGGTCACACAAATCCGGCGCGGCGGGAGAAAAACGCAACGCGCGCCGGACGATCAACCCGTCGTCATGGCCGGGGGACCACGCCAGCCATGACGGATGCCCAGAGGGTCGAGCGATGGATCGACCGGTTTCCGCTCCTCCAGGCTCTCAGCCCGGCGCACCTTCAGATCGCTCGGGGAACCGTGCATTTCCCGGTGCTGGACGCGGGGGCCATCGCCTATGAACTGGATGGCGCGTGTGCCAATTACCTAATGTGCCTAGAGGGACGCACGCGGATCTTCCGGATGTCGGAGGGCGGACGCGAGGTGCTGATCTACAAGGTTGGCCCGGGTGGCACCTGCGCCCTGACCACCCAATGTCTTCTGTCCGGCGGCACCTTTCCAGCGCAGAGCGTGGCCGAGGAGCGAACCGAGCTCGCGGCCCTGCCGGACAGCACGTTCCAGCACCTGATGGGCGACAGCGCGGCGTTCCGCAGCTTCGTCATGGATGACTACACGCGATTGATGTCCGGCCTGTTCACGCTGATCGACGAGGTCGCGTTCGCACCGCTGAAGCAGCGCCTCGCGCAACGCCTCCTCGCTGAAGCCGATCCGCGAGGCGTCGCCGCGGTGACCCATCAAAAGCTCGCGGACGATGTCGGCAGCGTGCGCGAGGTGGTGAGCCGCATCCTGGCACAATGGGCCGAGGCGGGCCTGATCGAACTTCGTCGAGGCGCGGTAGAGATTGTTGACCGGACCCGCTTGGAGGCCGCCGGGCGGCGGTGACTGGCGGCGTACTGTTGTCTATTTTTGAGGCCGACGCCAATCGAGCTTTACGACTGGGTTGGTTCGGTAGGGCCTTGTCTGCTCTTTTTGGCAATCCCTCCCCAGAGTAGACAGGCCACTACTGGCCAGACTTTGCCGAACCGAGTCCATTGAACTGCCTGGAAGCGGACATTCCGACCGTCTGCAATGGGTCAGCAACGGCGGTCATAGGTTTACCAGGGGCGGGGAGGGGGGAGGGGACAGCAAATCAAGTCGAGCGGCTTGATAGGACAGGAGGCTTTACTTGGGCAGCATTTCGCGCTCGACCGGACGCACCTCGCTGTCTTCCGGCGCCAGGTATCAGGCGGCGCAACTCGCAAGATGCGACGCGATCGCACTACGCAAAGCGGCTCAGCTCAGATCAGCGCGATCCGTTAAATTTTCTCACAGCAGGAATGATACGGGGGAGGGCGGGTACAACAGTAGCGCTCCAGCGTTCCCTCCTTCTCATCAGAGTCCTCCCCAGCGACACCACAGGCAACCGCTCCCCTCGGAAAGGGGAATGCGTTGCCCCTCATCCACCAAGCAAGACCCTCTAATCCAACGGGCACAACACGTATTCGCATAATATACGTTATGGAACCTAATCAGCTCTTCGAAACAAATAACTCATCTTACGGCAGGATACTGAAAAATCCATAGCTGAGTGATGCCTCAGCTTTTGGCAGTTTCATAAGGACGGGAGGGGAGGGCGCTTTCCGGACGCGACAGCCCCCTCCCCTACCCCTAAGGTAACTAGCCAGCGGGCTTCACGCCCCGCCGCACGGGGATGCCCTTGGTCAGGGCCTTGTCGGCAAGGTTGTCGCTGATGCCACCGCCGGGGAAGTGCACCACGCCGATCGGCATCTGCTCCAGGATCGCGTCGTTGCGCCGGAACGGAGCCGCCTTGCTGTGGCGCTTCCAGTCGGGCCGGAACACCACCTGGGCGACCTTGCGGTTCTCCGCCCACTTCGCGGCGATCAGTTCGGCCCCCTCCCCGCCCCCATGCAGCAGCACCATGTCGGGGTGCTTGGCGCGCACCCGGTCGAGGGTGGCCCAGATCACGGCGACATCCTGGAACTGCTTGCCCCCCGTGAAGGCGATGCGCGTCCCCTGAGGAAGGTGGATCTCGGTCTCCGCCCGGCGCCGCGCGCTGATGTAGTCGCGCGAGTCGATCATCGCCGCGGTCATGGTGGCGTGGTTAACCCGCGATCCGGAATGCGGGCGCCACAGCGACCGGGTGGTCCGGGTGAAGAAATGAGCGGCGGTGTCGCGGGCGTACTCGAAGCTGTTGCGGCGCTCGCTCAGCGTCTGCCCAAGGGCGGTGAGACGTTCGAGTTCGACCGAGAGCACCTCGCTGCCGTCCTGCTCGCGCTGGCTCTGACGCTGGGCCTGCTCGTTCTCGTCGAGCTTGCGCTCTATCTGCTCGACCCGGCGGTGCAGGACGTTCACGAAGCCCCACAGCACGTCCTCGAGGTCGTCCTCCAGGCGGGTGCCGGTGAAGGCCTGCTCGAGTTCGGCCATCGCCACGCGCAGGGCCCCATCCATCACGCGCTTCGTGGGCAGCGGCCGGGGATCGTCGTGCTCCTCGAACGGGCGGTAGCCGGTGACCGCCAACTCCTCCAGCAGGGACGGGTCGGCGGGCAGGTCCTCGTCGTGGATCGGCTGGTCAAGCATCGCGGGATCCTTGGGTCAGGGTGACCGCGTCCATCGCGGCCTTCCTGGCGACCCAAGGCCGGGCCCAGGGGTCTGGCGCACCCGCGCGTGCACCCGCATCGCATCGTCAGGCGATGCGGCTCGTGCGGGCCGCAGCGGTAGCGGAGGACGGCCCCTGACCGGCGATTTTGCCTCGCGATGCAAAGCCGCCGTCAGGCGGCGGCGGACAATCGTCGGCTCGGGGCCATTGCGCCCAAGATCCCCGGCCCGGCACCCGTCGCCCTCTCAAGAAGGCCGTGGACGCCGGCCCTCTCCGGTCCGGGAAAGCCCGCCAAGCTTGCAGCACGCCCCGCCGCGAGGACCGTCAGGCCACCGCCTCCTCGAACGTGAGGTGGGCCACCGCATCGTTCGGATCGAACTGGGGCGCGAGATGCAGGGCGAGATCGCGCGGTCCGAGGTGGCACAGGTCGCGGTTGAAGTCGTCCTCGCGCGGGATCAGGTCGGTCACGGGGATGCCCGCGGCCTCGGCGCGGCGGCGCAGGATCGCTGCCCCGCGCTCGCCCGCCGGATCGGCGTCGCGTGCGATGTAGAGGTGACGCAGGCCGGGCGGAAGGAACAGGGCGCCGAGGTGCCCGGCCGAGAGAGCGGCGACGTGCGGCACGCCCGGCATCATCCGGTGGACCGACAGCACGGACTCGGTGCCCTCGCCGGCGACCATGAGGTGAGGCACGGTTCCGCCGAAGCGCACGCCGTGGCCAAGCAGGTTCCCGAGCGACCGCCGGGGCTTCGGCAGGTTGGCCTTGCCGCGCCCATCCGGGGCGAGCCAGGTCCGGCCGACGCCGGTGACGGTGCCCGACAGATCGGTGACGGTTGCGAGCAGGGCCGGGTGCCAGGTGTCCGGGCCCGGGGCCTTGCGGGACGCTCGGTACAGGCAGTGCGGGTGGAAGCGGAGGGCGGGCTGACTGAGCGCGTGCTCGAGCCCGCGCGAGCGCAGGTAGGCCGCCGCCGGCGTGCCGGCGAGCGCTTGGCCGTGGCGCAGCAGGCGCCGGGCCGACTCGACCGTATCCTTGGCCAGTTCGCTCGGGCGGGTCCGATCCGACTCGGGTGGCAGGGGTAGGCGCAGGAACGCCCGCGCCTCGGCAAGAGCATCCTTCCAGCCGTCGCCGCGCTGCAACCGGATCAGGTCGAGCAGGTCGCCGTGCTCGGCCGTGGCCGCATCCTGCCACCGCCCGCGGGCGCCCTTGCCGCTGGTCGGGCCGGTCAGGCGCACGTAGAGCGACCCGCCTTCCGTGTTGTGGACATCACCGACGCACCAGTACCGGCCGGAGCGGTGGCCGTTGGAGAGGTAGTGCCGGCAGAACGCCTCGACGTTCTCGGCGAGTTGGCGAGCGATCTCCGCGGCGGGGGGTAGGGTCGACATGGTGGCCTCCCAGTCCGGTCGCGGCATTAAGCGTGGCCTTTGGCGTTTGTGCAACGCAGCAGCGGGTGACGGTCGAGCACCGCCGTCAGGATCGCCGGCCCGCGCTCGCCGGTGGGCACGAACAGGCGGGTCCGCCACGCGATCACCTCGGCGAACAGGCCGAGCGCCTTCAGCCCGGCTCGGGCGCTGTCGCTGGAGCCGATCAGTTCGATCCGGTCCTCGCCCATCACCCGCACGCGCCGGACCTGCAGGCCGCCGATGAGTTCCAGGCCGGCCCGGCCGGAGAGCACGGCCGCGAAGGCGTCGGCCGAGGTCATGGCGGTGCCGGCGCCAAGGCCGAGCCGCTCGCGGATGATGGGCAGGTCCTCGGGCTCGACGACGCGGCCGACGATGCGCTCGCCCGCGTCGGTCACGAGGCGGAACACGCGCATGTCGATGCCCGGCAGCCGGTCCCAGATCGGCAGGAGCAGACCGGTGACGACGTGCAGGGTGCGTTCCTCGAACTCGGGCAAGCTGGCGAGTTCCGCATTCCAGGCGACCCGGAACGCCTCCATGGTGGCCTCGGTGAAGTGCGAGCGCTCGAACACGGTGCGGTCGAGGATCTGGCGCTGGAGCGGGCGCACCAAGCGCACCCGCGCCACCACCGAGCCGTCCTCGCGGGTCTCGCTCGCCGCCCGACCGGCGAGTGCCGGGCGCCCGGACTTCGCGTTGACCACCGGCTGATAGCCCTCCGCGATCAGGTCGCGGGCGGCATCGAGATCCAGCGGCTTGAGCCGGCGCCGCTCACTGAGCGTGAGGAGATGCGTGCGCGCGCCGCTGCGGGGATGGGTGTAGGCCACCGCGCGGTCCGTGACCGTGAAGCTCTCGGCGGTGAGCACCTCGACGCCGACGTCGTAGACCCCGGCCGAGATCGCGCCCTCGATCACCGCCGACAGGCGCTCCTCGAACGCCTCGAACAACAGGTTCTGCACGGCGATGCGTAGCGCCAGCACCCGGTTGAGGAAGCGGCCGATCGGCGGCAGCTCGTCGAGCAGCCCCCCGGCCTCGTTGGTCAGCGCGAGGCCGGTCATCGCCTCGAACTGCTTGAGCGGGCAGCCCGCGATCTCGTCGCGCACGATCGCCCAGAAGAGCTGGCGCAGCGCCGTCGCGGCGTAGGGCCCCTCCAGGTTGTCCTCGGGGCGGAACAGGCCTTGGCCGCCGGTCTGGCGCTGGCCGCGGGTGATGGCGCCGAGGGTGTCGAGGCGGCGGGCGATGGTCGAGAGGAAGCGGCGCTCGCCCTTCACGTCGGTGGTGACCGGACGGAACCGCGGGGCTTGAGCTTGGTTCGTGCGGTTGGTGCGACCTAACCCCTGCACCGCGGCGTCGGCTTTCCAGCCGGCCTCGAGCAGGTAGTGGACCCGCAGGCGCTGGTTCTTCGCCCCGCGGTCGGCATGGTAGCTGCGGCCGGTGCCGCCGGCGTCCGAGAACACCAGGATCCGCTTCTCGTCGTCCTGGAACGCCTGTGTTTCGCTGAGATTGGCGGCCGCCGGGCGGTTCTGGAGCACGAGGCGGTCGACCCCGTCCTTGCCAGTCCGGCGCACGATCCGCCGCGAGCGGCCGGTCACCTCGGCCACGGCCTCGGTGCCGAAGTGCTGCACGAGCTGGTCGAGGGCCGATTGCACGGGGGCGAGCCCGCACAGGTGCTCGATCAGGGCGTCGCGGCGCTCGACCGCCTCGCGGCTGGGGACGGGCTGGCCGTCGGCGTCGAAGACAGGCCGGGACAAGATGGTGCCGCTGTCGTCGGTGTAGGGCTCGTAGAGTTGGGTCGGGAAGGCGCTGGCGAGGTACTCCATCACGTACTCGCGCGGGGTCACGTCGAGCTGAAGGTCGCCCCATTCCGACGATGGGATCTCGGAGAGCCGTCGCTCCATCAGCGCCTCGCCGGTCGAGACGATCTGGACGACGGCAGCGTGGCCGTCCGCGATCCCCGCCTCGATCGCCGCGATCAGGCTCGGGCACTTCATCGCCGTGAGCAGGTAATTGAAGAAGCGCTGCTTGCTCGACTCGAAGGCTGACCGTGCCGCGGACTTGGCTGCCCGGTTCAACGTTCCGGACGCGCCGGTGACGCCCGACGCCTTGAGCGCCGCATCGAGGTTGGTGTGGATCACCTGGAAGGCGTCGGCATAGGCGTCGTAGATCGCCGTCTGCTCAGGGGTCAACGTGTGGTCGAGCATCTCGACCTCGACGCCGGCATAGGACAGCGAGCGGGCGGTGTAGAGTCCCAACGCCTTCAGGTCGCGGGCCAGAACCTCCATGGCGGCAAGGCCGCCCTGCTGCATCGCGGAGACAAAGTCCGAGCGGGTCGGGAACGGGAAGGCCCCGCCGCCCCACAGTCCGAGCCGGTGGGCGTAGGCCAGTTTCTCGACCGTCACCGCGCCGGTGGCCGAGACGTAGAGCACGCGGGCGTCGGGCAGGCGGTATTGCAGCGCCAGCCCTGCCCTGCCCTGCTGCGAGGCCTCGACCACGCCGCGATCGCCTGAGCCTGCGGCGGCGTTGGCGAGCGCATGGGCCTCGTCGAGAGCGATGACGCCGTCGAAGTCGCTCCCGAGCCAGTCGCAGATCTGGTCGAGGCGCGAGCCCGCGCCGTTGCGGCCGGCTCCGCGCAGGGTGGCGAAGGTCGTGAACAGGATCCCCTCGGTCAGCGTCACCGACTTGCCCGGCGCGAAGCGGCTGAGCGGCACGATCTGCAGCGGCTCGCGGCCGAGATGGCGCCAGTCGCGCCGGGCATCCTCGATCAGAGTGTCGGATTTCGAGACCCAGAGCGCCCGGCGGCGCCCCTGCATCCAGTTGTCGAGGATGACCCCGGCGACCTGGCGGCCCTTGCCGGCACCGGTGCCGTCGCCGAGGAAGAAGCCCTGGCGGAAGCGCACCCCCTCCGCGCCCTCAGCCGCGGCAGACAGGACGGTGCCGGTCTCGTCGACGGTCCAGTGGCCGGGCAGGTGGCGGGCATGGGCGGCGCCGGCGTAGATCACGGTCTCGATCTGGCACTCCGAGAGCAGGCCGTCGGTGACGACCGGCGCCGGCAGGCGCGGGGCGTGGCTCGGGCGCGGCAGGCGTACCGAAGCCATCGCGGTCGACTGGACCAGCGGGGTCGGGTGCGGCCGGGCGCCCTCGATCCGCACGGTCTCCAGGGCATAGTCCTCGTAGAGCGCCGCCTCCGCCGCCAGCGTCGCGGGCAACTCCTCGATCGCCGTGTAGGCGATCGGCTCGGCGCTCTCGGCCGCCACCGCCGCGGCGGGCGCCGGTCGCGGAGCGGACGTGCGGACGGCAACCGGGCGCGGTGCGAGTCCGACACGGCGGGACAGGCCGGGGATGATACGGCGGGGGTCCGGAGTCGGGGCCGGCGCGAAGCGCGGCGGCACGCCGGCCAGGACCGCGTCCAGGAGCGCGGCCGGATCGGGGCTCAGCCCGAGCGGCACCGTGGGCTCACCCACCTCACCGGCCGGGGCGCGGTCAAAGACCGACAGGCGCACGTCGACCGTGGTACCGTGCCGGGCGTAGGCGCGGCCCGACAGGCCGGCGGAGAACACCAGCCGCCCGCCCCGCTCGGCCAGCGCCGCGAAGGCGCCAGACGTGGACGGCCGGTCAGGGCGGAAGCCCTCACCGGTGATGGCGACCAGGCGCCCGCCAGGGGCGAGGCGGGCCAGCGCCGCGCGCAGGTGGTCGGCGGTGGCGTCGCGGTAGCGCCCCTCCACGTGCGCCGCGACCGAGAAGGGCGGGTTCATCAGTACCACGTCGGGGACCACGCCCGCGTCGAGCCGGTCGTGGATCTGGGCCGCGTCGAGCTGCGTGACGGCGCCGGCCGGGTACAGCGCCCGCAGCAAGCCCGCGCGGGTCTGGGCCAACTCGTTGAGGTGCAGGCTCACGCCGGCGAGTTCGGCATGCACGGCCAGCAGGCCGGTGCCGGCCGAGGGCTCCAGCAGGCGCTCGCCCGGCCGAAGGCCGGCCGCGAGCGCGGCGACGTAGCCGATCTCCAGCGGGGTCGAGAATTGCTGGAACGCGACGCTCTCCTCGGAGCGGCGGGTCTGGGTCGGCAGCAGTCCGGCAACCCGGCCGAGCATGGCCAGCCGCGCGGCCGGAGACTCGGCCTTGGCCCGGATCGCTGGCCAGAACCGGCGCAGGAACAGCACCTGGGCGAGTTCGCTCGCCTCGTAGGCATCCTTCCACAGCCAGAGGCCGTCGGCGTCGCTGCCGCCGCAGGCGGCTTCCATGGCGCCGCGCAGGGCGCCCATCTCGAGCGCCCTGCCCTGCGCGAGTTGACCGGCGATGCGCGAGGCGGCCTGCAGGATCGCGGCCGGGACCGGGCTTGGGGTGAGGGCGGTGCTGTCCTGGACGTGCTGGGCGAGGATGGAGATGTTCACGCGCGGCCTCCTGGCGTGGTCGTGCCGGACCGCAAGCTCTCTCTGCCCTGCCGCCGGCTCGCCCGTCGGCCGGCCTCCTCTTCCTCTCTATCCGCGGTCGGATGTACTGGCACGCGCCGTGCCAGAGCCTGCGCCATCGCAGATCCCGTGGGAGAGTTCTGTTTTGGACTTCATGACGATTGACGTAGCGAAAGACTCTGTCATCCAGTCATGGAAGGCCCGGCAAGAGGCGGGAGGATTCGACGGTTGGAACGGCCGCAGGCGAGCAACGGCGATCGGGTCGTGACCCTCACGGCCAGGATCGTGAGGGCCTATCTGGCCGGCAACGCCCTGACTCCGCGGGCCCTGGTCGCGGTCCTGCGCGAGGTGGCGGAGGCGATCGGGCATCTCCACCGGCATGTGAACGATCCGAGCGCGATCCGCCGGCCGACGCGGCAGGAGATCACGGCCTCGATCGGGGACGACTTCCTGGTCAGCTTCGAGGACGGCCAGCGCTATCGGATGCTCAAGCGCCATCTGACGAAATGCGGACTCACGCCCGACGAATACAGGGAGAAGTGGGGCCTGCCGAAGGACTACCCGATGGTCCCGGCCTTCTACACGCGCAAGCGCGCCGCCCTCGCCAAGCGGACGAAGCTCGGACAGTACGACCGCAACACGGCCAAGCCTCGGTCGGATTATGCCCGCAGGGCCGCGGCCAAAGCTGCGTCCCAGGGCGCCGATCCGCACGCGACCGAAGCGGCTTACGGGGCCTGATGGTCACGGAACGGTGTCGAGGTCGGTCTGCCGAAACTCGTCGGCGGTCGCCAGGATCGGCACGCGGTCGTATTTCGCCGAGGCGTAATGCAGGCAGTCGCCGAGATTGAGGCCCCGGCGCCCGGCTCGGTAGCGATGCGCGGCGGACAGGGCGAGCGTCGTGGTGCGCTTGGCCGGTGGCAGGTCGCGGATCTCGATCCCACGTGCCTCGAGGAACTCCAGGATGATCGGCTGAACGGCCTCGAGTGGCAGCGCGAACTTGTCCGGACGCGCCAGCGCAAGCGCCGCCTCGAGCACGGCGACCGGCGAGGTCATCCGCTTGGCCGCGCCGGCGATGGCGTCGGACACGCGCTCCGCCTCCGGTTCGTCCGAGAGGAGCGCGACGATCGCCGAGGCATCGATGAACATCAACGCTCTCCCCACATCTCGTCGAAGGCCTCGCGCGGCAGCGGCGCGCGTGTCGCCTCGGCGAGCGCCACACCGTGCTTCTCGCGGAGGCGCGCCGCCGTCTCGCGCGGCGTTTCGATGTTGCGGCGGCGCTCGATCGCCTCTTTCATGGCAATGACGATCGCCTCGGTGATCCCGACACCGGCAAGCTCGGCGAACTTGCGCGTCAGCGCATCGGCCTCGGGGTTGTTGACGTTGATCGGCATCCCGGCCTCCGGCTGGAAATCCTGATGTAGACATGTAGATTGCAGCATCTACATGAGCAACGGTCGGGGGTGAAGCGGAGCCGCGTGCGCCGGGTCGGGCTCGCCGTCGGCATCGCCCGCCAGGAAGGCCGGCAGCGCCTCGGCCTCCTCCGGACCTGCTGCCTCCTCCGGCGCATCCACCGCAGCGTTCAGGCCGCCGCCTTGACGTTGCGCCACCACGCGACGCGTTCGTCACGGCTGGCGTTGGCGAGGCGCATCAGGAGATCGCCGTGGCAGGGTAGCGGCGCGCACCAGCACACGAGATCGCACCCGCGCAGTTCGTCGAGCGCCCGCAGCAGATGATGCTGGTCAGCCAACCAACGTTCGTACTTCGCGATCACCGTCGCGCGGTCGCCGTCGCGGCCGATCACGAACGGATTCCCCCACTTCGATCCTCGGCCGATGTAGATGGCCCGGGCCGGCAGGCCGGTGTGGCGCTTGTTCAGAACTCGACACATCGTCCCGGTCCCCGCTCGCAGGAGCGGACGGGCGGCCGCGAACGAGCGGCCGGGGTCACGCGAGCCCTAGGGCGACGCGGAAACGGCTTGCCCGTTGACCCCGGCCGCGGCGCGGCCATGCGGGAGGGCGGAAGCGAACGGGGCCGGACGGGTGCGGGCCGAGACGCGCACCCATCCGAGCCCGACACTCACTCGGCCGCGATGCGGAAGGCTTCCGCCTCATCGCCGCGATCCGCTTCCCCGGTCTCGCCCGCCAGGAAGGCCGGCAGCGCCTCGACCTCCTCCGGACCTGCGGCCTGCTCCGGCGCATCCACCGCAGCGTGGAGGTCCGAGGCGAGGCGCAGCGGCTCGGGCAGCCAGCCGGTCTCGGCGAGCAGGCGCTCGGCCTCCCGGGCCATCTCGCCCTTCCTGAGGTGGTCGACGAGTTGCGCCTTGTCCGCGCCCGCCCCCTCGCGCACCGCCTCCAGGATGCGCGCCTTGGTCACGCGGCCGAGATAGTTGCCCACCATCGGCCGCCAGCCCGCCGCCACCATGTCGAGGCCGGTCGCCCGCGCCAGCCGGTCGGCCTGGGCGAGCCGCATCCGCAGCCCCTGCTCGGTCACGCCCATGCCACCGTAGGGGTTCGGCTTCTCGTGCAGCGCGTTGACCCCGAAGCTGACGCAGTGCGCCAGCAGCGCCATGCGGCTGGCCTCGTCCAGCGCCGCGAGCCAGTCCCAAACCGCGTCGTCGTCCTCGGGCAGTTCGGCCTTCCAGGCGGCGTGCCGCTCGGCGACGGCGCGGGCGCAGGCGCTGTCCTTCAGGTCGTCGGCCTGCATGGCGAGGTGGACCTCCCGGACGGTGGCCTCCAGGCAGCCCTGTGCGGTGCGGAAGCGGAAGGTATCGAGCACCAGTTTGTGCAGGAGCAGCGTCACCGCGACCTGCGGATCGTTCGCCACCGCGTCGCGCAGGGCCAGGGTCCGATGCGCCGTCAGTTCCGAGAGCAGACGGTCGGACAGCGGGCGGATGCCGTCCTCCTCCTCCGGCTCGGGGGCGACCGGCGCGCCGCCGATCGTGATCACCGCCCGCTGCACCGCCGGCTGCGCCGCCTCCCCGCCGTTCGCCGGAACCTGCGCACCGCCCTCGCCGCCGCTGGCCGCGCCCTGCGGTCCGGCCGCGGCCGGCGCCTCGTCCTCGGGCCGGACGTAGCCGCGCTGGACCTGGAGCCGGCCGTCATGGCCGAGGCTGACAAAGGCGCCGGCGCGCGCGATCTCGGCCGGGTCGTAGCGCAGCGGGCGGTCGCCGAGTTCCTCCAGCGCCGCCTCGATCTCGCCGAGCCGGTCGTCGACGGCCTCCGGGAGTTCCTCGTCCGCCTCGTGCTCGGCGATCAGGCGCTCCTGCTCGGCCGTGAGCGCGTCGATCGCCGCGCGCTCCTCCTCCGACAGCGCGACGGGCTCCCCGTAGACCAAGCGCAGGCCGGCCTGATGACCGGAGGGGAAGCCGACCGCCACCTCGACCCACTTCCAGCCCTCGGCCGCGATCGCCTCGGCCTCGGCCTTCAGCCTGTCGCCGGCAAGCCGATCCAGGAGCGCCACGTCCTGCAGCCAACCACCCCGGTCGTCCTGGAATAGGTCGCGCAGCACGGTGCCGCCGGCTTCCTCGTAGGCCGCGAGTCCGAGGAACACCGCCCGCTTGTCCGAAGCCGCCACCGTCTTTTCGGTCAGCAGGCGGCGGATCTGGTAGGGCTCCTTCTGCCAGGAATTTCCCAACGCCGCCCAGACCTGCTCCTGGCGGGCGTGATCCGGCGTGACGGTGAAGGCCATCAGCATCTCCAGCGTCATGCCCTCAGCGGCGTAGACATCGAGGAGGGCGGGGGCGACCTCGGCCAGGCGCAGGCGCTGCTTGACCACCTTGACGTCGATGAAGAACGCCGCGGCGACCGCCTCCTCGGTCATGCCTTTGTCGCGCATGGTCTGGAAGGCGCGGAACTGGTCGAGCGGGTGGAGCGGGGCGCGCTCGACGTTCTCGGCCAGCGAGATCTCGTCGATCAGGATCTCGCCGGCCGGATCCGACACGATGCAGGGCACCGGGCTGGTCTTGTTGAGCCGCTTCTGCTTCACCAGCAATTCCAGCGCCCGGTAGCGGCGACCGCCGGCCGGGACCTCGTACATCCCAGTCTCCCCGCCCTCGCCGTCGAGGACCGGGCGCACGTGCAGGCTCTGGATCAGGCCGCGCCGGGCGATCGACTCGGCCAGTTCCTCGATCGAACCGCCGGCCTTGACCCGCCGGACGTTGGCCTGGCTCAACACCAGCTTGCTGAAGGGGATCGGCCGGGCCGGGGCGAGGGTGATCTTCTTGGGGGCGTTGGCCATCGTGATGTCTCCGCGACGGGTGCCGAGAACCCTCTCTCGACCTTGAAATCCGTCACGCAGCGCAGCGCCGCCTCTTCCTCTGAAGGGCAGCGCCGCACATGGTCATGGTCCATCATTCCTGGTTCGAGCGGCCGGGCCCTCTCCCGACCTCGAAACCCTAAAAGGCGAAGCCCCCCTCCGACTCTGAAGGAGTTCGCGGGACTTGAGACGAGGCCGGATTAGGCGGCGGTCGGCCGGCCGGCGCCGGCGACCTCGACCAGGGTCAGCGGCGGCGCGGCAGTGGCCACGGCCTCGTCGAGCCGCACCACGATGTCCGCGAGCGTCTGCCCGCGTCTACGCAGCACCGGAGGGCCGCCAGGGTGATCATCGGCTCGCCGCCATCGTCGGCCGCCTCCTCCACCGGGCTCCCCATGCCCGGCTTCCAAAATTTCACGCCGGCCTCGAACACGCCGGGCCGCGCGATCCAGGCGCGCTGGTATGGAAGCCCGTTCGCTTGGCAGAAGCGGTCGAGGTTCGGCGTCAGGCCGAAATCCTGCGCATCCTCGAAGGTCACGTTCGTCCCCTCGGCCAGGGCCTCGTGCACGAGGCTGCCGGCCTCGGCGAAGTACACGCTCGCCGCCGCGATCAGCGCTGCGACGGCCTCAGGGCCCGGCAGAGGGCCGCCGACGGTCACGGTGGTCATCACGTACTCGCCCATGGTGCTCGTTCCTTCACCGCGGATCCGCCGGGAGCCGGCGATCCTGCACGGTCGAAGGGCCCCCCTCTCGCCTGAGGGAGGCCGGCATGGGCGTCGTCAGGTTCCGGGCTGTACGAGGACGGTCGGGAGCGGTAGGCCCGACCCCGACAGGATCGGTTCGCTCGATCCGGACTGGATCTGCAGCACCACCGCACCGGCCGAGGCGAGATCGTGCAGTTCGATCAGCACCGTGAGCGCCTTCGGCACGTCACCGGCGAGCAGGGCTCGAGTTGCGTCGACCGAGGTGGCTAAGCGGTGCCGGAAGATCTTGCGGGCGGCCGCTTCGAGCACCCGGGCCGGTTCCTGGACCGTGAGGTGGAGGGCCAGGGTGTAGGACAGGCTCTCGGTCATGTGCGCTCAATCCGCCAGGAGGGGCTGAGAGCCTCTCTCTCAGCTTGCTGATCCCTCGTTGGAGACGTCGAACCCTCCGCCTCTCCTGAACTGCGACGCTGGATCGAAGCAGAGCGAGCGCCTATGATCTCCGTGGGGCGGTACGCGCCGCCCTGGGGCGTGGAAACCCCTCAACGAACGGTTTGGTGCCCGCCGGCTTGGGCACCGGAATCCTTGACCTATGGGTCGGGGAGCCTGCGACGCATGTCCAGGCGCCTCGGTGCTAAAGGTTGCAGGGACCGTTTCGTTGCGGTTTTCCAACTCCCCGACTGGGATGGTCGAGGCTCGTTTGCGGGGGCGCACCGCGGACACGGGCCTTCCGGGGAGACGGCCGATGGGCGCTTCGCGCGATCCCGACGCAGACCTGTTCCGACCGATCAGCAAGCGCGATCTCGACGAGTTGGGCGGCGTCTATCTGGACTCCCTGGCCTGGGACGACTGGCGGGCGACCGACCAGGATCTCCTCCGGTCGAGGGATCTGCTCGGCGCCATCCTCGCTGCCCTGGGCTGGCGGCCGAACGACGCGACCGTCCGGACGCCGCGGCAGCCGAAGTTCGACGCCTGAGCCTCTCGGACCGCCATGTGGCCGCAATGTCATCGTCATCCGCGCCGCTGGGCCCGCGTGCGGGCGCGAGCCCGGATCATGCACGCGCGCTACGGCGGTGATGCCTACTATCTGGCCCGGGAGCGGGCGCGGCGTCCGGATGGGCGGCGGACCTGGTTCTGGACGCGCGTCGCGGTCGAACTGGCCCGCCTAGACGGACGGGAGATCGGTGTCGGGACGAGCGACCGGTGGCGCTGATGGCGTCGGTCCTATGATCTCCGCCGGGGACAGGCGAGCGGCTGCGACACGTGGCCGAAAAACAATCGGCGCGCCTCTCGTCGGAGAGGCGCGCCTCAAGGTGGTTCTTGGTCTCAGGAAAGAACTAAAGCCGTTCGTAGAAAATAAGCCCGTCAAAATCTGTGCCTTCCGCGCAACACCCGAGACCAGTCGATACAATCTCGACCCGAGACAGGCTGACATCGGTCATGTTCTGCCGACGCTCTCCTAAAGTCAGCAAGAAGTGCTCAAAATACTGAGCAAATCGGCGTCACCCATGTCGATCGAATACTAGATACACAACTTCGAGAGCAGCGCTCAAATAGAAACAGTCGGGCGTCTGCCGTGAGGCCGGGATCGGATGACCTGGTGGCCGAGCAGGCGAGCCCGAGCAGGCGGGGAGGACGGGCGACGCTCATGACCCCGCCCTCGCCTCGGCGCCGGCCCCGAACGGTACGACGCGCCGGACCACGACCGGCCGGGTGTTGGCGGCCTGCGCGAGATGGTCGATCAGGGCGAGGTCCGCGTCCGAGCACGGCCCGCGCACCTCGATGTCGATCCAGTGTCCGGACCGGCCGACATGACTGTCACGCAGCCGGTGGTTCGAGGAGATGTAGAAGTTCCCGTTCGACTCGACGAGCCGAACGCGCGAGGTCAGAAACAGGATCCCGGCGCCGAGATTGCCGCAAAAGATCAGTTCGTCGGCCGGCGTGGTCGTGGGGCCGCCCCCGACCGTACGCTTCCCGATCTGGCGGAACGCGGAGTCGAAGGTGGCCGGGTTCAGGGTGGTGCGCGCCTGCGTCGGGGCGTGGAAGATCCACGGCGGCCGGAGCGGGTCGATCCGGCCGACGGCGATCTGGTGCAGCAGGTCGCCGAAGCTGTGGGGATCGGCCGGATAGGGGCAGGTCCGCCACAGGGCGCGGATGGTCCGGCGCAGCGCGGGGTCGAAGGCAAACAGCCGGGCGCGCATCCGCCGCCAATCGGCGGCGCGCTGGGTGCGGCGCGCGCGCTCGGCCTCGCCCCACCAGACGGCGCGGCGGGCCATCTCCGCGTCGACGCCGTGCTGGCGGGCCGCGATGGCCTCGGCGAAGAGCGGCAGGGCCTCGCGCTCCAAGCGCTGCTTGCGCAGGAACGCCGCGCGCTTGCGCGTGGTCTCGCGGTAGGGTTCGGATCGGGGCGAGCGGCGGAAGCGCATCAGGCCGCCTCCGCCACGATCGTCGCGGCCGACGGCGCGGCATCGCCGTCCTCGGCCGAGGCGGAGGGTTCCCCGTCGGGCAGGCGGGCGAGCAGCCAGTCGGCAGCCTTGCTGGCGTGCGAGGCGGCGCGTACGATCGCCCTGTCGTCCTCGCGCAGCACCTCGATCCACGAGTTGATGTAGTCGGCGTGCCGCACCGTCGGCACGATGCCGAGGCTGGCGCAGACGAAGGCGGCGGAGATCTCTGCGACGAGTTCCTCCCGAGCGTAGCAGGGGCTGCCATGCCGCCCCTTCATCTCCCGGTTCAGGCGCGAGGAATGGCCACTCGCGTGGCTCAGCTCATGGGCCGCGGTCCGGTGGAAGTTCACCGCCTCGTGGAAGGCCTCGGGCGGGGGCAGCACGACCACGTCGTCGGCCGGGCGGTAGAAGGCCCGGTCGCCGCCGATGCGGATGGTGATGCCAGAGGCCTCCATCAGCGCGCGGAAGCGCGGCTCGATCAGGTCCTCGCGCGGGGGCGGCGGGGGCACGTAGAGGTCCTCCGGCAGGCCGTCGCACTGCGCACAGTTGAAGACCGTGTACTGCTTCAGGAAGGCGATCGAGCGCGCCTCCTCACCCTCCCGCGCAGCACGCGCGCGCTCCTGCTCGGGGGTGAAGCGGTCGGCGTAGACGACCGCGCTCCCCTTCTCGCCCCGGCGGACGCAGCCGCCAAGCGACAAGGCCTGGCGAAACGTGATCCAGCGCTGGGTGGCGTAGCCGGCCTCGATGCCGGCGGCCCAGAGCAGCATCACGTTTATGCCCGAGTAAGCGCGGGCGGTGGCGGCGTTGCGCGGCATGGCCACCGCGGCGGTGCCGGACCCGGCGCTCCAGGGCTGGACCCAAGGCACGCAGCCGGCCTCGAGTTGGGCGACGATCGTGTCGGTGATCCGCCGGTACAGGTCGACGCGCTGGACGGGAGCCGCGTCGGCGCGGGGGCTGCGGGCTTTCAGGGACGAGGAGGGGCGGCGGGCCATCGGCGGGCTTTCGCGACGGGCGCCGGAGCCTCTCTCCGGCCTGATCTCCCGTCATGCCGCTCCGGCCTCCTCTCACTCCCGCACGTTCCTCCCCACAAGGCACCCTGGGCATCGTCGGCATGCGGACGCCTGGGTCAGAACCTCATCTGCTTGCGCATGCACGGGCCCGATTGCGACCCTCTCAAGTCATACAGGGACTTATGACCGTATTTTCCTAGTGGACGCTCGCTCTGGAGCTAGGCAGGGCTACGTTACCGAGGTGTAGGCGACCCTTGCCGGCACGTTTCGCGCCATATAGTGCGGTGTCCGCTTCCTCCAGAAGATCGTCCAGACGCGTCCTGGGGTCGCTCGTGATTGCCGCGCCGACGCTCGCCCCGATCCGCGCTGGAATGGCGCGCCCGATATCGAATGGTCGTTCGATCTCTGCGATCAGGATCCTGCCAAAGGACCAGATGCGATCTTCGCCCCAATTCGGGAGCAACACGACGTATTCGTCTCCGCCAATGCGGCAAGCGAGGCACTCCGGAGGCAGAAGCCGGCGCAGTATGTCGGCTACGTGGATCAGAACCCAATCTCCAGCCGCATGACCATACCTGTCGTTGATCTCCTTGAACCCGTCGAGGTCTATGCAAAGGACCCCAACCGTAGACGACCCTTTGCAGCCGGCGATGATCGATAAGAGATGTGCGAGCTTTTCCCGCATGAAGGTCCGGTTGGGAAGCTTGGTGAGCGCGTCGTGCAGAGAAGTCTGCCTGTTCGCATGCTGCCCGTGAATCGCACCGAGAAGGCTGGTATGCGTGCGCCGCATTAGAAGCCAGAACGCGATGGCGATACCTGGACCGAGGATGGCGAAGGGCCGGGCGATGTCCGAAAAGCCCACCGCCAGCCCGAATGCCAGCGACCCATTCAGCATGACGATGTTCAGCATTGCCAATACAGGAAATGCCGCGAAGAGGGCAGTGATATACCCGCAGAAACCAACTGTCAGGATGATGCCGAGGATCGCGGTCCGCTCGGACGGCGCTTGAGCGAGGATGAAGATATCGATCGCGATCAAGGCAATCAGCCAGAGGTTGATCCAGGCGGATAATGCCTGTGAGCCCGCGTCGAGCGGTTGCCCCGTTGGCGTCAGCCGTCGCCGCAACCGCCACCGAATACCGAAGAGGACCACATCGATCGCACTGAACGCGTAGAGCCACTGCCAATCCGAAGCAGCCAGCGCCCAGAACCAGCCGAGTTGCGTCCAGAACAACGCGGCTGTCGAAAGCAGGTCGTCATCGTTCAGGGTCGCGAGCGAGAGGGTCCGGATTTCTGGATCCTGCTTCCCGTCCTGATGCAGGAGCGCATCGAGTAAGCGTGACGAGAGAGATAGGTTGACCATCGAGCGATACTCGTAGGGAGGCTGTTCCGCAGCACCATAGGTTCACCCGATTGAAGAGATGTTCACGGACGGGCTTCGACATGTTCGCTTTTCGCGATCTCAGGTTCGAGTGCTCGGGCAGGAAACCCTTCTTAGCGGCCGTTCTAAAGTCAAGCTGAGCACGCGCTAACCCGCCCCGCCCATTGGGCGGGGCGGCGGAGGCCGGGATCAATCCCGGCGGCGGCCTGTGGGACGGTTCCAGATCAGCGAGAAAGTCTTGCCGTCCTCCTCGCCGTAGAGCCCGGCGTAGAGCGGAGCCGGCAGGCTCGGGTCGTCGAGTTTGATCGAGATGTAGTCCCGCTCCTCCCGCGACCGCTTGGCCCAGCCGGCGCCGATCTCGGCCTTGCCGAGGAAGATGCGGTGGGTCGGTGCGTTCTCGCCGCCGCGACTTTCCCGCACGATCGTGACCTTCCGGGCCTGGATCGTCAGGGTGGTGATGTCGCCGGAGAAGCCGGTCTCGGTCTGGGTGAAGGTGCCGATGGTCGCCATGGTCTTGGATCCTCGTCCGTTGCTCGCTGCCGCGCCCTCGCGGCCTCGATGGCGGTCGCTGAGCCGGAGGCGACCGGCGCCGCACCTGCGTGCAGGCTGAAGCGGAGCGGAAGACGGCGTGGGGACGGGTTTCTTGCTGCGCGAGGAGCCGCCGCAGGCGGCGGGGAAGATAACCCGGACCCCGCCGTTGCGGTGGTCCCGGGGGCCCCGGATAGACACGCCCATCTACGAGGCCCGTGGGCAGCGGCTCTGAGCGTCGGCGCGCAGGCAAACCCTGGCCGGCCCGGATCCGCCATCAGCCCGTTCACGGCTCTCCGCCGTCGCCACGCCCGGCCCCTCAGCCCACCCGACACGCGGGAAGGCACGCTGGCGACCGCCCCCTCCCCGATCCGGCCTCCACGGGGCCTGCAGGTTGGTCGTTCCTGGGAGCGGATCAGCAGGGACGCGCCCGGCTCACGGCCGGATCGACACGCCACCCCGGCGGTCCGAACGGGCCTCGGCGAGGCCGATGAGGCCTGTCACCGCGATCTGTCCGCCGCGAGGGCCGGAGCCGCACGCGAGGATGTCCCACATGCCTGCCGGGGCGGACCCAGTGCTTACTCGGCGGCCTTCTTCGGGCGACCGCGCCGCTTGGATGGCAGAGCCGCAGGCACGTCCGGCTCGACCGCTTCGGCTGCCGGCTTGCTCTTTTGGCCGAGGCCGAGGCTTCGGGCGAGGGCGGAGCGCGTGGCCGAGTACTCGGCGCAGATCGCAGGGTAGTCGGCCGGCAGGCCGTAGCGGACCTTGTAGTCCTCGAAGCTCAGACCGTTCGTGGTCAGGTGGCGCTTGAGCGTCTTGTAGGGCCTACCGTCGATGAAGGAGATCAGCGCCCCCGGTGTGATCGACCGGCGGATCTGTGCCGGCGTGGATTTCTGAGCCTCGGGTTCGGCATCCGGTGCGAGTTGGTCGAGCCCGCTGAAGGTCGCATGCACGGCCGCGATCAGGCCGGGGACTTCACTGGGCTGGATGTGATTGTTGGAAACATACGCCGACACGATCGCGGCCGTGTGTTCGATCCTGTCCATATCCCGGTCGGTGGATGACCCAACGTCACGCGTCACGACGATCTCCCCCTCATGCACTGGCGTGAGCGTCGGGGAGAAGAGTGTCCCAAGTCAACGAGGGCAAGCCGACATCATGTGGCCTGAACGTCGGTCAGGGGAATGTTGTCACCCGTGAACAACAACGGTACGCGAAAGATGCGGGCGCAGAGCTTTCCGTACAGCCTCGGTCTGGCTGGTGTGCTCGTAGGGCGCCAGTTCCTGGGCGGGCGCATCGGCCTCGGGAATCCTTGACGAAGAGTGCCAGATCAATCCCGATCGGATACAGAGGACGTCCCCACCCTGACGCGAGGCAAGCCCGGCCGGACCGCTCGCGGGAAGGGGCAGGCGTGGAACTGCCCCTGCGAACGGTTCACCCCTCGTAGGGGTCGAACTCGGTGACGACGCTGGCGGGATCGCCCTCGAACTCGTCCGAGGTGACGACGGCGTATCCGGCCTCGGAGCGGAAGACGGTGACCGGGACCATCAGAGAGAGCGCGAGGCTGTGGGCATAGCGCTGGGCGAGGGTGAGATCGGTCGCCATGGGGTCGGGCTCCTGCGGGAGCGGGGGTGATCCCCGCTCGACAGCGCCCCAGGAGGCCGGGAGAGGCCGCGATCACCGCGAGAGGCGTAGCCGCAGCGGCCGCCCGCTTGCGGAGCGGACCCCTTGAGGGTTGATCGTGGAAGGCCGCGACGGCCTATCGGGGTTGCTGCGAGAGAGCGGGGTCAGCCTCCGCCTGCCGGGCGCGACATCGACCGGATATCAATATCAGCGCGATACGCGGTTATGCTGCCGGCTTCCCGCGGCTTTGGGGTTGCTTCCTGCTTGTGCCCGCAAGCGTCCGCTGCACCACAGAGAACTCGGGGATCGCGGCGACTGAAGGCTTACAGGTCGAGATCCTGCTGGAGGAAGCGGGCCGGGGTGTCCTCCTCCCTGCCCTGCCAGATGGCGCGACCGCCCTGCCAGATCGTGACGAACCCGCCCCCCTTGGGGATCGGCGGTGGCGGAGCGGCCTCGAAGTTCGCGCAGCCGAACTCGCCCGTCGTGGCCGAAAAGGACGGCGTGGGGTTGTTGCCGATCAGGACACCGTCGCAGGCGCCCGTCGGCCTCCGAACGTGGCGCCGCGACAGGCCGAAGTGGAAAAGCTCGTAGACCCGCTGCTCCTCGTCCGAGGGTACCTTCCAGTGCCGGCAGTGCTTGCACCGGCCCGGGCGGGTGTCGGCCGGCTCATGCAGGGCCGGCCCGCCGTTGTGCCCGAGGCGCCCTGTCATGGCTGTTCTCCGCCCGCCGGTTCGGCCTCGCACAGCCAGCGCCGCAGATCCTGGCGCATCCGGCCGATCGGCCCGTTGATGAAGTTGATGCGGGCGTTCGGCTGCACGCAGCCCATGCCGGCGAAGCCCGGCAGTAACGCCTGCATGACGTCGAGGTAGAGCCGGCCGCCGACCAGCGCGATCGCCTCGAACGGAGCGGCGCCGTACCGTGTCATCGAGGCGATCTCGGCGCCGGCTTGCATCCCGTAGGTGTCGGACTGCCGTGGCGAGGGCGGCCGCGGCCAGCGCGTGGTCACGCCGCCGGCGATCATTCGGGCGGCGAGATCCTCGGTCAGCCGCGCATCGTAGTCCGCAATCGGCGTCGCCGCGTCGCGGAAGCCGAAGTGGGCGGACAGGACCGCCACCTGCGCGAGCCGGCCCTCGGGATCGGCGGCGCGCAGGGTCCGCCACAGCGGGCCGTCGTAGCGCACAATCGCTGGGATCCGGCCGGGATTGGGGCGCTTGGTCGCCGAGCAGGCGAGCACGAGGAGGCGGGTGGGCCGGGACGAAGGATCGGCCTGAGCGGAGCCACATCGGTCCATGGAGACGCTTTCGCGACGGGCGCCGGAGCCTCTTTCCGATCACTCACCCCGTCGCGAAGCCCTTGCTTCGCTCGGCCTCCCCAAGCCGGTCGACCACGCCGGGCAGGGCGACACAGTCCCGGACTTCATGGTCGACGGCATGCTCGCCTTCGACACCTCAGAGACTGTCACGGGATCAAACACAACCTAAGATGTAATCGCTATCACTTTTAGTTGAATGACTGACCCCGATTGGGAGATAAACTTATCGATTGTTTAATCATGTTGCCGGCTTTTTATTGATTGGGTGCAATTTCCAATTCTGGGAGGAATTGATGCGCTTCCTGAACAACATAAGTTTAATCGTTAAGATTGCCTTACCCTTTGCTCTGACACTGATGATCGGCGCCGGCCTGATCACTTACGCCCGCTCCGTGATGCACGGATTGGCGGATCAGGCGGCCGGCATCGCTGATGTCCAGGCCGCGCGCCTCGATGCACTGATGCACCTGCGCGGCGGCATCACCGAGGCCGCGGTCATGGACCGCAACATGCTGCTCGAGAGCGATCCCCAGACCAAGGCTCGCTTCCGGACGCTCCAGCAGGCCGGCATGGCCGAGGCGCGCGAAGCCAGCGACCGGCTCATCGCGCTCGCGGGAACGCCCGAGCGGCGCGCCTTCAACGAGAGCTTCCGCAGGGACGTCGACGGTTATTTCGCGACCCTCGATCGCGTCAACGAGATCGGGATGCGCGGGCAGCGCGACGAGGCCTTCCGGATCGCCCGCGACGAGGGCATCCCAGCCCGGCTCAAGCTCACCGAATGGATGAAGGATCGGGCCAAGGCGCAGGCCGGCGAACTCGCGGCGGCGAAGGTACGCGCGGCCGAGGAGGCGGCACAAGGCACCCACATGCTGATCGGCTTCGCGGTGACGGGCCTTGTCGCCGCCCTGGCGCTGGCCGGCCTGATCGTCTTGGTCTCGATCACCCGCCCGCTCGGCTCCCTGGTGAGCGTGTTGCAACGCATGGCGAAGGGCGAGATCGAGGCCGAGATCGGGGAGGCTGCGCGCGGCGACGAGATCGGCGCGGTCGGCCGGGCGGTCGAGGGCATCAAGGCCATGGTGGCGCGCAAGGCCGCCGAGGAAGCCGAGGTGAAGCGGCGCGCCGACGAAGCGGCCGCTGCCGAGCGCCGGCGCACGATGATCGAATTGGCCGACGGCTTCGAGGCGGCGGTGGGCGGCATCGTCGGCCTGGTCGCATCCTCGGCCACCGAGTTGCAGGCCACCGCCCAGCAACTGACCTCGACCGCCACCGAGACCGCCTCGCAGTCCACCACCGTGGCAGCGGCGGCCGAGGAGGCCGCCTGCAACGTCGGCACGGTCGCCGCGGCCGCCGAGGAACTCGGCTCCTCCGTCCAGGAGATCAGCCGGCAAGTGCAGGGATCGACCGGGCTGGCCCAGGCGGCGGTCGGCGAGGCGGACCAGACGGCCCAACTCGTCCAGGCGCTGCGGGCGACCTCGGCTAGGATCGGCGACATGGTCGGGCTGATCTCGACCATCGCCAGCCAGACCAACCTGCTGGCGCTGAACGCGACGATCGAGGCGGCGCGGGCGGGCGAGGCAGGCCGGGGCTTTGCCGTGGTGGCTGCGGAGGTAAAGGAGTTGGCGAACCAGACCGCCCGGGCGACCGAGGAGATCGGCGGGCAGATCGGGGAGATCCAGGGCGTGACGGATCGGGCGGTCTCGGCCATCGGGACGATCACGACCCGGATCCGAGAGATCAACACGGTGGCGACCGGCATTGCCGCGGCGGTGGAGCAGCAGGGTGCGGCGACGCAGGAGATCGTGCGCAACGTCGCCCAGGCGTCTTCGGGTACGTCCGAGGTGACGAGCAACATCGCAGGCGTGGCGCAGGCCTCGGAGGAGACGGGCGCGGCGGCGAGCCAGGTGCTTGCCTCCGCCTCGGAACTGTCGCGCCAGTCCGAGCACCTCTCGGCCGAGGTGCAGCGCTTCCTGGCGACCGTCCGGGCCGCCTGATCCCCGCGAAGGCGAGCTTGAACGACCTTGGCCGGGCTGCCTCCGGCGGATCGCGTGGAGCGCGATCCGCTCCCTTCCCAGGCGAGGGTCGGCCGCATGGGCTTTATTCCACCCGTAGGGCGGCGGGGGGATTCGCCCTTTGCCCGGCCGTGCTAGCGTGACCGTGCCGTGCCGATCCGCCCCGAACACCGCCACTTCTACCCGATCGACTGGGTGCAACTCTCCGACGCGATCCGCTTCGGCCGGGCCGGTGGTCGCTGCGAGGCCTGCGGCCGTCCGCACGGGCAGGTGATCGTCTGCCTTGAGGAGGGGACGTGGTTCGATACCGAGGCCGGGCACTGGCGCTCCGGCCGCGGCCGGATGCTACGGCGCCCACCCGAGCTCGAGGCTCTGACCCGCGCACGGTTGACGATGCCGATCCTGGCGACCTGCCACCGCGCGCACGACACCAGCCTGAACAGCGGTCGGGATCTCGCGGCGTGGTGCCAGCGCTGTCATCTGATCCACGACCGGCCCGAGCACCTGCGCCGCCGTCGACTGACCTACCTGCGCCGCCGGGCGCTGGGCGACCTGTTCCTCGGCCCCTATCCGCTCTCGTAGGGCGTCCAACGAGTTCGGTTGTCGCAGTTGAACACCGGGCGAGCCTCTCTGCGTCGCAAGGCACGCCTCGGCCCATCGTGAGAGTCGGATCGGGATGTGCTGGAGTCGAGTCGGCGACGGTCGATCATCGCATCCGTTCACGCGCAAACCCGGTCCACCGCCGCCAGGCGCCGTGCAAGGGCAGACTGACATAAACAGCATTCAGTTACTTGCCACAGCCAGTGCGGATGACGTCGGACGGCCTTGGAAACCGGTTCTTCATGGTTTTCGACGTTCATCCTTCACAAAAATCTTCAATCAGATGCAGCCGGAACCGGGTGGAAACGATGCGCGTCCGCAGCCTCTTCGTCTCGTGCGTTGCGACGGTCGGCCTCGTCGCGGCAGGGTCCAGTTCCTTCATCGCCTGGCAGGAATGGCAGCGCTGGTCGCAGGCCCGCGAAGCGCGCCGGCTGGTCGAGGTCCTCGGTGAGATCTCCCGCTTCAACGAGCGCCTCGCCCTCGAGCGCGGATCCTTCAACCAACTCCTGATCACGGATACCGCCGACCAGCCGCCGCTCCGGGCGGCGGCCGAGGCAAACCGCAAGGCCACCGAGGCCGCGACCGCACGGATGATGAGCGCGGTCTCGACCGTGGAGGCCGGCACGCGGCAGGTGCTGGAGAGGGATCTGCAGCCGACGATCCAGCGCCTCCAGGAGGTGCGGGCGAGCGCGGACAAGGAGATCGCCAGGCCGCTCACAGAGCGCGACGAGCAGGCTGCGAAGACCTTCCAGAAGGCGACCATCGCCATCGTCGCGCAGGGCGCCAAGACGCTCGGCACGATCGAGATCGATGTCGCGCAGAGGAGCCCGGAGATCGCCCGCGCCGTCCCTGTCGTCAGCCTCGCGATGGACCTGCGCGACGTCGGCGGCGGCCGCTCGGCATGGCTCACCCAGTACGCGGGCACGCGGCAACGTCTCTCGCCGGCGCTGGTCGTACAGATCCACGAGATGAGCGGCCGGATCGAGCAGGCTTGGCAGCGGCTGCAGCGCAGCGTGCGGCAGGTGGAGACGGAAGGGGCCCTGGTCGAGGCGCTCGCGCTGACGGAGCGCAGCTTCATCGCCGATCCGGGACAGGTGACGGCTGCGATGTTCGCAGCCGCCCGCGAGGGCACGCCGCCGCCCATGGGCATCGCGGAATGGCGCCCGCACACCACCAAGGCGCTCCAGACCATCCTCGGCGTCCGGGATGCCGCCCTGCATTCGGCTCTCGGTACGGCCGACCGGACGATCGCCTCCGCACTGGAGCGCCTCGTGCTGGCGGGGGTGACCCTGCTGCTCGTGATCCTTTGCACCTTCGGCATCACGGTGTTCTTCTCGCGGCGCGTCGTGCGTCCGCTGGCCGCGCTGTCGAAGACCATCACGCAACTCGCCGAGGGCGCGCGCGAGGTCGAGGTGCCTGGAACGGGCCGCCGCGACGAGATCGGCGAGATCGCGCGTGCCGTGGAGGTCCTGAAGTCCTATGGCGCGGAAGCCGAGCGGCTACGGGCTGAGCGCGAGAGTCTGCGGCAAGGCGCCGAGTTGGAGCGGCGCCACGACATGGACAGGACGGCTGACCAGTTCGGAGGCTCGGTCGGCGGCATCGTCGGGCAGGTGACCGCGGCGGCCGGCGCGTTCGAGGAGCAGGCCATGACGCTCGCCGGCATGGCCCGGGAGGCGGACCGGCGCTCGGCGGAAGCCGCCCGGCTCTCGCACGCGGCCTCGCAGAACATCGAGGCCGTCGCCGCTGCCGCGGAGGAGCTTTCGGCCTCGATCGGGCAGATCCGCGAGCAGGCCCAGGGCTCATCCGCTGCGGCCTCCGAGGCGGCGCGGGAGGCTGTCCTGACGGAGGCCAAGGTCGCGGATCTCGGTACGGCTACGGGGCGGATCAGCGAGGTGCTCGGCCTCATCCGTGGCGTGGCGGAGCAGACGAACCTGCTCGCCCTGAACGCGACGATCGAGGCGGCCCGGGCCGGGGCTGCCGGGAAAGGCTTCGCCGTCGTCGCGGCCGAGGTGAAGGCGCTGGCCAACCAGTCGGCCCGGGCGACCGACGAGATCGCGGCGCATATCGGCTCGGTCCGCGAGGCCACGCTGGAGACGGCTCAGGCGATCGGCAGCATCACGCAGACGATCCGACGTGCGAACGGCATGGCGGAGGCGATCGCCTACGCCCTCGACGAGCAGAGCACGGCGACGCAGGAGATCGCGCACAACATCTCGGCCGCCTCGCAGGGCATGCACCGGGCGAGCGGCGAGATCGAGTCCGTCATCGGGGCGTCCAGTGCGACGGGACGGGCGGCGGACACGGTGCTGCAGAACGCGATCGTGCTGAACGAGCAATCCGCACGGTTGCAGCACTCCGTCGATGGGTTCGTCCGGTCGATCCGCGCCTGACCGAACCGTCTCTTCTGAGCCGGCCCGGCTGAGGGGTCGGCTGGCGGGCGATCGCAGCGCGCGACGGGCAGGCCGCATCCGGCAGCGGCCGCCCCTGCCTCACATTCAGGCGGCGTTAGGCGTTCAAGGCCACCTTCAAGTGCCCTCCCAGCCGTCGCCGAGGGCATCGAGAGCGCGTGGTCGTAGAGAGTTTGGGCGGCTCGACCGCTGGAGCCCGCGATCGCGGGCTCAAAGGGTTGTCTCGTTGCCTCGGGAAGGGGCTGCGCGATGGGATCGTCACCGCAGGCCGAAACCCGCAGGGGTTGGGGGCGCGCAGCGCGTAGAGCCCGGTCCCGCAGGGGCGCGCCAGCACGAGATGCTGAGTAGCCCTCTCCGATCGGTGTGCAGGCTGCTGGTGATGGAAGCCGTGAAGTTCTGACGGCCGTTGAAGGACGCGACCTGGTGGAGAGGCGGTGGCGGACGACGGCGTCCTCCAAACGGGACCGGAATCACCACAAGCCAGGATCAGCCGGCCGCCTGCGATACCTCGCGCACTTGGCGTGTCGAACGGTCGACCTGCGCGGTGGCCTTCGCGATCGTATCCATTCCGTCTGCGATCTCACCTGCGCCACGCGACGCCGCGTGCATCGAGGCCGACATCTCGCGCGTCACCGCGGTCTGCTCCTCGACCGCCGCCGCGATCGTCGCAGCGACCTGGTTCAGTTCGCGGATGGTCCGCTCGATCGCGCCGATCGCATCGACCGCCTCCGCCGTCGCAGCCTGGGTGGCGCCGATCTGCCGGCGGATCTGCTCGGTCGCCTTCGAGGTCTGCTCAGCAAGCTGCTTGACCTCCTGCGCCACCACCGCGAAGCCTTTGCCGGCTTCGCCGGCCCGCGCCGCCTCGATCGTCGCATTGAGCGCCAGCAGGTTGGTCTGCCCGGCGATGCCGGAGATCAGAGCGACGACCTCGCCGATCCGGCCGGCCTCCTCGCTGAGACCCGCGACGATGCCACTCGTGCGGACGGCTTGACCGACGGCCCGATCGGACATGGCGGAAGCCTGCGTCACCTGCTGGGCGATCTCCGAGACCGACGCAGAAAGCTCTTCAGCTCCGGAGGCGACCGCCTGGATGTCGACCGAGACCCGTTTCACGGTGCCGGCCGCCTCGCCGGTCTGGCGGGCGACGTTGCCGGCAGCTTCACCGATCACGTCGAGGTCGGCGCCGATCCGACGCTGCAACTCGGCGCGGCGCCGAGTCTCGCGAACCTGCGCGGTGATGTCTGTCGCGAACTTGACGACCTTGATGGTGCGGCCGGTCTCGTCGGTGATCGGGTTGTAGGTGGCCCGGATGAACACCTCGCGGCCATCCTTGCCGACGCGCCGGTACTCGGCGGCCTGGAACTCGCCCCTGGCGAGCGCGTCCCAGAAGGCGCGGTATGCGACGCCGTCCCGCTCGGTGGGATCGACGAAGATGCGGTGATGCCGACCGACGATCTCGCTCGGGGCGTAGCCCATGGCGTCGAGGAAATTCCGGTTGGCATCCAGGATCGTGCCGTCGGGGGTGAAGGCGATGAATGCCTGCGACCGGTTCAGGGCTGCGATCTGGCCTATGATGTCGAGACCCTGCAGTTTCTGCGGGGTGATGTCCGTGGCGATCTTGAGGATTTTCACCGCCCTGCCGCGGCGGTCGAGCACGGGGTTGTAGGAGGCCTGGATCCAGACTTCGCGTCCGCCCTTGGCGATGCGCTTGAACTCTCGGGCATGCGCCTCGCCCCGTGCGAGGCTCGCCCAGAACTCCTGATAGCCGGGGCTCTGGCGCTCCACGGCATCGACGAACATGGAGTGGTGGTGGCCGCGTATCTCGTCGAGGATATGGCCCATCAGGTCCAGAAAGTTCCTGTTGGCCGTCAGGATCGTGCCGTCGGGCATGAACTCGATGAGGGCCTGCGTCCGGCCGAGTGCGGCCAGTTTCGCTTGGGCCTCGATAGCGGATATCAAGAACATGGCGCCTGTCGCAGCTTTGGGCGGTATAGTGCACACGGCGAACCGCACCGGCTCGAATTCAAGGTGCCGAATTGGTCGGGCAAGAAATATATCAGCTTTCGTCAGTTAACAAAAGATTGCGAAACAAGGCTGGCAGCCGAGTATTTATTTTTAATCCATGCCATGCGTTTCACGATAATGTTATCGCGCAACGGCAGATCCCGCCGTAGTTCGCCCCCACGAAAAGCTTCCAATCATGGCAATGATACGATTGTCTTCGATCGGTCTTGTTCGACGGTAAACGCCTCGACGTTCCAGGCGTGACGGTGTTGCCGATGGCATCGATCGCGTCATCGCCGCGGTTGATCGGACAGATCTCGCGGATGGTGGAGACTCGGCCCCCAACGCGGACGGGATTGTCATCCCCCCGCGACCCGGTGCGATGTCGGACCGGGTCGCGGCCGAACGACCGGCCTACTTGCCCCGATCGGCGAGCCACTTCCGCATCATGGCAATCTCGCCCTCCTGGGCGGAGATGACGTCCTCGGCCAACTTGCGGACCGCAGGATCGGACCCGTACTTGACGGCCACCCGCGCCATGTCGATCGCGCCCTGGTGGTGAGGGATCATGCCGCGCATGAAATCCACGTCCGCGTCGCCGCTGAACGTGATTGCCATGTCCGTGTGCATGCGGTCGTTGGCGTCCCGATAGGCGCGGACGACTGGGTTGCCCGAGGCGGGGGTCGAGCCGTGCGATCCGTGGACGTCGGACGACATGGTCGTCTCGTGGCTCGGCGCGCCGATCCGCGATTGCGCATAGGCGAGCCCGGCGGCGGCCGTGATCGCGCAGGCGAGAAAAATGGGGGTGAGCTTGTTCATGCTCGATCTCCTGCCGTTTCTGCTCAGGCGGCCTTCGCGGGATACCCGTCCGCGGCGAGTACCTTCTCGACCTCCTCGCGGGTGGCCGTCGTGTCCACCGTGACCTTCTGGGTGACCGTATCGGCCTCGACCTGCGCGTTCGGGTCGAGCGTCCGGATCGCCTGCGTGACATGCCTCGCGCAGCCGCCGCAGGTCATGTTTTCGATGTGGAACTGCATGGGAACCTCCTTCGCGTTTCGAGTGCGGGGAGAACGGTGCCCCCTCCCATCGTTGGAAGGTCAAGCACCGAATTTCCTGTTCTCCGACCCTTGACCTTCCAACGATGGGAGGCCTCACTTTTCGCGGCATCCCGGTTCGCGAATTGTGAGGACGAGACCGATGAATGCCCCCATCAGACCAGGAGAAACCGCAGGCGCGCCGATCAGCCTGCCGATCGAGGGAATGACCTGCGCCTCGTGCGTCGGCCGCGTCGAGAAGGCGCTGCGCAAGGTCGACGGCGTCGGCGCCGTCAGCGTCAATCTGGCGACGGAACGAGCCGACATCCGGCCGAGCGGTCCGGTCGACCCGAACGAGCTCGTGCGGGCGGTCGAGGCCGCCGGCTACACTGTACCGTCGACGGCGGTCGAGTTCGCCGTCGAGGGAATGACCTGCGCCTCCTGCGTCGGCCGTGTCGAGCGCGCGCTCAAGGCTGTGCCCGGCGTCGCCGATGCGACGGTGAACCTCGCAACGGAACGGGCGAGCGTGCGCGGCACCGCCGATCCGCAGGCGCTCGTCGCCGCCATCGCCGCCGCCGGCTACGCCGCGCGCCCGATCGCGGGCGACGCCTCGGCCGACGCGGATGCCTCGCAGCGCAAGGAGACCGAACGTTCGGAGCTCAAGCGAGACCTCGCCATCGCCGCCGTGCTGACTTTGCCCGTCTTCCTCCTGGAGATGGGATCGCACCTCGTTCCCGGCGTGCACGAGTTGATCGCCCGGACCATCGGGATGCAGCAGAGCTGGTACCTCCAGTTCGCGCTGACGACGCTGGTCCTCGCCGTGCCCGGCATCCGTTTCTACGCGAAGGGCATTCCCGCGCTGGGCCGCCTCGCGCCCGACATGAACTCGCTGGTGTCGGTGGGCACGCTCGCGGCCTACGCCTACTCGTTGGTCGCGACCTTTGCGCCGTCCCTGCTGCCCGAGGGGACCGTCAACGTCTACTACGAGGCGGCGGCGGTCATCGTCACGCTGATCCTGCTCGGCCGCTTCCTCGAGGCCCGCGCCAAGGGCCGCACCTCCGAAGCGATCAAGCGGCTGGCCGGCTTGCAGGCGAAGACCGCGCGGGTCCGGCGCGACGGCGCTTCGGTCGAGATCCCGATCGCCGAGGTGGTCGCCGGCGACATCGTCGAGGTCCGTCCTGGCGAGCGCATCCCCGTGGACGGCGAGGTGACCGAGGGCGACAGCTACGTCGACGAGTCCATGATCACCGGCGAGCCGGTCCCGGTGGCGAAGTCGAGCGGGGCCACACTCGTCGGCGGGACCGTCAACCAGCAGGGCGCGCTCTCCTTCCGCGCGACCGCGGTCGGCGAGGCGACCGTGCTGTCGCAGATCATCCGCATGGTCGAGGAGGCGCAGGGCTCGAAGTTGCCGATCCAGGCGCTCGTCGACAAGGTCACCATGTGGTTCGTGCCCGCCGTGATGGCGGCGGCCGCGCTGACCTTCGCGGCCTGGTTCGTGTTCGGACCGTCGCCGGCGCTGACCTTCGCGCTCGTCAACGCCGTGGCCGTTCTGATCGTCGCCTGCCCCTGCGCCATGGGTCTCGCCACGCCCACCTCGATCATGGTCGGCACCGGCCGGGCGGCGGAACTGGGCGTCCTCTTCCGCAAGGGCGAGGCGCTCCAACTCCTGAAGGACGCCAAGGTGGTCGCGGTCGACAAGACCGGCACGCTGACCGAGGGTCGTCCCGCGCTCACCGACCTGCAGGTCGTGGAGGGCTTCGACCGGGCGCGCGTGCTGTCGCGGATCGCGGCCGTCGAGGACAAGTCCGAGCACCCGATCGCGCGGGCCATCGTCGCGGCGGCCCAGGCCGAAGGTCTCCCGCTGCCGGAGATCCGGGCGTTCGAGTCCGTCACCGGCTTCGGCGTGAAGGCCGAGGTCGAGGGCGAGCGGGTCGAGATCGGCGCGGACCGCTACATGCGCGAACTCGGGTTGGACGTTGGCGCTTTCGCCGCGACCGCCGAGCGCCTGGGCGTCGAGGGCAAGTCGCCGCTCTATGCCGCCATCGACGGCCGTCTGGCTGCGATCGTCGCGGTGGCGGATCCGGTGAAGGATTCGACGCCGGCCGCCATCGCCGCCCTGCACGCGCTCGGCCTCAAGGTCGCGATGATCACCGGCGACAACCGCCGCACGGCAGAGGCCATCGCGCGGCAGCTCGGCATCGACGAGGTGGTCGCCGAAGTGCTGCCCGATGGCAAGGTCGAGGCGGTGCGCAGGCTGAAGGCGGAGCACGGAAAGCTCGCCTTCGTCGGCGACGGCATCAACGACGCGCCCGCCCTCGCGGAAGCGGATGTCGGCCTCGCGGTCGGCACCGGCACGGACATCGCCATCGAGGCTGCCGACGTGGTCCTGATGTCGGGCAGCCTGAACGGCGTCGCGACCGCCATCGCCCTGTCGCGCGCGACGATCGGGAACATCCACCAGAACCTGTTCTGGGCCTTCGCCTACAACACGGCCCTGATCCCGGTGGCGGCGGGCGCGCTCTACCCTGCCTTCGGCGTCCTGATGTCGCCGGTCCTCGCCGCGGGCGCGATGGCGCTGTCGAGCGTCTTCGTCCTCGGCAACGCGTTGCGGCTGCGCGGCTTCCAGCCCGCGGAGACCCCGCCGCCCTCCGAATGCCGGGTGCGGAGCAATGCGATGGTGATGGGAGGGACGCGATGAACATCGGGCAGGCGGCCAAGGCGTCCGGCGTCTCGGCCAAGATGATCCGGTACTACGAGCAGACCGGCCTGATCCCGCGGGCCGACCGCCGGGACTCGGGGTATCGGGACTACTCGTCCGCTGACGTCCACGTCCTGCGCTTCATCCGCAGGGCGCGGGATCTCGGCTTCTCCGTGGCGGAGATCGACGAGTTGCTGAACCTGTGGCGCGACCGATCGAGGCAGAGCGCGGACGTCAAGCGCATCGCGTCGGGACATATCGGGAAGCTGCGTGAGAGGATCGCCGATCTGCAGCAGATGGCCAACACGCTCCAGACGTTGATCGCCTGCTGCGCCGGAGACGAGCGCCCGGACTGCCCGATCCTGGCCGATCTGGAGGAACCGGCCGAGGAGCATCCCCTGAAGAAGCCCCCGGGGAGCCAGGACCGTCTGAACCAGCGGCATTGATCGGGCTGGTGGAGAATGAACACGGCCGCCGACCGCGTCGGCGGCCGTTCCGCGTGCCGATACCGCGCCATCGCAGATGGCGGCTTCCCGCAGGAGCGACGTCCACATCAGGTCTCGGCCCCCTACATGCGAGGCACCTGAAGGAGCGCATCGCGTCGGAGAGCGTCCCGGGGCCGGGCCAGCCCCCGGCGGAGAGGCGGCAAAGCATCGGCAGGCGCCGTCCCGATGGCGGCGTTGGCACGGCTTGCTCAATCCGCTCCGCTGGGTCGAACAACAAAATACCCGATCTCTCGCGGATGCTCTTGACCCTCCAACGCTGGGAAACCCCATCTCGGGTGGCGCAAGCACGACCACGGGAGACGAACATGCTGCGCCTCAAGGTTCCCAACATGACCTGCGGCGGCTGCGCCAGATCGGTCACCGCAGCCCTGACGCGGGTCGACCCCTACGCTCGGATCGAGACCGAACCGGCGGTCCGCGAGGTCCGCATCGAGACGAGCGTCTCGGCGTCGGTCATTCGGACTGCCCTCGCGGAAGCGGGCTTCCCCGTCGACGACCGTCCGGCCGAAGCGGCGTGAGGAGCGAACCCACCATGAGACCCAGGCTTTCCCTGCGCCGTCCGATCGCGGCCATGGCCTTGGCGGCCGGACTCGCGCTGCCCGCCATGGCTGCGGAAACGTCGGTGAACGGCACGTTCGCGCTACCCGGCGCCGCCGAGAAGGCAAGCGGCACCGTGACCGTCCGCGAGACCGGGCCGCTCACCCGCGAACTCGTCATCGGCTTCGCCGACAAGGCGACGGGCAAGGCCATCACACGCTTCGACGAGGAACTGACCAAGAAGCTCCACCTTCTCGGGACGGACGCGCAGTTCTCGACCTTCATCCACGAGCACGCGGCCAAGCCGGAATCCGACGGAAGACTTCGCGTCTCGGTCCGGTTTCCCAAGCCGGGCCTCTACCGCCTCTACGCGGACGCCAGCCCGACCGGCCTCGGTCAGCAGGTCGTGCGGTTCGACGTTCCGGTCGGATCGGTGCCGGAGGTCCCTGCGGCGTCGACGTCAGATGGCGGCGCGGCCACCTCGGAGACGATGCCGCTGGAAGCCCGCGACGGGCGGTACTCCGTTCGGCTCGCCTCTCCTGCCTTGCGCGCGGGGTCCGAGGGCATGATCGAACTCAGCATCCTCAAGGACGGCAAGCCCGCGACCGACCTCAAGCCGTATCTCGGCGTTGCGGCTCACGCAGTGCTGATCGCGAAGAGCGACCTGTCCTACGTCCACACGCACGCCAGCGGCGCCGAGGATGCAGGCGCCCATTCCGGTGGTCATGGGATGCACCATTCGAAGGCCCGGCCGGACGGGAATGCATCGAAGCTGCTGCTTCACGTGACGCCTCCGCGCGCCGGCGCGTATGCCCTCTGGATCCAGTTCGAGGCCGGTGGCGAGGTGCGCACCGTTCCGTTCACCTTGTCGGTGTCTCCGGCTTAAGGGCTGCCTGCTGAGGGGCAGGCTGCCTTGGACGGCTCAATGCGACGGCCGGGAACGGCCGGCATGTGAGTGATGCCCGCCCTCGAGCATCGGCGGCTGGGGACGAGCGTTCAAGGCCGGCGTCGGCGAAACGCCGGCATCCCGGACCGCGCGATACCCTGCAGCGATCCGCAGGTCCGACGACCAGGAAAAAGGACTGAACGCCGCACGAAAGGATCGTGGGAACGACGGCCACGCGCAGAAGGAGCGCCACAGGAAGACGCCGCCGGTACCCTCCCTGCTCGCCACTTGCATCCCGCTGGCCGCGGGAATCGAATTCGCTCTGCCGGTACACGGCCCCGAGCGACGCGGCATTCACGGTGCGTCATCGCCCCCTCACGCACCGTGGATACGCCCGCCCCGACGCAAGTCGGGGCGGGTACCATCCCCGGCAAGCATCCGCGGCGTTCGCAGCGTCGGATTCATGGTCGAGGCCGATCAGACGGCGGCGCTCGCTCGTGCACGGTTTATCCGTCACTGTGGCGAGGATCGGCGACGTGGTTGGGCAAATGAACCTGCCGGCGCTCGACGCCACGATCGAAGCCCTTGTCGGCCGCCAAGCTGATCGCAATGGCTCAGGCTAGCCGGAGGATGGCGCATGAGCCAGAACCTGCAGTGCCGAGTGCATGAGCCTCAGGTGCCGCGATCGTCGATCTGCATCGGCCGCTCCTTGTCCACCGGATGGGTGCCGGCAGAGGGTCGAGGCCGCGATGTTTTTGGACCGTCCAGAGCCACTTCCACCGCAATTGCTGGATCTACCCAGATCCGCCCGCGTAGCCGGCTCGGCGCAGCGCTTGCGACCTTCATGCCGATGGCGAATTCAAGCGTGCGGACTCCGCTGTCCGCCACCAAAAGTTGCGTCCGCGCATTCTCATGAATAGTTGAAAGCGATGCGAACTCGACGGACACGAAGTAATATTCCAGAGAAAAAACTCATATCATCTCGTTGAATTACACTCTGACGCAATTCATTCTGCACAATACTACATGAAAACGAGAAAGATCTTCGGTAATTGTTAATCTATGCCAGCTAAATTAAAACCGTTGGCGCTCGTTCTCACGTCCCAGGTATGATCCATCCTCCTGCCCGTACGAGCGGAGGCTTGGCGGCATGCCGATCTCGCCGCGATCGCGACGACCATCCTGCACAACCGTGCAGAGATTGCCGCGAGAGGCCGCGATGTCGCTGGCTGTGATCGATGCACTGTTCGGGCAAGGCCCGAGTGACCAACTCACGTTGAACATCGCGGCCCAATAGGCATCCGTGCAGAATCAATATCGACCTACCGAGTGGGGGAAACAGGAGGGAAAGCACGCCTCGCACAAGAAGATTGGATGACCGGCATGATGGAAAGCAACGATTTGTCGATGGTGGTCACGAACGCAGCACGCGTGCTTAAGGAAAAGGCCAGCACTGATCTGGGCTCGATCAAAACCATCACCGGCCGGATGAGACTGCTTGCACTCAACGCGCTCATCGAGGCTGCTCATGCGGGCGAGAAGGGTGCTGGGTTCGCGATCGTGGCGCAGGAAGTGCGAACCGTCTCGGCGGATGTCGAGCGCCTTGCGGCAGCGCTCGGGCACGGCCTCGGCACAAGCGTGGACGGCCTCACCCAGGCGGTCGAGCGTCTCGCCGCGCAGGCTCGCGCCACACGCAGCATCGACCTTGCACTGAACGCCGTCGAGTTGATCGACCGGAACCTCTACGAGCGCACCTGCGACGTGCGCTGGTGGGCTACCGATGCGGCAGTTGTCGCTTGTGCCGCCGAGCCGAATCCGGCATCGGCCACCTACGCTTCTGAGCGGCTCGGTGTGATCCTGTCCGCCTACACCGTCTATCTCGACCTCTGGCTATGTGACAACGACGGCCGCGTCCTCGCCAACGGGCGGCCCGGCACCTACCCGCAGGTCATTGGTGCGCAGGTCGGCGCCGAGCCATGGTTCCGCGAGGCTACAGCCCTGCGCAACGGCGACGCGTTCGCCGCCGCCGACATCCGCACCGAGCCGCGGCTCGGGGGCGCGCAGGTCGCGACCTACTGCGCCAGCGTGCGCACGGGCGGGCGTACCGACGCTGCGCCGCTCGGCGTCCTGGCGATCCATTTCGACTGGCAGCCGCAGGCTCGCGCCATCGTCGAGGGCGTTCGGATTTCGCCTGAGGAGCGCGACCGTACCCGCGTGATGCTGCTCGATGTCCAGAACAGGGTGATCGCCTGCTCGCAGGGACGCGGCGTACTCAGTGAGGTCTATCCCCTGCGCACCGACGGGCAAAAGCAGGGGCACTACCCAAACGAGAGCGGCCGATTGGTCGCCTTCCACGCGACGCCCGGCTACGAGACCTACCGCGGCCTGGGCTGGCGTGGGGTCATCGAGCAGGAAACTTGAATTGAACCTCCCCCGACTTAACGGACACGGGGTGTTTAGCCCGCATCCCGTTCAGCTTGCTCGGGCGTGAGGTAGCCGAGAGCCTCTTGGTGTCTTCGCCGAGCCCTGCGCGCCGACGCGGATGCCAGGAGTTCTCGCGCCAAGCCGCGGCTCCGGCGGTGTCACGCTGCCCGGAGCTATGCAGGATTTTAGGTGACGGCGGCGGTCAGGCGGCGCGGTGATCTGGGCTCGCGGTGACCTCGGTCCCGTCGCGGAAGATGACGCCGGCCACGACCTTCGGCAACTGGTTTTCGCCCTTCAGCCGGCGCCAGGTTTTCGAGGCCGCTATCACCAGCTTGAACACCATCAGCTTGGCGGTCGTGGCCGAGAGCGCCCCTTTGGTCCGCACGGTCCGATGCCGCACCGTGGCGAACACGCTCTCGATCGGGTTCGAGCTGCGCAGGTGGTCCCAGTGCTCGGCCGGGAAGTCGTAGAACGCCAGCAGCGCCTCCCGGTC